>NZ_JAYMSC010000018.1:0-165944 GCF_038900775.1 Paraburkholderia sp. JHI869
GGCCCGCGGACACTGTTCCGCGGGCCGGGCGCCTCTTCCGTTTACCGCCGGCGCGGCAGGCTCACCGCGCGCCGTCCATCGTGACGGTTGTCAACGCACCGAAATATACGCGAGAATATAGCGCGCCAGCCCGCCGGGTCTCCGGCGCAATGGGCGGCAAGACAACGGGAGCGACATCAGGTGAACACTGGCAGCAAGGAAGCTGTTGGCGAAAAATTCTCGCCGGCCGCCATGGAGCACGCACGCGCGATGACCTGGAAGGCGATCGAGCAGATCGCGGCCGCCATCGCGCCCGGCATGCGGGAATCGGAGGCCAACGCCCGCGGCCGGGCCATACTCGAAGCACTGGGCATGGACCGCATCTGGCATCCCGTGCTGATCCGCTTCGGCGAAAACACGCTGCGCATCTTCAAGGAGCGCTCAGAAGGCGACCCGGTGCTGGGCGCGGACGACATCTTCTTCATCGACCTGGGCGTGGTGTGGAACCAGCACGAAGGCGACGCGGGCGCCACTTTCGTCACCGGCAGCGACCCGGAAATGCGGCGCTGCGCGCGCGACGTCAAGATCATTTACGACGAGGTGGCCATCCACTGGCGCAGCACGGGCTGCAGCGGACGGGCGCTCTACGAATTTGCCGCCGAACGCGCACGAATCTACGGCTGGCGCTTGAACGTCGATATCAAAGGCCATCGCGTGAGCGACTTTCCGCACGCCATCTACCGGGCCGGCGATCTCGGCGACTTCGAAACGGTGCCGGCCGCCGGGTTGTGGATCCTCGAAATACAGATCGCTCACCCCACGCGCGCGTTCGGCGCGTTCTACGAAGACCTGCTCGCGTAGCCGCGCCGCAATCAGGCTGAAGACGTCTGCGCTTCGTAGCTGCGCTGCGCGCGGTCGTCGTGCAGCACGCGCCGCCCCGTGCGCGTGAGCAGCACGAGCACGATGGCCAGCAGACTCGTGCCGAACAAATAGCCCGGCGGAATGAATCTGGCGTCGGTAAATCGCGCCACGACCGAGATATAAAACGGCGCCAGCCCGCCAAACAGCATCACCGCCGTGTTATACGCGATCGCAACACCGGTCGAGCGGCCCTGCACGGTAAAGATCTTCACGAGCATGCCGGGGTGCGCCGCGCCCTGGAGCGTGAGGAACAGCATGCCGACGATCTGCACGAACATCAGCCTGTTCTCGCTCGGCTGGGCAAGCAGGTACCAGAAGAGCGGAAAGACGCACGCCATCCACCCTGCAATAAATAAGCAGAACAAACGATATGCGCCAATACGGTCTGCGAGCTTGCCGAACACGGGCGAGAGGATCGACATCACGAGACTCGTCACGAACACGCCGCGCAGCGTCGATCCGAGCGACAGATGCAACTGGAACTGCGCATAGTTCGGCAGATACGCATTCCACACGTAGTTGAGCGAGGTGCCGGCAATCATCACACCCATCGCGCACACGAGCGCATCGCCGTTTTCGCGCAAGAACTGACGCGCACGCACGAGCGCCGGCGCCTGCGCGGCGGGGCGCGCCTGCATGCGCTGAAAGTCGTCCGACTCGCCGATGTGATGGCGGATGTAGAAGCCGATGGGCCCGACGAGTGCGCCGATCAGGAACGGCACTCGCCATCCCCACGCGGCGAGCGCGGCGTGCGAGAGATGACTCGTCAGCAGGTAACTGCTACCCGAGGACAGCATGGCCGCCACGCCGAGCGAGACCATGTTGAAGCTGCCGTAGAACATCTTCTTGCCAGGCGGCGCCACCTCGTAGATCGTGACCGACGAGAGCGCGAACTGCGCCCCCACCGCAAAGCCCTGCACGAGGCGGCCGATCACCACGAGAATGGGCGCCGCGAGCCCCAGCGTGGCGTAGCCCGGCGTCAACGCCAGCAGCAGCGAGGCCACGGACATCGCCACCATGATCCACGAGAGCGCCTTCACGCGCCCTGCGCGGTCGGCATACATGCCCATGACCACGCCGCCTATCGGCCGCACGAGAAACCCGACCGCGAACGTCGCGAACGTCAGCAGCAAGGACTCGCCGCGATTCACGCCGGCGAAGAAGGTCCGCGCAATCAGGCTCGAAAAATAGGCGTACACCGCGAAGTCGAACCATTCGAACGTGCCGCCCGCCACGGTCGTGATAATGACTTTGCGGATCTTTCTGGCTTCGCTATCGGCGTTCATCGGCTTAGGCTCCCGTGCGCATCGCGCGCAGACTTTGCGCGAAGAAGTCCTGGACCACCTCGACCACCTGCAGGCCGCTGTGGGCGATGTTCTCGAGTTCGTCAAAGCGCACGCCAACGCCGGCCGCCTCGAACGATGCCTTGAGCGCCCTGAGCCGCTCAGGGCGCGTTCTGCCCGCGTCGTTGATACCCGGCAGGTACATCGGGCTATCGTCGCGCACGGTGATTTCCCATGTTTCGAGGTCCGCGCGGCCCACCACCATTTGCACCGGCACACGGCGCAATGCGGCGAGATCGAAAGGCTTGCCGAATTGCCGCTCGAAACCGCCCACGCCCAGCCACCAGGCCTTCGAAGAATCGAGCAGTGTCACGTTGCCCGGCGCCCCTATGGTGGCCGCCCACAAGCGTTCAGGGTGAACGTAGGCGAAGCGGTTGACGAACTGCCCGCCGCCCGAGTAGCCGAACAGCGCGAACTTCTCGAAGCGCTTGCCGTAACGTTCGCCTACTTCGCTCACCATATCGAGCAGTACTTTGTCGTAATGGATGTCGCCTTCCACGAGGCGCTTGAAGCCGTTGCGGTCGCCATTGCCGCGCACGCCCACGGGAAAGAGCGGGCATAGCACGATGCAGCGGTTCCAGCGGCCAAAGCCAGCAAATGCATCGCGGTACTGAATGAATTGCCGGCCGGTGCCGTGCATCAAGACGACCAGTTCGACATCGTTGCCAGGCGCGGTCACTTCGGGCGGCACGTAGAGCGTGTATGGAAACCGCGCATCGTGCCGGCTTGCATACACCGTGGTCGAACCCAGGTCATAGAGCGCTTCGGCTTTCGCGGTGACAGCCGCAAGCGGCTTTTCTGCAACTTCGGACATCGGTCTCTCCTCCTGATTCGTTTCTGATCGTGTGTCTTGCGCGCATCAAGCCGCTTCGGCAATCGGCTCGTGCTGCAAGCTGTAGCGCGTGAAAACGCGATTGAGCGCCGGCATCGGTGCGACGTCCATCTCGCCGCTGGCCGGTTGCATGACGATCATCGCGACCGTTGCGCTCAGCGTGTGGCGCGTGCCCGGACGCGGCGGACGGCACACCGAATGCGGCGTACCGAACGCGTCGAACAGCGCAGCCTTGACCGCATTGCGGTCCACCTTCGGCGCCACGTTGAGCAACTGGCGCACGCGCCAGTCGCGGTAGTAGCTGTCGGGCGAGTTTTCACCGCCGGTGTCGCGCAGCTTGGTGCGGGCGACCGGACTCATCCAGTGGTTCGCATGCACGATCAGTTGATCGTCTCCTGGCCAGATCGGAAAAGCCTCGTCCGGCGCGCACTCGAAGTCGATGCCGAAACCCTCGGCCATGCCCAGCATGATGTTGTTCGAGCACGACTTGGGCGTGATGGCGATCGTGCGCAACGCGTTGGCGAATACCGGTTCTTCGAGCACGCGGCGGCGCAGCAGCGAGAGCGGCACGCCCATCTGCGCGAAGTCGCGATCCGATTCGAGGTAGTTCGCCGTGATCGACACGCCCGCGGCATTCAGGCCGCTGCGCGCGAGGCCGCCCGCTTCGACGAAGGTCAGATAGTCTGGCCCCTCGTCGTTACGCACGCGCAGGACGATGCCAGTGTCGACGCAGTCGGCTTTCCAGTCCCAGTTCTGCGCGTGAATCAGTTGCCCGTTCGCAGAACGCGACGGCAGCACGAGCACGCCCGTGCAGCCGTCTTCGTCTTCGGCGTCGGCGGGCGTCGTCTTTTCGACGCGCGCCTTGGCCAGCACTTCGGTGCGCGCGTTGATCATGACGATGTCTTCGAACGGCACGTCCGCGCCCGCCGCAATGCCGCGCATTTCGTCCAGATACGCCGGCTGGAACTCGCCGATGGCCTGTTCGAGCGAGCGGATGAGCGCCATCTGCGCAGCCTCGCTGTAGCCGATATTGCGCAGCGTCCGGCCGTAGCGCGACGCACTCAAACGAACGCGGTCGGCCACGGCGCGGCCATATTGCACCCCGCGCTCATAGGGCTTGCCGGACACGCTGACGAAGGGAAACGGCTGGATTTGCGGCATCGATTAACTCCGTACTGGAAACACATGAGCTTGTGATGAACCGATTTTCGAGCGAGAGAAATAAAATAAAAAGCGTTATTTTGTTTCTTGAAAGGAAAGATTTTTTTGTGTTTCGTGCGATCATGCAGGCACGGCAAGACCTGCTAAAAAGCGCGCCCGAGGAGGCGGAACATGAGTGAAATCCGGATGCTGCGGACCTTTCTGGCGATCGAGAAGCACGGCACGATGGCGGCCGCCGCCGATCGCATGGCGCTGACCCACGCGGCAGTCGGCGCGCAAATGCGCACGCTGGAGCGTGTGTGCCAGCGTCAGCTGTTCGATCGCAGCGGCCGGAGCATCCAGCTCAACGACGCGGGCCGCTCGATCCTCGAGCAGGCACGCACGGTGGTCGCGGCCTACGACTCGCTGCTGCGCGGCGTGGCGGACACACATAGCATCGAAGGCACGGTCACGATTGGCGCGACCGTATCGTCGATGGGCTTTCTCGCCGCCAACGTCATCAAGCTCAAGGTGCCCTACCCCGCGCTGAAGGTGCGCCTCACGCATGGCAGCAGCCCGGAACTGGAGCGCCAGGTGCGCGCGGGCGAGATCGACGCGGCGGTCATCATCAGCGAACCCCGCACCACTACGCTGCCCGAAGCGTGGGAGTCGCTTTATGAGGAGCCGCTCGTGCTGCTGGCCAATCCCGCGGTCGCTCCCGCCGACGCAACCGCCGCCTCGCTGCTCAAGCGCTTGCCCTTCATCGGTTTCGAAGCGGACTCGCTAACCGGCCGGCATGTGACGAGCCTGCTGCGCCGCCTGCGCGTGGAGGTCAAGCCGGTGCTGGAGATGAATTCGATTGCGGCGATTGCCGATCTGGTGCGGCAGAACGTCGGCGTTTCGATCGTGCCGAGCCTGCGGCACGCCGCGTGGACCGACGACCCTCAGCTCTTCGTCAAGCCGATTCCCGGCCCCACGTGGCGACGGCACGTGGCCTGGTACGAGTTCGGCCGCCAGCCGCGGGCGACGGCTATTGTGAAGAATCAGTTGCTTGCGGCGCTTTCAAATGCTTAAGGCTTCGACGCAGCCGCAAAAATGAGAAAATGCTGCGAACCCACTGGAAAGAAACATGAAACGACTGTTACTCGCCGCGCTCACCGCCGCCTCGCTCGTGACTTGCGCTCACGCCCAAAGCGACGCGACCGGCTCGTTCGCCACCCCCGCAGGCACGGTGCAATTCGTGCGCGACGACCGCGACTTCGTGGCGGTCCTCGGCAAGGATATCTTCGACCGCTTCGACGCGAAGACGCTCGCGCATTTCGACGAAGTGGGCCACGATAACAGCACGATCACGCGCATGCTCGTGCAGACCGCCTACGGCCCGGTGCTGTACGACTTTCGCCATAATCCGCCGCTCGTGCAGCACGTAACCACACGCATGACGATCAAGCGCGTGTTCTGGCAACCCGATGAAGTCGTGATGCAAGGCTCGGAAGGCTGGTTCCGGCTCAAGAACGGTGCGCTCACGAAGCTGCAATCGTCGACGACCACGTACCGCACCAACTAGCCCGATTAAAGGCTAGCGGCTCGAGGTTAGACGTCTTTCTCGTCCTTCTCCTCGCCCTGCGAGTCGCGGGCGGCGATCTTCAGTTGACGCAGCTTGTGGTAAAGCGTTTTCTTCGGCATGCCAAGCTCGTCGCTCGCCTGGGCGACGTTGCCATGATGGCGGCGCAGCGTATTCTCGATGAGCATCCGCTCGAAGTAAGCAATCTGGTCCGCAAGCGTCTCGCCTTTCGCCGTTGCCGTGCCAGCGGTTAGCAGGCTATCGCCGGTCAGCCCGAGCACGAAGCGGTCCGCGACATTCTGCAACTCGCGCACGTTGCCAGGCCACGCATGCGTCATCAGTTCGGACACCTGTGCAGCGGTCACGACCGGCGCTGGCGTGCCGAAACGGCGCGCGGCCGCAAGCACGAAATGCTCGAATAGCAGTGGGACATCTTCGCGCCGCTCGCGCAGCGGCGGCAGTTCGATCTGCGCGACGTTCAGCCGGTACAGCAGGTCGGCGCGGAAGTTGCCCTCGGCCGAGACTTCGACGAGGTCGGCTTTCGATGCAGCGACAATGCGGCAATCCACCGGAATCAGTTCGTTCGCGCCCAGCCGCTCGACCACGCGCTCCTGCAGCACGCGCAGCATCTTGATCTGCAGCGGCATCGACATCGTTTCGATCTCGTCGAGAAAGAGCGTGCCGCCGTTCGCCCATTCGATCTTGCCCACGCGCTTCTTGATCGCGCCCGTGAATGCGCCCGCTTCGTGGCCGAACAGTTCGCTTTCGAACACCTGCTCGGGCAGTCCGCCGCAGTTCAGCGCCACGAAATGCGCGTCGCGCCGCGCGCTGAAATCATGCAGGCTGCGTGCGATGAGTTCCTTGCCCGTGCCCGTTTCGCCGGTGATCAACACCGAAACGGATGTATCGGCCAGACGCAGAATTTTTTTGCGGACTTCCGCCATGGCCGGCGACTTGCCGAGCACCAGCGCCTCGATCCCCTGCCAGTTGTGCAGCGAAGCGCGCAGGCCCTCGACTTCGAGCGTGAGCCGCCGTTTCTCGACCGCGCGCGCCACGCGGCCCGCGATCACATCGGACGAGAACGGCTTTTCGATGAAATCGTAGGCGCCCACGCGCATCGCGCTGACCGCAGTCGAAATGTCCGCGTGCCCGCTAATCAGCAGCACCGGAATTTGCGGGTCGATCGACATCACATGATCGAGCAGTTGCAGGCCGTCGATGCCGGGCATGCGCACGTCCGAGACGATCACGATCGGAGCGCCAGGCGCGATGTCCACATACGCATCGGCCGCCGACGCATAGGCGCTCACCGGAAAGCCCGCGAGCGCCACCGCCTGCTCGACGCCGATGCGGACATTTTCGTCATCCTCGACGACCAGCACGCGAATCTCATCTGCCATGTTCTGTCCTTTGCGGCTCGGCGGCCGCGAATTCGATCGTGAAGCGGGCCCCGCCTTCGTCGCGATTCGTTGCGGTGATTTTCGCGCCAAAGCCTTCGACAATGCGCGACGTGATCGCGAGCCCAAGACCCAGGCCCTGCCCGCGCGGCTTGGTCGTCACGAACGGCTCGAACAGATGCGCCAGCACTTCGGGCGCGATGCCGGGGCCGCTGTCGTCGATCGTAAAGCGCACGCGGCCTTGCGCATCAGCCTCGCCGGCCGCCATCGCGATCACGCGCGTGCTCGCGTCGCGCACGGCGTCGAGCGCATTGCCCAGCAGATTGACGATCACCTGTTGCAGTTGACTCGACTCCGCATACACCGTCGTGCCCGGCGCAATGCGCACATCGAGCCGCACCGCTTCGTCGCGAATACGCGATTCGTAAATGAGCCGCGCATGCGCGACGGCTTCGCCAAGCGACACCGCCACGCGCTCCACCTCCGGCTTGCGCGCGAACGCCTTCAACTCGCTCGTGAGCACCGCCATGCTGTCCACGAGGCGCCCAACGCGTTCGAGATTGGCGATCGCCTGTGCGGGTTGATTACGCTCGAAGAAAGTACGCGCATTGTCGCAGAGCGTGCGGATCGCGACGAGCGGCTGATTCAGCTCGTGCGTGAGCCCCGCCGCCATCTGGCCGATCACGGCCAGCTTGCCGGCATGCACGACCTCTTGCTGCGTGGCGCGCAGGCGCTGCTCGGTGCGTTCGCGTTCGGCGATCTCGCGCTGCATTTGCGCGTTGGCTTGCGTGAGCGCGGCAGTACGCTGCGCAACGGTCGTTTCCAGCTGATCGTTCGCGCGCCGCAAAGCTTCTTGCGACTTGAGCTTTTCCACAATCACGCGACGGCGCTGCACCGCGTACAACGCATAGAGCGCGGCGATCAGAAACACACCCGTCACGAACGCGAACGCGAGGCGCTGCTGCCGCCGCGCGCCCGCCGTGTCGAGCAGCACCATGATCGTGTCTTGCCCTTGCGGCGCGGGGCGCGACATCACGAGAAAGCGGGCAGTGCGGCCCGCGCGGCGCAGGTCGGGGAAGATGCCGATCCACGCGCTGTCGTTCCAGTCGCCAACGCGGCGGTATTGCAGCGCCTCGACAATCCGGCCCGCGTATTGTCGCGACGCCTGAATGTCGCGCTGCTGCGGCTCGGTGATGGCGCGCACGGCGGTGAATTTCCATTCGGGCTGGGTCGAGATCACGATCACGCCGTTGCTGTCGACGACGATCGCCGCTTCGCCGGGCGCGCGCCACGCGGATTCGAGCGCATCGACGCTGACCTTCACCGCCGCCGCGCCGATTGCCGTACCGCCATCATGGATCGCATTCGCGAAGTACAGACCCGGAATGCCGGTGTTCGTGCCAATGCCGAAGAAGCGGCCGCGGCCCTGTGCGAGCGCGTCCTTGAAGTACGGGCGATACGACACGTTGGTGCCGACGAAGCTGACCGGCTGGTTCCAGTTGCTCGCGGCGATCACCGTGCCGTGCGCGTCGATCACATCGACGGCGCCGCTGCCGACATCGTTGTTGACGGCTTCAAGATAGGCATCGACCGCGGGCAACATGCCGCGCGCTTCGTCGGGCGACGCCTTGAGCAGCGCGCGCACGCTGTCCTGGCGCGCCACGAGCGCGGGGACCATCTCGAAGCGCCCCAGCTCGCTTTTCAGGCTCGCCGTGTAGAGGTCGAGCCGGTGCTCGCCAACGTCGGCGAGCGCATCGATCGCGCGGTTCCATGCGAACTCCACTGCGGCGACGGCCGCGCCCACATACAGCACGGCCGCCGCCGCCCATCCCCACCATGGAATGCCCTTGTAACGCTTGCGCACGTTCACCCTCGTCGATTGGCTGCCGCCAGACGGCGGGTTCAGCGGATACCGCGCGCCGGAAGCACCGGCGCTGCAATCGCGAAGGCGCGTGCGAGGGACGCACACCCGCGCGTCATGCGCCGAAGTGCGCGAGCAGGATGAGCGTCACGGTCACGACGATGGCGCCGCCGATGCGCGTGGCGATCTGCGCGAACGGCATCAACTGCATGCGGTTCGCGGCGGTGAGGATCGCCACGTCGCCGGTGCCGCCCTGGCCGCTATGGCACGCGTTCACGATTGCGGTGTCGATAGGGTACATCTTCATCAGGCGGCCCACCACGAAGCCTGTGCCCATGAGCGTGACCACGGTTGCAGCGATCGTCACGACGTTGACGAGCGTGAACGCGGCCATGAGCTTGTCCCACGGCGTCATCGCCACGCCGATCGCGAACAGCAGCGGGTACGTGACCGCCGTCGAGAAGAACTTGTAGACCACGAACGCGCCTTCCTGCAGCGGCGGCGAAACCGCGCGTGCGAGTTTCACGAGCACGGCGAGGAACAGCATGGCGACCGGCGCGGGCAGGCCGAACAGCTTGTTCGCCATCAGGCCGATGAGGTACAGCGTGATCGCCGTGATACCGGCGGCTGCGATGTGGCTCACGTCCACGTGCCCGCGGACTTCTTCGTCCTGGGACGCCAGTTCATCGGTCGCGCCGACTTGCAGACGGCCGTTGCCGGTGAGATGCGGCATGCGCTTGCCCAGCATGTCGAGCATGCCCGAGAGGATGATCGCGATGAGGCTGCCGAGCATCACGGGCGGCAGCACCTGCGCGAACAGGTCGCCTTGCGCCACGTGCATGATTTCCGAATAGCCGACGGAAAGCGGAATCGCGCCTTCGCCCACGCCGCCCGCCATGATCGGCACGACGATATAGAGCAGCGTGTGCTTGACGCCGAGGCCGAGCGCCGCGCCGACTGCGGTGCCCACGATGGTCGCCGCCACCGTGCCCGCCGCAAGCGGAATGAAGATCTTCAGGAAGCCTTGAATCAGCACGCGCCGGTCCATGCTCAAAATGCTGCCGACGATGATCGATGCGATGAAGAGATACAGGAAGTTGGTCTGCTTCGTGAACTCGACCGTGAGGTGCTGCACGGGCTTGGGAAGCACGTGGTAGTACACGAGCGCCGAAGGCACGAAGGTCGCGAGAATCGCCGCCGCGCCGATATTGCGCAACAGCGGCAAGCGCTTGCCGAGTTCGGCGCACGTGAAGCCGCAAAAAGCGAGCACGGCGATGGCCATCGAGATTTCGCCGGGCACCTTGCCGGTGACCGCGAAGCCAGCGATCAGCGCAAACAGGATCACGTAGATCGGCAGCGGAATGATGCCGATGCGGATTTCCATCAGCTTCCACCAGCCTTCGGGCCAGAAGCGGGTTTGCGTCGTCGGGGATGACTCGGGAACCGCCTGGTTCACCTGCGAGGCGGCTGATGCGGATGCGCTGTTCTGCACGGGATGTCTCCTTCGTTTTCGCGACCGGACTGCGTCGCGTCTCCGGTGCTTGTTTAATAAGGGCTGCGGCTATCGAGGGATAGGCCGCCGGGCCTCTATAAAGCAGTAGCCGTGCCAGCGCGCGCGGGCATCGCGAATAATCCGCAATCCATTGATTTATCTGGCATTTTCGACATCGACACCCGCCCCATGTCCATCGCTGATCCGAGATTTCAGAATCGGCCCGAGCCGCAGGCTGAAATCTCGGCCTGCCGGCCGATCGCGCCCGCCGCCCGTGCGGGCGCCCCGATCCTTGAGCGCATGGCAAGAGTGATTTTCAGAATTCGCTCTGGAACCAGACCGACCGTTGGCACAAGATGAATCACCGCAATGTGAGGAGCGAGCCATGAAGATCGTCTTGCCGGGATACGCCGTTATTTGCGCCGCGGCGTTGTGCAGTACCTGCGCGCTGGCCGCGCCGCCGGGTTCGGCCTACCAGACGCCAGTGCAGTTATCGAGCGGAAGGAATCTGCTTTGCAGCGTGAACGAATCACAGCCTGCGGGCGAAGCAGCGACGCTCACGCGCCGCGAGCAAGTGGAGGCCGATGTTCTCGCCACGCAGCGCTTGAGGCTCGTTAGCGGACCGGAGTCGCCCTATCCCTCTGCCTATACCGCGCCGAGCGTTGCCTGCGTGAACGCGGGTTGATGCCGCAGAATGCACAACGGGGCCCGATTCGCCTGACGAATCGGGCCCCGCGTGCAACGAGGAGAGATGAGAAGTCGGTTTAGAAGCGCGTGCGCACGCCCGTCGTCACTTCGACCTGGTTGGTCGCGCCGAAGGTCGTGCCGACCGTGTAGCCGCCGTGCAGCTTCATGTAGTCGCCCGCCAGATACACTTCGGTGCGCTTCGAGAGGTGGTAGAAGATCGAACCGTAGAGCGTTTCCTTGAAGCCGTTGTGCAGCCCGCTCGTCGGATCGAATGCGCCGATGTTGGCGTTCGGAATGTCGCCATCGGCGTTATACGCGGCGTTGTGCGTGCGCATTTGCTGATAGCCGAGTTCGTAGTCGAGCGCGCCCTTCGGCACGAGCTTGAACGATACGGTCCACGCATTGTCCTGACGCTGGCCGAGCGCCCCTTGATTGCCCCAGTAGCGGAAATAGCCCGCATTGGCGCGCAGGATGCCGATCGTATAGTTGCCGCCCACCGAGAACGCCTGGTTCGTGTTGCCGTCGCGGTTCACGTGGTTATAGAAGGTCGAAGCCGTCCACGTCGGGGCGTTGTAGCCCAGTGCGAACTGATAGTTCGCGTTGTTGCCGAAGCTCGTGGAATTGCCGAACGCGTAGCCCGCAGCAGCGTAGATCCCGTTGTCGAACACTTTCTTCCACGCGAGGCCGTTTTCGTAACGGGTGCCCGTTGCGCTCGCCGCGTAGAAAATCATCTGCTTGAAGTTGTTCGCGTTGGTCCAGCCGCCCTCTTCCGTCGTGAGCTTCGCGTTGCCGTACGGGTCGCCGTAAATGGCCGCGGCGTCGCGCGCAATCGTGTTCTGGAAGCCCGCCGTGATCTTGCCGAAGCGGTCGTCTTCCACGCCCACCCAGGCGTCGCGGTCGAAGATCTGGCCCGGGTCTTCCATCTGGCCGTCGCTCACGCGGTATTCGCTTTCGAGCCGGAAGATCACCTTCGTGCCGCCACCGATGTCTTCCGCGCCCTTCAAGCCCCAGCGGCTGCCGCTGAACCACGGTTCGCCGGCAATGCCCATGCCGATCACGTGATTGCCGTTGGCGTCGGCGTGCGATTGATACGTGGGGACGCTCAGGTCGAGGAGGCCATAGAGCTGCACGCTCGATTGCGCGTGCGCGCCGCTTGCCGCCAGGGCGCCGAGGGTCGTGCCGACTGCGGCGGCCGCGAATTTCATTCTCTTCAAGATCGTCTCCAAGGGGTTGCTTCGTTTGAAGTTTTCATGGACCCGTTGTCTTCACGCGCCACTTGAGGCAGCGATGTGATGCAACGGATGAGACGAATAGTAGAGAGGTGAATCCTTCGCTATTCTTTCACGAACTGTTGGTATTCCTAAGTACATCCACTAATACCGCTAAACATTCGGGCCTGCTCAGGCAGGCACCGGCTCCTTCACGCGAAGGATATAGCCCAAGCCGCGCAGCGTGGTGATTTGCACGCTCGACTCCGCAAGGTGCTTGCGCAGCCGGTGGATGTAGATATCGATCGCATCCACACTCGGCTCGTCGCTCAGGCTGCAGATGCGCTCCAGCAGCACATGCTTGGGCACGGCCTTGCCCTGGCGCAGCATGAGGGCTTCGAGTATGGAATGCTCGCGCCTGCGCAGGCTGAGCGGCGCGTCCTTGTGGCGAAACTCGCGCGTATCGGAAACGTACTGCAGGTCGCCACAGGTCAGCCAGCCCGACTTCTCGCCCGTCTGCCGCCGTATCAGCGCCTTGATGCGCGCAACCAGTTCGCGGCTGTCGAACGGCTTGACGACGTAGTCGTCGGCGCCGGCGCCGAAACACGCCACCTTGTCGTCGATCGAGCCATGCGCGGTCAGCATGAGCACGGGCACGTTGTTGCGCCTGCGTCGCAAACGGTTGAGCACGTCCTTGCCGCTCAGGCGCGGCAGGCGCATGTCGAGGAGCACGAGATCGTAGCTCTGCGTGAGCAGCACGGAGTCCGCGGCTTCTCCATCGGCCACGCAGTCCACCGTGAAATTCTCGGCGCGCAACAGGTTGACGATCCAGTGCGCGAGTTCGGCATTGTCTTCTACGAGCAGGAGCTTCATGGTCCCTCCTCACCTCCTTTCAGCCATCTCAACCGGACCAGACCGGCAAACGCACCGTCGCGACAAGACCCACGCGCTCAGCCCCCGCGGCAACGCTCACCGAGCCGCCGTGCGAGCGCGCGACCTGGTGCACGATGGCAAGCCCGAGGCCCGTGCCCTCGGTGTCCGCCGCCACGCGATAGAAGCGCTCGAACACGTGCGCACGCGCCTCGGCGGGAATGCCGGGGCCGTTGTCCACCACCTGCAGCATGACCTGCTCCCCTTCGCAGCGGCACACGGCCGTCACGCGGCCGCCCTTTTGTGTATAGCGAATGGCGTTGTCGATCAGGTTGGAGACGAGCGAAGCCAGCAGGCCCGTGTTGCCCGCCACGTGCACGTCGTCGGCGAGTTCCGCGCCGAGATCGATGCCGCGGCGCTCCGCGGCCTGGACCATCTCTTCGAGCACCGACGAGACGACCTCAGTGAGATCCACGCGCGTCTGGCTGCGCGAGGACTGCGCCATCGATTCCGCCTGCGCGAGCAACAACAGTTGATTCGTCAACTCGGCCATTTTCTGGCTGGTGCGGCGCGCGCCTTTGAGTGCTTCGAAGAGCGCGGGATCGCGCGCGTCGCACTGGCTCGCGAATTGCGTTTGCGTGGTGAGCAGCGTGAGCGGCGTGCGCAGTTGGTGCGCCGCGTCGGCGATGAACTGACGCTGCATGGCGGCGTGCACCTTGAGCCGCGCGATGCACTGGTTGATCGCCTCGACGATCGGCCTTAGCTCCGAGGGCAGATGGTCCGGCCGGATCGGCTCCAGTTGCACGACCTCGCGGCCCGCGACATCGTCCTTGAGCTTCATGAGCGGGCGCAGTTCGAGCGTGAGCCCGAGCGGCACGAGCAGCGCGACGAGCGCCAGCATGAACCACTGGCGTGCGAGCTGCGGCCTCCACAACGCGTTGACCATCGCCTCGCGCGACGCGATCGTCTTGCCGACGATCACCATGACGCGTTCGGCGCGGCCCGAGTCGTAGAGCATGCGCTCGTAGGCCACGGCGCGAATCGGCAAACCCGCATAGGTGGTGTCGTAGAACACAGGCACTTCCGCTGTGTTCGCGCGCGGCAGCGGAAGATCCGGCGCGCCACCCAGCAAGCGGCCGTCGCCGGCGAGCACCTTGTAGAAGACGTGATCCTGCCAGGGCGACTCGAACAGCTCCAGCGCCGCTGGCGGAATCGTCGCGGTGAGCGAGCCGTTGTCCCAGTCGACATCTTCGATGATCGTGCGCGCCGAATCCAGCAGCGAGTGGTCCTGCACGAGATCCGCTGTCTGCTGTGCGGCGACATGCGACTCGTAGCTCGTCACCACGACAAACATGGCGAGCGGCACCAGCAGCCACAACAGTATTCGCGCACGCAGACTATGCACCATGTGTCATGCTCGCTCAGATACGACGCCGCCCGGCAGAGCGTGCGGGACGGCGGCTCGGGGCGTGCCTCATTTAGCGCTGACGTATTCGTTCGTATACGTTCCGGACAGATCCACGTGCTTGCCCTTGACCGAAGGATTAAAACTCGAGAGCACCTTGAGCACGGTGGCCGGGCCGTCGGCGGGCATTTTGCCGTCGGCGGTGTACATCGGCAGCGAGGCCTTGAGTGCGCTCACATAGAGCGCCTTGTCCTTTTGATAATCGGCGGGCATTTGCGCGGCGATTTCCTCGGCGCTATGCGTGTGAATGAACTGCATGGTGCGCACGAACGCGTGCGCGAGCTTCACCGCCTGAGCCTTGTGCGACTCGGCCCACGCGTCCTGCACGTAAAGGCTCGCGGCGGGATACGTGCCGCCGAGCGCGGCGCGCGTCCCTTCCACCGTGCGCATGTCCACGAGCACCTTCGCGTCGCCGGACTTCTGCAGTGCCGAGACGGTCGGCTCGGTCGTCATGCCCGCGTCGATGCGCCCCTGCTTGACGGCCGCGATGAAGCTCGCATCCGCGCCCACCGGCAACATGGTGTAGGCGCTGGAGGCAATGCCATGCTGGCTCGCTAGATACTGCGTGAGAAAGCTGGTCGAGGACCCAAGCCCCGTCACGCCCAGCGTTTTGCCTTTGACATCGGCCATCGACTTGATCGTGCCGGCCGCTTTGGACGACACCATTTCCACTTCGCCCGGCACCTGACCGAACACGACGATCGCCTTGACGTCCTTACCCTTGGTCTGCAAGTCGATGGTGTGATCGTAGAAGCCCACGACGGCCTGCACCGCGCCCGCAAGCAGTTCGTTCTCGGCATCCACGCCCGCGGGCTGCGAGAGCAGCTCCACATTGAGCCCTTCGTCCCTGAAATAACCCAGTTGTTCCGTGAGACGCGCGGGCAGGTAAATGAGCTTCGTAATGCCGCCGACCATGATGGTGATCTTGTCGCCGGCATCGTCGGCGGCCTGTGCGCCGTGAACCGCCATGGCAAACAGCAGGCCACCGGCGAGTGCGACTTGACGCAGCGCGCCAAAACTGGGTTGCATTGATTGTCTCCATCAGAATGGGCCGGCGGCGCGATGCTCGCCGCCTCGGTCGTTTCGGGGATTCTAGTGATTCAAACCCTTCCCGAAGCTTTCGCGGGTCACGCCGATGTATACGGGATTTCCATGAGCGGCGGCATTATTTATGCTTTTAATTTTTCTGAATAACAATGGCTTTTATTCAGAATCGACAAGCTCGCCAATGTTCTTTTAAAAAGGATTCCTGATTGATTGTGCACAAAGCAGCGAGACCCTGTTTAAGGGGCTCTGCCTGGGAAGTTTGCCAGCCGGGGCTCGCGCAGGTCTACCGGGGAACACCGGAAGAAGTCGTTCTCCACGTAACGGGTTCTCGGTTCGATGTCATCGCTGAACAACGCAACGGTCGGCACGCCTGCCGCGTGCGCGTTATGCAGCAGTCCGCCGTCTGCGCCCACGAACAGCTTGCTCTGCCCGATGAGCGCATAGCATTCGCGAATTTTCAGCTTGCCGACCAGCGAGTCGAGCTTCAAATTCCTGAATGGCATTGCAGTGAGATCGTTGGCTTCCTTGAGCCCATTGTCCGATCCGATCAGGACATATCGATAGCGCGACAATTCGGAATCGTCGTCGAGTCGTGCGAGCACATCGGCCCACTTGCCGTAGATACGGTTCGATTCCCTCACGCCAACCGAAATCGCAATGCTGCAGATTCCGCATACACACCGAACTGCCGGTTAAGCGAGAGCAGCAACCACGCATGCAGTTGCTGCTTCAAAAGCAGAAGGTTTCTATAAGCAAACAACGCTCGACTTCATCCTGAACGATGTCCGGATGGGGAACACGACGACTTTTGTCTATGAAACCACGGACCGTATCGACGTTCATCGCTCACTCTGCAGGAGCCTGCCCACCGCATCCGTAACCTTCGACCGAGTGGCCATTACGCCACCCGGCGCGAAGGTCACAGAACGCGCTGGACGGCTCGTGCAGAGTCTGTGATGTCTTGACCGAATCCAGCGACCGTATTGCAGCCCGCCAAAGCGGCCAGTGCGCCGATCATCGATACCACCACGAGAAACCGTCCGATCATGTCACTTTCCCCTAACTTTGCTTTTTGATTGTTTCGCGTGCGCACGCGCGCTGCGCCAGCCCGCGAATCCCGCCCCATTTATATCGGCCGGAAGTCGTATTCTGCCTGTGCTGGGTCTGCGCGTGCAAATTGGCAGATGCTGGCACCGTGGCTGCGGTTGCGCGGGGGGCATTGCACCGCCCGCGGCCTTCGGTCCCTGTTTATTTTTTAGGCACATGCTGCGGCCAATTAGCACAGCGCCAGAATGCGCTGGAGCACTATCATGATTAAAACGTTCACCGAAGGTGGATGTTTTAATCGCGGCAAGCCGACGCCGTTCGTCTGCAGCACGATTTGCATATTGTTGGTTGTCCTATCGTTCATCACGAGTCCTCCATGAACACACCCCGCCTCAAACTCGACGACACGAACGAAGAACGCCAGATCCGCGATGCGCTGCGCTGCGTGATCGATCCCGAAGTGGGGGTGAACATCGTCGACCTCGGCCTCGTCTATGGCATTGAATCCGGCGATGCAGGTCTGAAGATCGAGATCACCATGACCTCGCCTGCGTGTCCGATGGGGCAGCTCATCATGGACGAGGTGCAGGCCGTGGCCGAGGAATCGGTGCCCGAGGGTGTGCCTGTCGAAGTCGCGCTCGTGTGGGAACCCGCGTGGGAGCCCACCATGATGAGCGAGGCGGCGCGCGCCGTTCTGGGTTGGGAGCCCGACTGAGTGCGCACGCACTGTATTCGGCCTCGCGGCATGCGAACGCACATCATGAACGTTGCCCCACTACTGCGCCACCTCGGAAAGCTCGCCGCCGCGCTGACGATCGTTCTCGTCCTCGTTTGCGCGGTGATGGCAGGACTGGCGCGCCTCGGCGTTCAGGTACCCGCTCGCGCGATGACGAGTGTCGCGTGGCACGGCGTGCTGATGCTGCCGGTCTTTTTCGGCGCGCTCGTCAGCCTCGAACGCGCGGTCGCCCTGCAGCGAGCGGTGTATCTGCTGGCACCGGCCGGCGCGATCGCAGCGGGCGTCGTGCTGATGGCAGGTGCTCCGCCCGTCGCCGCGCAATGGCTGCTCATCGCCGCGGCGAGCGTTTCTCTCGTGGCGAGCCTGCAGGTGTTGCGCAAGCAACCGGCACTCCACCTGGGCGTGCTCGCGCTCGCGGTACTTGGCTGGTGGTCCGGCAATCTGGTCTGGGCGTTGACGGGCGACGTGTCGTCTTCCGTGCTGTGCTGGCTCGCGTTTCTGGTTTTGACGATCGCCGCCGAGCGGCTCGAACTCACCCGCATGCTGCGCCTGCCGCGCAGCGCCCGATACCTGTTTTTCGTGCCGGTCGTCGCGATGATCGCTGGCGTGCTCTGGGCGCTATGGCGACCCGAAGAAGGAACACGCCTGTTCGCGGCGGCAGTCGTGCTGCTCGCCGTGTGGTTGGCCAACTATGACATTGCGCGCCGCACGGTGCGCCAGCGCGCGCTCACGCGCTTTATCGCGGTTTGTCTGCTCGGCGGCTATGGCTGGCTCGCGCTGAGCGGCGTGCTCGGCCTCGCCGGTGCGCTGATGCCGGGGCATCCGTGGCATGACGCCGCCCTCCACGCGCTCACGCTCGGCTTCGTGTTTTCCATGGTGTTTGGCCATGCGCCGGTCATCGTGCCCGCACTCACGCGGCTGCCCGTGAAATACCATCCGTTGTTCTACGCGCCCCTCGCCGTGCTCCACGCGGGCCTCGTCATGCGCGTGACGGGCGGACTCGCCGAACTGTTCTGGCTGCGCAAGGCTGGCGGCATTGCTGGCGCGGTGGCGCTGGCACTCTTCGCGCTGACGCTGATTGCGGCCGTGCTCGCGGCCCGCCGGGAACGCGCCCGGCGTCCTGGCGGCAGACGGATTTCGAACCCGACACGTTCGTCGTAATCCGCAGCGCCAACCTGTGCGTCGCGATACGCATCGGTATCCTAACATTCGTCGCTTCCTGCGCCGGTCGGCAACAAGCAAACGCATGCTCATCGGACGATACGGCTAGAATTCACGACAATCCGGCGGTTGCTCCAATGCGGCGGAACCATACCGGCAGGTATCATTGAAAAGCCGGCGTCGCTGCGGCGCAAACTGCAATGACGCCGCTTGAGACACGACCGCACACAACCACGCACCACAACGGGCCCTCTCGTCAATGCGCATTTTCGGAATCAGCCTTTACGTCATCATCGCCCTGCTCTTTGCAGTGCATGCCATTCGCAACCAGCAGAACATGTACTGGTTGCTGATCCTGTTTCTTTTCCCAGGTCTTGGCAGCCTCGTCTATTTCTTTGTCATTTATTTGCCGAGCCTGCGCCAGTCGCGCGGGGCAAGGGCGACTGGCCGCGCGATCTCGCAACTGGTCGATCCCAACCGCGCGGTGCGCGAAGCACGCACGGACTTCGACCGCGCACCGACCGTCGCGCACCGTATGCGCCTCGGCGCGGCGCTGCTCGACGCGGGCAACGCCGCCGAAGCGCTGGAGCATTATCAGGCGGCGGCCACCGGACCGTTCGCATCCGATCCGGCCTTGCTCGAGGGCCTCGCGCGCGCGCAGTTTGCCAACGGCAATGCCGCGGCCACCCAGGAGACGCTGGAAAAGCTGTTCGCCGTCCAGCCTGTCGCCCGCCAGCAGCCGGAGCCATCCCTGCTGTATGCACGCGCGCTCGCCGCGAACGGCGCAGCGGGCACGCGCGCCGCATTCGAAACCGCGCTCTCGTGCGCGAGCGACGCCGCCCCGCGTTGCCTCTTCGCCGACTGGCTGGCGAGGCAACCCGGCGACGCCGACCGCCAGCGCTCGCGCGAGCTTTACGCCGATATCGTGCACGACGCGAAGCACTGGCCGCGCCACGCCCGCGAGCACAATAGCGAGTGGCTGCAACGGGCTCAGGCCGCGTTGGGCCGATAGCCCAGACCTTTTCCGCGAGGAGCCGCCGTGCGAGAAGCCACCGTCAAGTTCAAACGAGGCATGTTCACCGGGCTCTTCACGTTTTTCGCGTCGATCTGCGTGTATCCGTTCACGGCTCACTATCCATCGTTAGGCATGGCAGCGTTTTCCGGCGGCGCTTGCGCGTTCGTCGGCACGCAACTGGCGAGCTGGTTGTACAGAGCGTGACGCGAGCGCTCGTGCGCGATTGCCGCGCGCACTCAGATGCGCAATCAGATGCGCGCGCACATGCGCCGGTAAGTGGCCGGTGTCATGCGATATGCGCGGCGAAACCATCGGCCGAGATGGCTCTGGTCGGCAAAACCCACTTCCGCGGCGACCTGGGCCGGCGTGCGCCCGGCCGCCAGCAGCCTGCGCGCGGCGCGCAGGCGCAAGCGCACCAGGTACGCATGGGGCGACGTGCCGAACTCGCGCTGGAACAGGCGCGTCAGACGAAACCGGTCGATGCCCGCGCTATCGACGAGTTCGTCGAGCCCGATGTTCGCGCTCATATGTTCGTGCAGCAGATCGCGCACGCGGGCGAGCGCGGGCGGCGCTGGGGGCGCCGCTGCGGTCGAATCGAGCAGATGGCCGCCAAGGTGCTCCAGCAAGCGGTCGAGCGCCTCGTCGCGCGCGAGCCGGCCTTCCTCGCCGTATAGCGCAAGAAAGGCGCGGCGGATCGCATCGGTCAGGCGCGGGTCGTCGACGAGCGTCCGACCGAATGCGGCCTCCACGCCGGCGAGTCCCGCAATATTCAGCCTGCGCGCCGCACGCTCGACCCACGGTTGGGGCAGGTACAACATCGCATAGGTGAAGCCGCCCGGCTCGGGCGCGTGGCCATCGTGCAATGCCCCCGGCTCGATCAGGATCGCCCGCCCCGGCACGCTCGTATGCAGCGACCGGTGACACTGGAAGCGCTGCACGCCCTGCTCCGTATAGCCGATCAGCATGTCGTCGTGATCGTGGGGGTCGTAGGCGTGACCGCTGAAATGCGCACGCAAACTCTCGATGCCCGTCTGCGCATCGCGCCGCGCGACGAGCCAGTGATCGTTCCGGCCCTCAGTCACCGTCGCGTTCGTCATGACTCGCCTCGTTCCCGGTTCCTTTCCCAAGGGCACGAGTGTACGCCAGCCATGCGCGGAGGATGGAACGTGCGCTCCCGGCAGAGCAACCACGCTCAGTCGTCAAACTCGCCGGCCTTCAGCGCTTCGTCGAAATCCGTGATCCACGGGGCGAAATGGTCGGTGTCGTAGATCGCCTGCTTACCGTTGGTGATACGCGTGACGGATACCTGCCGAATCGTCGCCCTCCGTCCACCGGCGGGGACGTTGTCGTTGTCCGAGATCCGGAACTCGCGCAGGTCGAGCCCCCGGCTGGCAAGCACAGCCTTGACGTCTTCCTGTTCGTCCCAGGAAAACTCGGCGAAGTCGTGGGCTGTCATGTTCGTCTCCTCGCCTCGAGGGCGTCATCAAGGGCTGCACGGCGCGACGGGCAATCCCTCGGCCTTCCAGCGCAACATGCCGCCCGCGAGATTGGCCACCTTGCCGAAGCCTGCCTTGGTCAGCAATACGCTTGCCTGCGCCGAGCGCACGCCGGAGCGGCACACCGCCACGACGGGCCGCTCGCGATCGAGCTCGTCGATGCGGGCCATCAGCTGCGAGAGCGGCACGAGCTTCGCATCCTGCAAATGGCCGAGCTGGTCGATGAACTCGGGCGCCTCGCGCACATCGACGATCTGCATCGCAGCCGCATGCTCGAGCAGCGCCATCGGCTCGATTTCCCACACGCCGCTAAAGCGCAGCGTGAGCGGCGCCCAGTCGGGCGTTTCCTGGATCGGCGCCTCGGCTTCGGGCTTGCCGCAACGCATGTTGGCGGGCACCGCCACGGCCATCTGCTTGGGGTGCGGCAGATTCAGGTTGTGCATGTAGCCCGCAAAGTCGCCGAGATCCACATCGCCGCCCAGGCGCGGATTGAAACGCCGCTCCTCCGCCACGCTCGTGACCGTGATGCCGCGATAGTCGTGCGCCGGGTAGAGCAGGCAGTCGCCGGGCAGCGTGAGGATCTGTTCGCGCACGGACGTGAAAAGCTGCTCCGCGCTCCCGCCCTGAAAATCGGTGCGGCCGCAGCCGCGTATCAACAGGCTGTCGCCGGTGAAGGCCATGCTCGCGTCGTCGAGCACATAGGTCAGGCAGCCGCTGGTGTGGCCAGGTGTGGCGCGCACTTCCAGATACCGCTTGCCGAACGCGATGCGATCCCCGTGACGCAGCGCGCGGTTCACACCCTCGGCGCCCACCGCCTCGGCGAGCGCGATCTGGCTGCCGCTGCGCTCGCGCAAGCGCCACGCGCCCGTTACGTGGTCGGCGTGCACGTGGGTGTCGAGCGTCGCCTGCAGGCGCAGGCCCAGTTCCTGCACCAACGCGAGATCGCGCGGCACCTGTTCGTAGACAGGGTCGATCAGCAGCGCCTCGCCGCTTTCGGGGTCGCCGAGCAAGTAGGTATAGGTGGACGATACGGGGTCGAAAAGCTGGCGAAAGATCATCGCGGCTCTCTGTGGAATCGACGCGTGGAGCAGACGCGTGGCGCGCTTTCCAGTATGCCGCATCCGGTTTCGGCCCGGCGGCTCAACGCGCGCGATATACGCGCGATCTGCGCGCGTTTGTTCGGCAACGAACGAATGGGCGGGCGGCGGCGAAGCATTCGCCGCGCTACGTCCGCCGCAGCCTGGCGAGCACCGCGGCGACGATGCGATCGCAACATCCGCCGCCGAATTCGAACAACTCGGGACCCAGCCGGTCGACCTCCTCGGCCAGCGCTTC
Source organism: Paraburkholderia sp. JHI869 (assembly GCF_038900775.1). NCBI lineage: Bacteria > Pseudomonadati > Pseudomonadota > Betaproteobacteria > Burkholderiales > Burkholderiaceae > Paraburkholderia > Paraburkholderia sp. JHI869. Next base: position 22,597 of record NZ_JAYMSC010000018.1, read on the forward strand.
GCGCAGCAGGTTTCTGGCGCGGAAATGTCGGCTGCGCACCGTGGCTTCGGGAATGCCCAGCACCTGCGCCGTTTCCTCGATGCTCATTTCCTCGACCGTCCTCAGCACGAACACCGTGCGAAAACCCACGGGCAAGGTGTCGAGCTTGCGTTCGAGCAGCGCGCGGATCTCGGCGCGCGAGACCTGCTGTTCAGGAGCGTTGTCGTCGTGGGCGTGCATCGGGTCCATATCGAAAACCATCCGCTCTTCGTCCAGGCAATCGGGCGATATAGGCATCACGTTCTGGCGGCGCGCCTCGCGGCGCATCCGGGCAAGGCACTCGTTGAGCACGAGGTGCGAGAGCCAGGTGGCGAGCGCGGCATCACCGCGGAATTGCGCGAGCGCCTTGAAGGCCTTCAGATACGCCTCCTGCAAGGCGTCTTCCGCCTCCGCGTCGTTGCGCAGCGCGGCGCGCGCAAGCCGGTAGAGGCGCCGGTTGTGGCGGCGCATCAAGAGCTCGAAAGCCGCAAGATCGCCCGCCACGATGCGGCGCACAATCTGCGCATCGTCACTCGTCAATTCGCTGGTATGTGCTTCTGCCATTGCGGCCTCCCGGTCTGTCATGGTCCTGGCTCCACGTTCAGCGTGCCATGCATCACAGGATGAAACTGGCACGTATATGCATGGCGGCCGGGTTGGTTCACGACATATCGCCATGATGCGCCCGGCGCGATGCTGCCGGAGTCGAACGCTTTGGCTTTGGCCGTGGCGTCGGCAGTGACCGTGTGGGCCACGAGGTCCTTGTTGACCCACACGACGCTGTCGCCGGCGTGTACCGTCACGCTCGGCGGTTCGAAGCGCATCTGCTCGATGGTCACGACGTAGCTGGCCGCCGCCACCGGCCCGGCGCTGCCCACACACATGCTTGCACACGCGCTCAGCGCAATACGGCGCAAGCGACTCATTGCGAATTCGCGAGTGAGGCCTGCACGCGCTTCGCGTGATCGAGGTGCGCGACGAACGCCGGCCTGACTTTCACGAGCAAGGCCTTCAACTCCGCGTTTTGCGCGCTGGGAATGAGGGTCTTGTCGAGCGCGTCGATGACCTGCTCGTGATACGTCACTTCATGGTCGATATACGCGCGATCGAACTGTGCGCCGTAGAGCGTCTTGAGATTCGCCATGTTGGTCTCGCCACCCTGCTTCAGGCTCTCGCTGGTCGGATTCGCTTCGGGGGTGACGCCCAGCTTGTGCACGAGTTTGACGGCCGACTGATTCACAGCGGTATGGTCCGCGACCATGCGCTGCGCGAAGGCCTTCACGTCTTTCGTCTGCGTTTTCGATACGGCCAGCTTGCCGGCGTCGATATCGGCCTGGTTCGCGGTCACGACGATGGCCGCGATCTGCGGATCGGTCGGGCCCGAGCCCTGGGCGAGCGCGGGGGTGCTCAACAGCGCGCCCGCGAACAGGCTCAAAAGCACGAGCGCCGCGCCTGACAGCATTCGGGTGGGGTTCATATGACTCTCCTCGATGAGCGGCGGGCGTTTCACCCGCCTTCGAGGCAATAGATGTCACGAGCCGCGAGGCTGTTCCCAATGGCGACCATGACCAGAAGCTTGTTGTGCGCCTTGGCTTGCGTTCCGCCCTAAAAGCGCACGTTGCACACGGCGCAGTCGTGAATTTAATTCGACTAGCTAAACAATAGACATTACCGGCCTCGCTCCGCCGCCTCGGAGCGGGCCGTGGGTAATCGCGCTGCGTGGTTATTGTTCAGTCACCCGTGCGCAACGTCCACACCGTCGCCGAATTGGTGTTGTCGTCTACGGCGGCGAACTGCGAGTGGTGCTGGCTGTCCATGCCGAACGCGAGCCCGAACGCGGACCCTGCTGCGGGATCGACCGACATTTGCGCGACGAATTGCCCATCTACGGTGAATTCGACGATTTCGCTGGGCTGATTCGGATCGGCATTCACGGCGTCGCCGTTGGCCGTGACGAGATGCCCATTGGGGGCGAGCGCAAGGGCAAGCGGTCCGTGCAGATGCGTGTTGTCCTGATAGATCAACCGCCCGACGCCGCCGCTTTGGTGCGCAAACGCCGCGCCGTAAATGGCGAACACCGCGTTGTCGCCGGTCGAAGCGACGTAGAGCACGTCGCGTAGGCCGTCGTACGCGAGCCCCGTCGGGCCGACGACCAGTGCCGCCGGATCGGTGCGGTGCATGTAGCCCGAAGCGACGATCGTCGAGGTCGGCAACTCGGTCACGCCGTTCTCGCCGATCGCGAGGTCGATTCTCGCGACGGTGCCGTTCAGCACGTCCGAGACGAAGACCTTCACGAATTGCCCGCCGTCGATCACGGTGAGGTCCCAGGGGCCGTCGAGCAGGCGCGCATCTTTCAGTTCCTTGACGACCCGGCCCTGCGGATTGAGCACGAGCAGCGAGCCCGGCGCGATGACGTTCTTACCGTCGGCGGTCGGCACGTTCCCCACCAGCACGAAGCCGCTTCTGAGCACGGCGAGCGCCGTCGTGAGGCCGAGCTTGTTGCCCTGGAAGAACGTCACCGGCTGGCTGTTGGGAACGAGCTTCACGATCGTCGTGCCGGTGCCTTGCAGATTCGATTTCGCGTTGAAATTGGACACCACCACGTCGCCGGGTTTAAGCGTGCTCCACGAAGGCACGCCGACGGGTACGAACGCAATGCCGTAAGGATTGACATCGCCATTCGTTGGCACGGTCGACGACGTCGCGAACGCCGGCGGCAGGATCGCTTGCTGGGCGTCGGCGCGGACCGTTGCCAGCGAGAGCGCGAAGAGCCCGGCGCACCACGCGAGGGAACTCAGTCGCGGCACGACCGCGGCCCGGCTCCTGCCGATGTATGAACGACATGCAGACAACGAGCGAGAAGCTTTCATCTGACACCTCCTTCTCGCGGGGACGATCCGGAACGCCAGGACAACTCGCGCGGCCAGTGAACCCACCATGCTTCGCGCGCCCCGCGTTTTGCATAAACGAACCAGCGGCGAGGCTATTCCCTGGCACGCAGGCCGGAACGCCTTATCGCCTCAGGAACGCAGAATGCGGCGATAAGGGGGACTCAACCACCGGAGCGCACAATCATGTCCCATCGACTCAAAACCGGCGATCGCGTCACGTGGAACACCCCGCAGGGCGTCACGACAGGCACGGTCGTGCGCAGGATCATCAGGGATACGGAACTCGACGGTCAGTCTGTCGCCGCGTCGAAGGACGACCCGTCTTACGAGGTCGAAAGCGAGAAGACCGGCGAGCACGCGGTCTGTCCCGCGGACGACCTGGAAAAGGTGGTGCACAAGCACTGATCTGTCACGGGATTAACCGGTCGAACCCGGCGCCTCATTGCGCGCGCTTGGCGCGCGGCGCGGACGCAGGCGCCGCCAGTTGCTCCACCAGAAAATCCACGAAGGCCCGCACGCGCGACGTCAAATAGCGCGCGTGCGGATACAGCAGGATGAACGGCCGGGTACGCCCGCCCTCATCGCGCAGCACCTCGACGAGCCGGCCTTCGCGCAGGTCGTCGGCCACCACGAAGCGATAGGTCTGAAAGAGCCCCGCTCCCGCGCGTGCGAGCGTGACACCTGCAAGCGCGTCGCCCGAGGTTCCGTAACTTCCGTTCGTGATCACGTCGCCGTCTTCATTGGCGTTGCCGTCGAACGTCCAGGCGAGATGGCGGCCACTACTTGGCAGTTCGAACTGTATGCACTCGTGCGACTGCAGGTCGGCCACGGTCTTCGGCGTACCCGCGCGCTTCAGGTACGCGGGCGTTGCCACTACCACCATCTCCGCGTCCTCCAGCTTGCGTGCGACCAGATTGGAATCGGCCGGCGCACGCCCGCGAATCGCCAGATCGAAGCCTTCGTCCGCGAAGTCGATGTTGCGGTTGCTCAGGTGCGTGTCGACCTGAACCTCTGGATAGCGCTCGCGAAACGCGGGCAGCAGCGGCAGCACGCGATAGTGCCCATAGGGCGTGGGCATGCTGATGCGCAGCACGCCCGCCGGCGTGGTCTGCTCGCCAGTGACTTCGCGCTCGGCGTCCACGAGTTGCGACAGCGCCTGGCGGCACTGCTCGAAGTAGCGCCGCCCCGCATCGGTCAGGCGGATCTGGCGCGTCGTTCGCACGAAAAGGCGCACGCCGAGCCGCTCTTCGAGCCGCGCGACCGAACGGCTCACCGCGGCGGGCGTGACGCTCGCCGCGTTGGCTGCCAGCGTGAAACTGCCTAGCTCAGCCGCCTGGCAGAACAGTTCAATGCTGCCCAGCAGCAGATCGTCGAATTTGCGTTGCATGCCCGCTTCTCCTGATTGTTCCTGTTCGCGCCTGTTGTTTTGGCTCTATTCTGAAGGCTCCAACATGAGGCGAATGCTCACCACCACTCGAGGAGAACAGCGTGTCCGTCGAACAAAAACTTGCCGATCTCGGTCTCGCCCTGCCCGTCGCACCGCAACCGCTCGGCAACTACCGCGCCGCTTCCGAGGCGGGCAATCTGCTCTTCATCTCCGGCCAGGGACCGCTCGCCGAGGGCAAGCTGCGATGGACCGGGCGCGTGGGCGCGGAGTTGACGCTCGAGCAAGGCCGCGAGGCCGCGCAGCTCACCGCCTTGAACGTACTCGCGCAGATCAGGCGGCACCTGGGCGGCTTCGAGCGTCTGCATCACATCGTACGCATGGAAGGTCACGTGAGCAGCGCCGAAGGCTTTCTCGATCAGCCAGCCGTGCTCGACGCCGCGTCGGATCTCTTCGCGGCCGCGCTCGGCGAGAAGGCCGGACATGCGCGCTCCGCGTTCTCGCATCCGCGACTGCCACTCGACTTGCCCGTCGAACTCGTGGTGATCGCGCAGATTTTGCCTGCCTGAAAACCGCTTTACCGCTTCGTAACGACACATCGGCACGCGCATCCTTCGCGCGTGCCGATGTTCCCGTTTCCGCTTGCGGCAGGTGAGTCCCGCTCAACCCCACACCGACTGCAACCGCGCGATGCTCTCGCGCGTCTCGCGCTCCAGTTGCGCCACCAGCTCCGCCGCCGGCAACGCGCGCGCGAGCGGCGCGGCCTGGCCCGCCCATTGCGCGCCGTAGCCGAATTCGCCCTTGGCTTTCGCAGCCGCGATCAGGGATTTGCCCGCGTCGTACGTGATCGGATAGGACGGAATGCGCGGCGCCTTCGGGTCCTCGCCAAGCGCGGTGAAACGGTTGACGATGCTGCGCGCAAGGCGCCCCGAGATCGCCGAGGTGAACGTGGTGTGACGCGCGGCGTCGCCGAGCAAGGCGGCGCGATAGCCCTCGTCGGCGGCACTCTCCGGGCAGGCCACGAAGGCCGTGCCCAGTTGCGCCGCCTGCGCGCCCAGCGCGAGCGCGGCGGCAATGCCCGCCCCGTCCATGATCCCGCCCGCTGCGATCACGGGCACGTCGAACTCGCTCACCAGCAGGCGCGTGAGCGCGAAGGTGCCGAGACCATCGTCGCGCGCGTTCTGATCGAACACGCCGCGATGCCCGCCCGCCTCCACACCCTGCGCGACGATCGCGTCCACGCCCGCTTCCACCGCCGCGGCCGCTTCGTCGAGATTCGTTGCGCTCGCAAACAAACGGATGCCCGCGTGCTTGAGTTCTGCGATCACCGCATCGGACGGCAGGCCGAAATGGAAGCTCACCACCGCCGGCTTCTCTGCCAGCAGCATGGCCTGCATGGCCCGATCGACGACGAAGCTCGTGTAGATCTCCGAGAGCGAGGCCGGCGGCTTTGCGCCGTATTGCTCGAACACCGGCGCGAGCCAGTCGAGCCACGCGCGCTCCACGGCCGCGTCGGGCGTAGCCGGGCGATGGCAGAACACGTTGACGTTGAACGGCTTGGCCGTCAGCTCGCGTGTCTGGTGGATTGCCTTGCGCGCATTCTCCGCGGTCATGGCGGCCACGCCCAGCGAGCCGAGCGCGCCCGCGTTCGACACGGCGGCGGCCAGCGCCGGCGTGGTGGTGCCCGCCATGGGCGCTTGAATGATCGGCTTCTGAATGCCGAGCGAGCGCAGCAACGCCCGTTCGTCCACTTGAGTGCTCATGTTGCTTCCCTCCGGATCCGTTCCAGTTTCAAGCGTGCGCGCGGCGCTGCGCCCAGTGCGCGAGCCCGCCGCATGCGACCAGCAGCGCGCCGGTCACGAAGAACACGGCGTGCAGGCCGAAGTGAACGCCGATCACACCGCCGATCACTGGGCCCACCACCTGGCCGCTGAATTGCGCCGATTGCAGATAGCCGAGCAGGCGACCCGTCTTGCTCTCGTCTACCGATTGCCGCGCGAGCTTGCCGATGGAAGGCAAGAGCCCCGCGAGCGTCATACCCATCACCACGCGCAGGGCGGCGAGTTGCCACCAGTGCGTGACGAACGCTTGCGGCACCATCGCGAGCCCTGTGAGCACGAGGCAGGCGACGATCACGCGCCAGCTCCCGAAGCGGTCGGCCAGTGCGCCCAGGCGCGCCGCCGTGAGCATGCTGCCAAGCGCCGAGCATGCCATGACCACGCCCGCCACGCGCGCGAGATGCGCCGCGCCCACGCCCAGGCTGCCGATATAAACCGTGATGACGGGCTCGATCGACATGTTGGCGAGCAGCACCATCATCGCGGTCACGAGCAGCGCTGCCACGACCGCATAGTCGGGGCGGCGCACGCTGCCAGCCGAACTGCCCGCTGCGTTGCGCGCGTGGGATTTCGCGTCGTTTTCTGGATGAAACTCTTCCTTCACCACGAAGATGGTCAAGAGCGCCGCCACGGCGATCATCGCGCCACCCGCGAAAAACGTGCCGCGAATGCCGATCCAGCCAGGCAGCACGCCGCCCACCAGCGGCCCGACGAGATTACCCGCGAGCGCACCCGTGGAAAGAATGCCGAGCGCCCAGCCCGCGCGCTCGCGCGGCGCCTGGGTGCCGACCATCACCGTGGAAGCCGACGCGTAGCCACCTACGAGGCCGGCGATCAGACGCAGCGCGACGAGCTCGTACACATTGTGCGCCACCCCGATCAACGACATCACCACGGCCATGCCGATGGCCGCGCGCACGAGCATGGGCTTGCGGCCATAGCGGTCGGCGAGGCGCCCCCAGAGGGGCGCGGTCAGCGCCGTGCCGAGGAACGTCGCGCCGAATGCGACGCCCGACCACTGGATCACGGCAGACTGCGAAGTGACGCCGAGCTGCCGCACGTAGAGCGGCAGGAATGGCAGCAGCATGCTCAGGCTCACGAGCGTGGTGAACGAGCCGATCACGCAGACGACGAGATTGCGCTGCCAGTACTGCGCATTGCGCTCCGAGTAGCCGCGCGGCGGCTGCGCTGTTTGCCGGAGCGCAGCGGCAGGAGAAGAAACGGTGGTATTCACTTTGCCCTCACCGCGGAGAAGAGATCGACGAAGAGCGCGAGCACGAGCGCCGCAGCGCCGATCGCGAACAGCACGAGGTAGTTGCCGCCGCTCGACGAGAACACGAACGACAAGCCGTAAGCCGCCACCGCCTGCATCACGGCGAAGCTCGTCGTGGCGCGGGTCCATGCGTTTTTCACGGCGGACGGATGATGCGCGAGCAGCTCGTTCACGCGGCCGAGCACCAGCGGCACGATGCCGGGCGTGAACGCGCCCATCAGCACGGCGGAGACCATGAGCCCCTCCGTGCCGAAGAGACCGAGAGCCGGAATCGCGACGGCGACGGCCTGCACGAGATACGCGGCGCGCAGCGCCGGACCGAAGCCCGTGCGGTCGGCAAGGTGCCCCGCCGCCAGCGGTCCGACGATCGCGCCAATGCCATACAGCACCCAGAATTGCGCGCCCGCATCGACGCCGCGGCCCAGCCCGCGTGCCACGTAATCGACGAGGAAAATCATGTGCGGCACGAGCCCCACGGCGTTCAGCCCATATTCGGCGTAGAGCGCGCGCAGCTTCGAGCGCGGGTAAGCCTTGGCATGTTCGAAGCGCGGCGTCGTGTGAGCGGGCGCACTCGCGCCATGTTCGGGCCAGCCGTTCCACGCCACGGCCGTGAGCAGCAGCGAGACGACGGCGAGCCCGAGCCACGTGGCCGTGAGGCCCTGGCGCAGCAGGATCGGCACGATCGTCCCCGAAGCCGCGATACCGAGCCCGATGCCCGTGAAGATGCCGCCGCTCGCGAAGCCGCGCCGCGCGGCGGGCACATGCGCGAGGATCGTGGGCGCGGCGAGCACCATCAGCGCACCGCCCGAGAGGCCCGAGGCGAAGCGCCAGACGAAGAACCAGAGGAACGAAACGGGCACCGCGCAGGCGACGAAGGCGAGGGTTGCGAGCAGCATCATTGCGCGCAGCACGGTGGCCGGCTTCGCGGCGCGCGCCATCGCTCCCGCGAGCAGCGCACCGCCCAGATAGCCGCCCAGGTTTGCGGCGGCGAGGTAAGCGGCAGTTGAAGCGGGGAACCAGTGCGCACCGATGATCGCGGGCAACAGCGGCGTGTAGGCGAACCGCGCGAGGCCAATGCCGATCAGGCTCGCGCTGGCCCCGGCGAGCGTGCCCCGCCAGACGTTGTAGGCCGCGGGCGCGGACGGATTCGAGACGGCTTGGTGCATGACGACTCCCGGCTAGCGAGCAATGAAGCATTCGCTGAAGATTGGAGCCAGTCTAGGTTAGATCGATTGGCGAGAGAATCGCCGCGATACGGAAGTCATTCTTCCGCGCCGCGAACGAGTGGGCGAATGTCGCTCAATCGGCGTCCGTGATCCGCTGGGCCTGCTCGAAGTACCCGCGCAGCCGGGGGATGGCGAAATCGACGAAGCTACGCACCTTGGGTACCGAAAGGCGCCCGTGCGGCGTGACGAGATTCGCGGGCAGTGGCGCATGCTCGCTGTCGCGCAGGACGATCCTGAGCCGGCCCGCCTCGACCTCTTCGGCCACGTGATAGGAAAAGAGCCGCGTGACGCCATGCCCGGCCACGGCCGAAGCCCGCGCCGCACGTATCGTATTGACGATGAAACGCGGCGTGAACTGCACGACCTGGGGCAGCGCACTCTGGCGCGCCGCCGGGAAGCTCCACGAGTCGAGCCCGAAATGCGTCATCGAAATGATCGTGTGGCTCGCGAGATCGGCGGGCGCCTCGATGGCCGGATGCGTGGCGAGATAGTCGGGCGAGGCGACCACCACGCGCCGCACCTCGCCCACCGGAATGGCGACGAGCGTCGAATCCTGCAGATGCGCAATGCGCAACGCCACGTCGATACCCTCGTCGATGAGGCTCGCGGGACGGTCGAGCAGGTGCAGGCGGATCGACACCTCGGGATGGCGGTCGATGAACTCCTCGATCATCGGGCGCAGCACCTCTTCGCCCACGGCCACCGCCGCCGTCACGCCGAGCAGCCCGCGCGGCGCGGAGCGCTCGTCGGCGGCGAGCAGGTCGGCTTCCTCGAGGTCGGCGAGAATGCGCCGGCACGCGAGCGCATAGCGCTCGCCGGCCTCGCTCAGCCGGATCGTGCGCGTGGTGCGGTACAGGAGCGGCGTGCCCGTGTGCTCCTCGAGGAACGCAATGGCCCGGCTCACCGCCGCGGGCGAGCGGCCGAGGCGCCGGCCCGCGCCCGCGAGACTTCCCTCGTCGAGCGTGGCGACGAAAACCTTCATGGCGTCGATTCGATCCATTGCGTGCTGTTGGCCTGGTGGTGGCTTTGTTCTGTGAATTCCGCGTCGATATTAGCGGTTTATGGCTGGCGGCATGGCGGCTCGCTCGCGAACCGGATTCGAATGGGCTAGCATCGAATGGATTGTTGCCTCGCTACGGAACAAAGGATCGCATGGAACTGCTGCAAGCAATGAAGGTTTTCAGCACGGTGGCAAAGCTGGGCAGCTTCACGAACGCCGCCGAAGTGCTCCAGGTTGGGCGTCCGCATGTCACCCGGTCCGTACAGGAGCTGGAAGCTGCCCTTGGCGTCAGGCTGTTTCAGCGTACGACGCGCAGCGTCAAGCTCACGCCGGAAGGCGAGCAGTTCTACGCCCGCGCTGAAGAAATTCTCGCGGGCATTGACGACGCGACCACGATGTTCAGCCATACGAGCGAGGCCATGCGCGGGCGGCTGCGAGTGGACCTGCCCGCCGCGCTTTCTCAACAGCGGCTCGTGAACCGCCTGCACGATTTCACGCGTCAGTATCCCAGTCTCGAGCTCGTGCTCGGCGTGACGGACCGCACAGTCGATCTGGTCGCCGAAGGCGTCGATTGCGTTCTCAGAATCGGCGAGTTGCCGGACTCGAGCCTGGTTGGCCGGCGCGTCGGCGCCGCCGTGATGGTGATGTGCGCCGCGCCAAAGTATCTGGCGGAATACGGGACGCCAGAGTCCGTATCGGACCTCGCGGCACACAAGGGTGTCAACTTCCTGTCCGGCCACGACAACCGGCCGATGGCCTGGCGCTTTCTGGTCGACGCGCAGGAGCAAACTGCGGCGTGCAGCGCGAGCATCAGCGTGAACGCGGCGAATGCCTATGTGCATTGCGGCGTGGCGGGCTTTGGGCTGATTCAGGCGCCCGGAATCCTGGTGGAGCAAGAACTCGCGCAAGGATCGTTGGTGGAAGTGCTGGCCCCCTATCGACCCACGCCCCGGCCTGTCTCGCTGCTCTATCCCAGCCGGCAATACGTCTCGCCCCGCGTGAGGCTTTTTTCCCAATGGCTCGCCGACGAGCTGGTCAGAATCAATCCGACCTGGCTTGCCCCCTGACACCGGGCGCGGCCCGATACGGGGCATGCCTCGCTGGGTAGCGAGCGCCCCTCCCCGGAGATTGTTTTTCCGCCAGGCAACAGTCAGTTGCCTGTGAATTCGTTTATCCGAGCCTTTCAGCGGCCTAAAGTGCGAGTCATCGTTCACGACGCATTTGAGGTCTAGCCATGTCGAAGGTCGTTCGCTTTCATCAAACCGGTGGTCCCGAGGTGCTGCGGTTCGACGACATCGAAGTCGCCGCGCCTCGGTCCACGGAAGTTCAGATTCGGGTCAAGGCGCTGGGTATCAACCGTGCCGAAGTGATGTATCGCACAGGCCAATACGTCATTGACCCGCAGTTTCCGGCCACGCTCGGCTATGAGGCTTCCGGCGAAGTCATCGCCGTTGGCGCCGGGGTCGAGGCGTTCTCGGTCGGCGACCTGGTCAGCGTCATTCCGGCGTTCTCGTTCGCCGAATACGGCATGTACGGGGAAGTCGTCAACGCCCCTGTACACGCAGTCGTCAAGAATCCGGCTGGCGTATCGCACGAAGAAGCCGCGGCCACATGGATGATGTTCGTCACCGCATACGGCGCGCTCATCAACTACGGCAAGTTGAGCAGCGGCGACGCGGTCGTCATTGGCGCGGCAACCAGCAGCGTCGGGCTCGCTGCCATCCAGATCGCGAAGATGGCAGGCGCCACCACCGTTGCGCTCACGCGTAGCAAGGAGAAGGAGGCCACCCTGCGCGCGATCGGCGCCGACCATGTCCTTCTGAGCGACGACCCTGACCTGACCGGCCATATCCTGCGCGCATCGGGCTCCAGGGGCGCACGCGTCGTCTTCGACCCGGTCGGCGGTCCGAACGCCCGGAACATCATCCGCGCCATGTCCCACGACGGCGTGTACTACCAGTATGGCGCGCTCGATTCACGGGATATTGCCGTGCCGGTGATGGACATCCTGACTAAGCACATCGTCATTCAGGGCTACGAACTATTCGAAATCACCAACGACGAAAAGAAGCTCGAGCAGGCCAAAGCGTTCATCTCGGCGGGGCTGACTTCGAAGGCATTGCGGCCGGTGATCGACCGTGTATTCCGCTTTGACGAAATCGCCGACGCTCATCGATATATGGAAGCCGGCAACCAGATCGGCAAGATCGTCGTCACGCTGTGATCGAGGCACGCCTCTTTCCCACATCAACCGCGAGGTAACCATGCGTTCCCAAGTTGCGTTCCAGGCGCCGGCCATCAACAGGAAGACAGTCGGCGACATGACCGTCACCATGCTGAGTGACGGCTATCTCGATGTTTCGTTCGAGTTGCTGGACGGCATCGATGCCGCGAAAGCAGAAGCATTGCTCGAAAAGCGCGGTGCGCCGCCGTTGCCGCGGATGAACATCAACGCGTACGTCGTGCAGACTGCCGAGCGGACCATTCTCATCGACGGTGGCGCCGGCGGCATCAACGGTTGGGGCGGGCGCCTCCAGGTCGCGCTGGCCGCTGCGGGCATCGACCCGCTCGACATCGACACGATACTGCTCACTCACGCTCATCCCGACCATATCGGGGGCCTCGCGGCCCCGCTCCAGTCGCCCGTATTCCGAAACGTGCAGCAGTTCTTCGTGCACGAAAAAGAACTCGCATTCTGGCGCGACGATAGCATCTACTCGAACGCGCCCGAGGGCTTCCGGCCTTTTTTCGACGTAGCGAGAAATGCGTTCAACGCTTACGGCGAGAAGCTGGTTCCATTCCACCAGGAGTCGATTCTGCCCGGTATCCAGACCGTGCCGCTGTTTGGGCACACGCCTGGCCATACGGGTTATCTGCTGGGAGACGGCCGGGATACGCTGCTGATCTGGGGGGATATTGTTCACTTCCCGCACATTCAGCTTGCGCAACCGGAAGTCACCATTGCCTTCGATAGCGACGCCGCGCAAGCTGCACGCACCCGCGCTCAACTGCTCGACAGGGTGGCGACCGACAAGCTTTCCATCAGCGGCATGCACTTCAATCTGCCGACGACGGCCTCGGTCCAGCGCGAGGGCAATGCGTACCTTCTCAATTACGATCTGTGGTCGCCGGCTGTCTAAGTCCAGAACGGCCAGCCTAAGTCACGCTAAAGGAAATCACGGATATGTCGTTATACCGGGGCGACAGTCCAGTTGATCTGTGCGCTGTATCCGCAGACGATTTCGCGGTCGGCGTGGCGTGATACGGCCATCTGGACGCGCGCCCTGTTGCTGTCTCGCCGTTGTCCGCGGGTTCGACACATGCGGGGGCGAATTCAAATGTCATTGAATGGTGGTGGCCACTGGCATGCCGTACACGGGAAGAACCGGGTTTCGCGAGCAACGACGCAGTTTTCGCAACACCCTCGAACGGCAGCTTTTCAAGGAAAGCGCAGTAAAGAGCTCGCGCCATCTCGCGGTGGCGGTCCAGTTCTTCGGGCTTGCGTCGTGGCTCATGTCCCGTGCGTTCGCGAACCCCAATGTGAGCTTCAGTGCACCAGGCACGGCGGTCGCGGTCGGCGGCATCGTCCTTGCAATGGGTATGACATATGCCTCGCGCGGCGTGCGCACGGACGCACTTGGCCGGTTCGCATGCGCCGCATTCGTGGCACTGGCGTTTCACTCGAACTTGCCCGGCACCGGCAACCCCGCATTCTGGGTGCTTCCCATCGGTGTCGCGATCAACGTGGCCATGGCCCCCGTGTTCTCCGGGTATTTCAACTACCTGGTAAGCGCGCTTGTTGTCTGGCTGATCATCTCTCGCGGCGCGGTGAGCATGCTGATGTCCTCACCGGACCGCAACTGGATATTGCTGTTTGCACTCGCCGCCCTTGCACTCGGGCTCCTGCTCAATCTCCTTTTCACGCAGGAGAGAAAAAAGACATTTCTCGTCCAGCGCGAACTGGCGCGATTTGCCTACAAGGACGCGCTCACCGGGATTGCGAATCGCCGAAGCTTCATGCTGGAGATCAATCAATACCAGGACCGCCCGTCCAGCGAGGAATTCTGGCTGCTGCTCATCGACATTGACGATTTCAAGCAGATCAACGACACCGCCGGGCACGACACCGGCGACGAGGTCCTGGTCGCAGTGGCGCAAGCCATCGAACGAAGCGCCAGCCCGCACCCGTGTGGTCGCCTGGGCGGCGAGGAGTTCGGCGTGATATTTTCGGGCAACCAGCAAAGCGCAAACGCGTTCGCAAAGGATATCTGCGCCTCCGTGGCCACGGAGCGAGTTTCCGGGCACACGGTAACGGTCAGTATCGGGGTTGCGGGCATCGCGGAACTCATCGGTGTGCAGGAGACGTTCCGGCTCGCCGATCGTGCGCTCTACGAAGCGAAACGGCTCGGCAAAAACCGATGTGTCCTCGTCGATCCGGAGGCGTGATAACGCACGTCAGCCGGCGGATATCTCAAGCCGCAGCCAGTTCCGGCAGCGGGTCGTCACTCTGCGTGTGACCCAGATGAAGCGGCTTCACCTCTGCAGTCGGACTGTCGCCCACTGCCCGTTCGATCTGCTCCAGCAAATCCGCAATCAGCGTCTGCCGCCTGCGAAAGGCTGCGCGCCGCTTGGACGGAACCTCGCTGATGTCGCGATGATAGGGGCGCAGCGGCAGCACGAACCGCCCATCGACCTCAACGCCGCCTAGCTCACGCCAGAAGCCGTCATAGTCCGCGCTAAACCGGATCGCCGTTGCGGCGGAAACGTGCGTCTTCTGCGTCACGCCTGTCAGCGCGTCGACCCTTGCCATCGCGCAGAAATTGCCGATGGCTTCCATCACAGCGGCCTTCGGCCGCAAGCCGTCGCATTCGCGCGTAGCCTCGCGCACCCGCTCCTGCTGCGCGCCGGCAGGCCCCTGCAGGCCGCCGATCAGCGCGCCCCGTTTGCCTGAGACGGGATGGCTTTCGAAGCTGATGGTCGCCCACGCAAGATCGACGTGGTCGAACGTGTCGCGCCAGGCGACGCTCAGCAACCCTTCGCGCCAGCAGCGTACGGGCTCGCTCACCACGAGCGCGTACCTGCCGCTCGCCGCCAACGTCACGTGTTCGGAATTCAGATAGACCCTGCGCACGAGATCTTCGCCAAACAGATCCCGAACGACTCGAAAATGACCGCACAGCAGTTCGGCGCGCGCGTGTGCGGGCATATTCGCCTGACCAAAGCGACGAAAGGGACGTTCGAGAAAGCGCCGGTTGCGGGTAGCAATATCCGCGAGCAGAGCGTTCGCGGTCAGTGCCTTTAACCAGATACGTGCTGCAAGCGGGTTGAGCGCCGCGTACATCAGCACGCGGCCCCGCCGGAAGTAGTCATGGGGAGTTCGCCCAGGGATAGCCCTGGAAAGCAGGCGGAAAATATCGGAAATTGACGTGAGTGGCCAAAATCTGTTTTCCATTTTCATGACGCGTGCAAGGCAGAGACAACGGCGACGAGTACGAGAGTCGTTGCCGGCGTTGCCGATGACTACAGCCCGTTGTCGATAACTAACGCTGCGACGGACGTCACGATGGAAAGTGCGAACAGGGACGCGCCAAAGACAATCAGCAGACGATTCATCGCGACGGTTGATGCTTCGAGGGCGCCGATGCTACACGAGCAAAGCTTATGGGATCCTTAACGGTTTCAATGCGTCGCGCGCGCCGGGTTGCTGAGCGACATGTCGAAACGGCGCGCGCGCTTGCGCGCCTTCAGCGAGGCGCCGGCTCGTTCAGATAGACGCCCGCAGACAGCCCGGCCTTCACCTCTCGCGTGAATTCGTCGGTGGAAACTTCCTCCGCTCCTGCTTCAATCGCGTCGTACGCCTGACGCACGACGTCGGCCGGCGTCGCCTTCGGCACTTCCAGCCCGCGCGTCAGATCCGTATCGATAAAGCCGGCATGCAGGCCGACCACCTGCGTGTGCTGCTCGCGCAGCGAATGGCGCAGACCGTTGGTGAGCCCCCACGCGGCCGACTTCGACACGCCATAGCCGGCGAGAATCGGCCGGTTCACCCAGCTCGCAACCGACAGCACGTTCAGGATCGCGCCGCCGCCGTTGGCGGCGAGCCTGGGCGCGAACGCGCGCGACGTCGCCAGCATCCCGAATACGTTGGTTTCGAAGTGATCGCGCAACGCCTCGGGCGCGCCATCGTCCATCAGGCTGCCGAGCCGCGCGATGCCCGCGTTATTGATCAGCAGCGTGACGTCGCTTGCCGCCTCGGCGGCAGCGGCCACGGCCGCCGCATCGGTCACGTCGAGCTTCACGGGCACGACGCCCGGCAGCGTCACACTGCCCGGATCGCGCGCGCCCGCATAGACCTTGCGCGCCCCTCTTGCGAGCGCCTGTTTCGCGAACTCGAGGCCCAGCCCACGGTTCGCGCCCGTCACGAAAACAACAGCACCTTCGATCTTCATATTCCATCCTTTCGCATGATGAATCGCATGTGCGCCGGTTCGCCGCGCGCGTGAGATCCGGTGAAAACAAACCTGCGTTGTGTACCGAACCGCAGTACCGAACCGTTGCGCCGCCGAACGGCGCCGATATCTGCCGCCCGCCGGCATCGAAGACCACTATGGACCTCCACTGCGATGCGTGCCGCGCCGGCGTGGCTTCGCGTTGTGCGCGAAAGTCGGCTACACTCAAGTCAATGTCGATCACCATCGTCTTGTGACGCATTGTGTCGACGTGACTCGGGCATGTCAATGGCGATCGACATTGTGTTTTTCAATCGATGCGAGCGTCTGGATAAGGGAGGGATCGATGGGTGTGTCACGACAACAGGCCGCCGAGAACCGGAGCGCGATCGTTGCGGCCGCCGAGCGGCTGTTCCGGGTACGCGGCGTCGACGCCGTGGGGCTGGCCGAGTTGATGAAGGAAGCCGGTTTCACGCAGGGCGGCTTTTACAACCACTTCAAGTCGAAGGACGCGCTGGTCGCCGCGGTGATGGAAAAGGCGATGCAAGACTACGCAGACTCGCCGAACGCCGGCAGCGTGGAGAAGCAGGCGGCACGCTACCTGTCGAGCGCGCACCGCGACAACATCGAGGCCGGGTGCCCGCTGTCCGGCTTCGCGGGCGACGCGCCCCGGATGACCGACGCCGCGCGTGCGTCCTATGCGCGCGGACTCGCCGTATATCTGGACCGCCTGGCTGGCATGGTCGCCACGGAGGGCGCGACAGCGGAACAAAGTCGCCGCGATGCGATCGCAACGTTCAATCAGATGGTGGGGGCGCTCGTGCTGTCGCGTGCAATCGCGAGCGCAGACCCGGACCTCGCCGACGAAATTCTCAACGCGGGATCTTCTACGCTACGGTCGACCGGTACGAATGAATAATCTCGAAGTCACGCTGCGTGCAGCGACGCCTGACGACGAGGCATTTCTGTTCGATCTGCGCAGAGCGACGATGGACGAGCACCTGGAACGCGCTGGCGAGCCGACCGACGAGCGTGCACATTGGGAGCGTCTTCGTTACCACTACAACGACGCTCACGTCGTCTGCTGCGGGTCCGAGAGACTCGGCCTTTTCAAATTCGCTCGGGACGCGCATGAGTGGACCATCGTGCAAATTCAGATCTCGCCTGCCTGGCAGGGTCGCGGCATCGCGGCCCATCTGGTCGGTGAATTTCTAAGGGAAGCAGACGGCGCTGGCGTGCCCGTCAAACTGAGCGTCCTAAAAGGGAATCGGGCGATCAACCTTTACCAGCGCCTGGGGTTTCAGGTCGTCGATACGACCGACACGTCGCTGCAAATGCAGCGCGGTTAGCCAGCCGGGCTTCACACCTGGCCGATGCCGCCGTCGGCCATCAGGTCCGCACCCGTGACGTACGAACTCTCGTCGGACGCGAGGAAGAGCGCCGCACTGGCAATTTCCTCGGCCCGTGCGAGCCGACCGATCGGAACCATGCTCTGGTACATCTTCACCAGTTCGCCGCGCGGCAACGACTGCGAGTCGAGAATAGGCGTGTCGGTGACGCCGGGGCTCAGCATGTTGACGCGAATGCCGCGATCCCTGAATTCCGCGGCCCAGGTGCGAGCGTAGGAGCGCAACGCCGCCTTGGTGGCGGCATAGGCGGTGTGGCCCGGAATGCCCATGACGTGCATGGCCGACGAGACCAGGACAATCGAGCCGCGCCCGGTCATCATCGGCAGCAGTTTCTGCACGAGGAAGACGGGGCCTCGGGCCATGAGATTGAACGCCTTGTCGAAATGCTCAGGCGTGAGGGTGTCGAGCGCACCCTGCTCCGTAAAACCCGCATTCGAAACGACGATATCGACGCTCCCCGCTTTGTCGCGCACCGCCGCGGTGACACGGTCGAGGTCGTCGAGGTTCGCCGCATCAGCCTGAATAATGCTGACGTTGCGCCCTATGCGCTCAGCGGCTTCGTCGAGCTGTGCTTGCCGGCGACCGAAGATAAAAACGTGAGCGCCTTCGGCGACAAAGCGCTGGGCGATCGCCAAACCGATACCGCTCGTTCCGCCGCTAATGACTGCAGTCTTGCCTGCGAGAGTGGACATTGAGACCCTCCGTCGGTGTGTGAATGACAGAGCCATCGTAATTGCCACCGCTTCAAATGATAATTCGCAGATCTCTCATAAGATCTATTCTCCAAGAGAATGGATCAAGCGAGAGGGACGCAATGGATCGGTTTCACGAATTGAACGCCTTTATCGCCGTCGTTGAAGCAGGCGGCTTTTCGGCTGCGGCGCGCAGAACCGGAGATTCACAGTCTGGCGTCAGCAAGGCGATCGGCGCGCTGGAAAAGCGCCTCGGCGTGATGCTTTTTAATCGAAGCACGCGCAGCGTGACCCTGACCGATCAGGGTCAGAGATACTATGACCGCATCAAGCCGCTGGTCGAAGAGATGGATGAAGCCGACGGAGAACTCGCGAGCAGTACGCACAATGCCGCCGGGCTGATCAGGATCGCCGCGTCCGCTACCTTCGGCCGCCTGCATGTGCTTCCCCTCATACCCGAACTGTTGTCGCTCAACCCCGGTCTTCAGGTCGATCTTGTTCTTTCGGACTACGTACGAGACATGGTGGAAGATCGGATCGATCTGGCGATCCGCGTGGGCCCCGTCAACGATCCTGATGCGGTTGTCAGGCGCGTGGCTGGCACCCCGCTCGTATGTGTCGGCTCCCGTCGCTACTTCGAGCAGCACGGAATCCCCACGACCCCGGCCGAACTCGTCGATCACAATTGCCTTTTATATGGCGGCCTGACGGAGTCGGTGAATTGGCCGTTTGCAGGACCGGAAGGCCGATTCAGCGTATCCGTGCGCGGAAACCTCTCGTCCAACAGCGTCGAAACGATCCGGGCGGGTGTGCTGGCCGGAGTTGGAATTGGCCTGTTCGCCAAGGTTTCCCTTGCCGACGAACTCCGCGATCCGGACGTGATCACGATTCTCGACGAATTTTTAAGCGAGGTCAGGGACGTGAGCCTCGTCTGGCCAAAACGTCGCTTTGTGCCTGCACGAGTGCGCCGCACGACGGAATTCTTTGCCAACAGGCTTGCGCAGCGCATTTAGGCAAGCGGTATTTCACCACCGCCGCTTTCGGCTGCGATGGCGTGCAGGCGTTAAAATCAGCGCTTCCCCTTTTGCGCGAACAGATCACTCATGAAGTGCCTCACCCTCTCGTCCGTCCTCGCGGTCATCGCGGCCGCGGCTCTGGCCGCCACGCCTGCCCTTGCCCAAACGTCGTCGGGCGATTCGAATGCGAAGCGCGATTGCGCGATCGGTTACGTGACGGGCGTGGCGGGCTCCGCGCAAAGCGTGCGCGACTATCTGGCCACGCCCGATCGCGACCGCATCCGCTATCTGAAGGAAAACGAGATTCAGTGCAAGATCGCCGACGACGACAGCCACGCGTCCGGCTGCACCGGCGTCACGCT
The DNA here is from genome assembly GCF_038900775.1 of Paraburkholderia sp. JHI869. Classification (NCBI taxonomy): domain Bacteria; kingdom Pseudomonadati; phylum Pseudomonadota; class Betaproteobacteria; order Burkholderiales; family Burkholderiaceae; genus Paraburkholderia; species Paraburkholderia sp. JHI869. The sequence continues at coordinate 42,155 of NZ_JAYMSC010000018.1, forward strand.
ACTGAAGAACGAGAAGGTGAGCGTGTACGACGATAGCGACCCGGCTACCACCGCTATCGTCGTGCGCATCGAACTCGATCGCGGAATCTACCCGGTGATCATCGTCGCGCCCAAAACCGAGGTGAAGTGCGACGAGTGAGCGGCAAATGCGCGCCATGTAGTTAGCGCGAGCTGCGTTCGCATGCCGCGATCTCAGCATCGGAAACGCCTGCCATTTGCGCGGCATCGACAATCTGCGCCCAGCTCGTCGCATCCACGGGAATGCCGTGCGCCGCGCGCGTACGCCGTGTCGCGTCCTCGCGCTCGCCAGGCAGCAGGATCTCGTCGACACCCGGCACCCGCCGCGTGGCCTTCAGCCATTCGACGAACGCGAGCGCTTCGTGCTCGCCCGAGGGCGCGTCGAACGCCGCTGGGTCGACGATCACCGACATCATGCAATTGACGATCGCGTGAGTGGAGACGATGGTTTGCTCGCGCGTCGTGAAGCCGCCCGAGAGCGCGCCCGCCAGAATCTCGCACATCGCGGCAAGCCCCGATCCCTTGTGACCCGCCACCGCGCCGCCGAACGCACGCAGCGCGCCATGCTGCGTATCGCTGAAGAGCGCGCCGGGGTCGCGCGTGGGGCGGCCGTCGCTGTCGATCAGCGCGTCGGCGGGCACATCCATGCCCTTGTTGTAGGCCACGCGCACTTTGCCCGCGGCGATTGCGCTCGTAGCGAAGTCGAGCACGAGCGGCGAGCGCCCCTCGAGCGGAAACGCCGCGCAAAACGGATTGGTGCCGAAGCGCCGGTCGATGCCGCCGAACGGCGCGACGAGCGGATCGCCCGCGACGTTGACGAAGTGGAACGACACGAGCCCGGCGCGCGCGCACTGCTCCGCCCAGTGCCCGATACGCCCGATGTGATGCGCATTGCGCAGACCGAGCGCACACACGCCGAGCGACTTCGCACGTTCGATGCCGTGCTCCATTGCCTCGAACGCCGTGACCTGGCCAAAGCCGCGCCCGGCTTCGATCGTGAGCACCGCACCTGCGTCGCGCACGACCTGTGCGTGCGCGTTCAGTTTGAGTTCGCCTTCGCGGCACGACAGCATGTAGCGCGGAATCATGCCCACGCCGTGCGAGTCGTGCCCGGCAAGATTGGCCTCGACGAGGTGGTCGGCAACCAGCGTCGCCTCGCGCGCCTCGCTGCCCGCCGCGCGCCAGACGGCGACGACGAAGGCGTGCAGCGCACGAGCCTCGATGACGACTTCTGAACCCTTTGCAGCAGTGGCATTCGACATGTGCGTGACCCTGTGTATGGCAGCGGAGTTATAGGTGGCGCTTACGTGCTTACGTGCGCGGCGCGTAAGCCGGTTCGTCGACACGGCTGGGCTCAGGCGCCTGCAGCGGTTCGACGCGTCCGACAATCACAAGATAGCTCACCGCGCCGAGCACACAAAACCCGCCGGCGACAACGAGCGGAATCGTGAAAGAGCCGCGCGTGAGTTGCAGCATCACGCCGGTAAACGTCGTCAGCGCGATGCCTGCGAGATTCGACGCGAAGTTCTGGATGCCCGCCAGCGAGGCAACGTGCTTCGGCGTGGGCGCGATGTCGGCAGGCAGCGACCAGATGCTGGCCGCGGCGGCCGCGAGGCTACCGTACGCAATTGCGAAGAGCGCAAGCATTACATAGACATCCTGAACAATGCCCGTGAGCGTGATGACGGACGAAAGCAGCATGCCGCCGACAATGCATGTCTTGCGCGCGGCCGTCAGGCTCCAACCGCGCTTCACGAGCGTATCGGAAAGCCAGCCGCCCAGCCAGCCGCCCGGTATCGAGGCAATGGCGGGCAAGGTGCCGAGCGTGCCAAGCGACTTGAGCGAGAAACCGCGCGCTTCTACGAGGTAGCTCGGAAACCACGTAATGAAGAAGTAAATGACGAAGTTCAGGCAGAAGAAGCCCAGCATCATGCCCCACACGGTGCGGTAGCGGAACAGCCCGCTCCAGCGTATCGAAGCGGTGGCCGGCACGGGAGCGCGCGGCTGTTCAAGTGCGGCGCGCGCCTCGGGTTCCCGATACATCACGACCCAGCCCACGATCCACACGAACCCGAGCGCACCGGTAATCACAAACGAAGCTTTCCAGCCCCAAGCGGCCATGATCGCGGCCACGAGCGGCAGTGAGAGTGCGGAGCCCACGCGCGAGCCGCTATCGAAAATGCTCGTGGCGAGCGCGCGCTCTTCGCGTGAGAACCACTGGCTCACGAGCTTCGCGCACGACGGATACGCCCCCGCCTCGCCCGCGCCGAGCATGAGCCGGCAGCCGAACATCGCCGCGAATCCGCCCGCGACGGCAGTGGCCGCGGTGAACACCGACCACCAGCCCACGGCGAACGGCAGCGCGATGCGCGCGCCTGCCCGGTCGACGAACCAGCCATACGGGAGCTGCATCACGGCGTAAGTCCAGAAGAAGCCGCTCAGCAGCAGCCCCATGGCGGCAGGACCAATACCGAGGTCCTTCATGATGTGCGGTGCGGCGACCGCGAGATTGGCGCGGTCGATGTAGTTGACCGCAATCGCCAGAAAACAGAAGAAAATGACCAGCCAGCGCGATTTTTCCTTCATGGAAAGCACTCCTTCTGATTATGGCGTCGTGTCTGAATCGACTGGCGGCGCCTGTTCGAATGGCTCCCGCTCTACATGACGGCCCCCAGATGCCAAGGCACAAATTCGTTCTGGCCGTAGCCGTGCAGCTCGCTCTTCGTGCGCTGCCCGGAGGCCGTCGCGAGCATCAGTTCGAAGATCGCCGCGCCCGCCTCGTCCACGCTTTGCTCGCCGTCCAGAATCCGGCCGCAGTTCAGGTCGATGTCCTCTTCCTGGCGGCGCCACAGCGCGCTGTTCGTGCCGAGCTTGAGCGACGGCGAAGGTGCGCAGCCGTAGGCGGAGCCGCGGCCCGTCGTGAAGCAGATCAGGTTGGCGCCGCCCGCCACTTGCCCTGTAGCGGAGACCGGGTCGTAGCCGGGCGTATCCATGAACACGAGCCCCTGCGCACGCACGGGCTGCGCATACTCGTAAGTTTCGACGAGCCGCGTCGTGCCGCCCTTCGCCACCGCGCCGAGCGACTTTTCGAGAATCGTCGTGAGGCCGCCCGCCTTGTTGCCGGCGGAAGGGTTGTTGTTCATGTTGGCTTCCATGCGCGCGCAATACGCTTCCCACCAGCGAATGCGCGCCACCAGCTTTTCGCCGACTTCGCGCGACACCGCCCGACGCGTAAGCAAATGCTCAGCGCCGTAAATTTCCGGCGTTTCGGAGAGGATTGCCGTGCCGCCATGCGTGACCAGCCTGTCCACAGCTGCGCCGAGCGCAGGATTCGCGGAAATGCCGGAGTAGCCATCCGAGCCGCCGCACTGCAAGCCGACCATCAGGTGACGCGCATCCACGGGTTCGCGCGTCACGCGGTTCGCATCGGCCAGCAGCGCGCGCACCTGCTCGATGCCCGCTGCAACCGTGCGCGCGGTGCCGCCCGTCTGCTGGATCGTCATGGTCGAAAGGCGCGCGCCGCGCTCCAGTTGCTCCGCTTCCACGAGACCGTCGATCTGATTCGTCTCGCAGCCGAGACCGACGATCAGCACTGCGTAGAAGTTGGCGTGCCGCGCGTATCCCGCGAGCGTGCGCCGCAGCACCGTGATCGGCTCGCCCTCGGAAGCTAGTGCACACCCTTCGCCGTGCGTGAGCGCCACCACACCGTCCACGTTGGGGAATGCTTCGAGCGCTTCCGGGTGGATATCGCGGCGAAATTGATCGGCAATCGCGCGCGCGACCGTTGCGGAACAGTTGACCGACGTTAGGATGCCGATGTAATTGCGAGTGGCAATGCGGCCATCCGCACGCCGAATGCCGAGAAACGTGGCGGGCTGTGCAGCGGCGGGTGTGTCGTGCGCGTCCACGCCGAATGCGTAGTCGCGCTCGAAATCGCCCATCGAAAGATTCTGCGTATGCACGTGTTCGCCGCGACGGATCGGCCGGCTCGCAAAGCCGATGATCTGCCCGTAGCGGCGCACCGCTTCGCCTTGGTCGATGTCACGCAGCGCGACCTTGTGGCCCGGCGGAATCATGCCCGCAACCGTGTGGTCGCCATAGAGCGTCGAGCCGGGCATCAACTGCCCGCGCGCGATCGCAACGTCGTCGCGCCGATCGAGCAGAATGAGCGCGGCCGAAAGTTGAGCGGGGTCGAGAAGCGTCATAGCCGGTCTCCCTGGGAAGCGCCGCGCACGCCCACATAGAGCGAGTACAGCGATGTGTTGGCGGCAATGAAAAGACGATTGCGATTCGGGCCTCCGAACACGAGATTCGCGACCGTTTCCGGCACGAGGATCTTGCCGAGCAGCGTGCCATCGGGCGCGTAGCAGTGGATGCCGTCTCCCGCGCTCGTCCAGACGTTGCCGTGCTCGTCCACGCGCATGCCGTCGGGTACGCCCGGCGATACTTCCGCGAATACCCGGCCGTTGTCCAAGCCGCCTCGCGCGTCCACGTCGAATACGCGGATGTGATGCGGGCCGTTCTCGATATGCGAGGCGCCCGAGTCGGCCACGTAAAGCCGCAATTCATCCGGCGAGAACGCGAGCCCGTTGGGCTTCATGAAGTCGTCGGCCACGCGCTGCACCACGCCCGTGTCGGGCGCCACGCGATACACATGGCAGCCGCCGATCTCGCTCGGCGCGCGAAAGCCTTCGTAGTCGCCGAGAATGCCGTAGTCGGGGTCGGTGAACCAGATCGAGCCGTCCGAATGCACGATCACGTCGTTAGGCGAATTCAGCCGGTGCCCTTCGAAGCGATCGGCAATGACGGTGATGCGCCCATCGTGCTCCGTGCGCGTGACGCGACGCGTGCCGTGCTCGCACGTCACGAGCCTGCATTCGCGGTCGAGCGTGTTGCCGTTGCTGAAATTCGAGTTCGCGCGAAACACGCCCGTCCCGATGCCGGGCACCCAGCGCATCATCCGGTTATTGGGAATGTCGCTCCAGACGAGAAAGTCGCCGGCGGGAAACCACACCGGTCCTTCCGCCCACATGCAGCCGCCCGCGAGCTTCTCGAACTGCGCGTTGGGCTGTAGCAGCATGCGAAAGCGCGCATCGTGGATTTCGTATTCGTGGGGATTCATCGTTCCGGCCTCGTACCGTCAGGGTCAGGTCACGGCGACGCGCGTGACCCGTCGCTCACTGCCGCGCCGGTTTATTAAATACTAGTTGAATAGGCCTGTGAAGATTTTCTTCAAGCGCCTGGAATGTGGTTTACCCGCGTTTACCCGCGAGCGTTTGCGGCTATCGGGTTTTGTCGAACACCTGGTTCAGGTCGTAGGCAAGCAGGAACACGCAGCCCGTATCGCTACGGAAATCCACGTCGACAGTCCCTTGTGCGGCGACACCCGCATACCCCGCAGTCAGCCGCCGGCCGTTTTGCACGGCCTCGCCTTCGAGCACGTAGATGAACTCGGGACCGGTGTGACGGTGGCTGGGAAACGTTGCGCCTGCAGCGAACCGGACCAGTTGCATGGCGCGGCCGTCTGCCTTGCCGAGGTTCTTGATCTCCACGCCCTGTGCGAAGCGCGAGGGCACCCATGGCATGCGCGCTGAATCGATGCATGCAAAGCCAGGCGCGAGCGGCGGATCGTTTGCCATGACGAGGCCCCTTTGCGAGTGATTGCGAGTGGTTGCGAGTTATCGCGCCTTCTGGTCCGCAGCGGCAAGCATGGCGTCGGCAATGCGGGACTCGCCGCTCGACTGGAGCGCTTCGCCCGCGCCGCGAATATCGCGCTCCTCCTTGTTCTGGCTGAGCTTGCTCTTGCCGACCAGACGCGTGATCTCGATCTCCACGCCGACAATCGCCTTGACGAGCGTGTCCGTGTAGTCCTTCGGCGCATCGGCCATCTTCCAGGGCTTGGGCTGCGTGGCTTCGTGCGTGCGCGTCAAGCGGCCGATCACGCCGCGCACGTAGCGCTCGTCGTCGAGAATCCTGATGCGCCCGTGAGCGTGAACGACGACGTAATTCCAGGTCGGCACCTGCTTGTGCGCTTCGTGCTTGCTCGGATACCAGTTCGGCGAAATATAAGCGTCGCCCGCGCGGAAGATCACGAGCACTTCGTCGCCATTCGCCACGTCCTGCCAAACCGGGTTCGCGCGCGCGACGTGCGCGCGCAACATGCCCAGCTCGCCTTCGGCCGCCGCGAGTTCAAAGGGAATGTGGTTGGCATCGAGCCCGCTTTGCCCGTGCGTGACCAAGGTGCCGAACGGATGTTGGGCGATGCAATCGTGCAGGACGTCCTTGCGGTTTTCGGCGAAATGGGCTGGTACGTACATGCGTTGATCCCTGCTCGTAAGGTGATTGGAGAGTTGCCACAGATCCGAGTCTGCCTCAAAAGTGGTTTATTCTATAGATCCAGTTTATTTAGATTTCAGTGGACCAGAATCATGCCGAGAACAGCGCAGGCCGCGGAAATGCCATCGTTCGGCACGCTTGACCGGGAGGCCGGCAGTCTCAGCCGCCAGGTGGCCGAGGCGCTGCGCGAAGCGGTGCGCAAAGGCGATCTGCGGCCCGCAGATGCGCTGCCTTCCACGCGTGCGCTGGCCGCATCGCTCCAGGTCGCGCGCGGCACCGTGGTCGAGGCATACGAGCAACTGATCGCCGAAGGCTTTCTGGAATCGAAAGCGGGCGCTGGCACGCGCGTGGCACAAGCGCTGGCCGAGCCGCCGCCCCCGCGCGAGTCCCGCATGGCTTCGCGGCAGACAGCGGACGCCGGGCTGCCGGAGCGCGCCGAAACGTTCGCCAGGATCGGACGCGAGTTCAAGCCGCTTCCTCCAGTGCCGTTTGCCATCTCGGTGCCAACGGGCATGACCGCGCCCGGCGACATCTGGCGCCGCCTCGGCAATCGCTTGCGCGCGCGCGGGCCGGCTTCGCCAACAGGCTACGCCGATCCACAAGGCGCCCTGGCGCTGCGTGAAGCCATTGCCGATTATGTGCGCAAGTCCCGGTCGGTGCGCTGCGAAGCGGACCAGGTCATCGTGACGAGCGGCACCCAGCAGGGGCTCTTTCTCGCAAGTCAGGTGCTGCTGGGGCCGCGCGACCAGGCATGGGTCGAGAACCCGGCCTACCGGGGCGTCACGGCCATACTCGAGAGCCTGCCCTATCGCGACGCCATGGTCCGCGTGCCCGTGGACGCCGAAGGTCTGGACGTCGAGGCGGGCATTCGCATGGCGCCCAAGGCGCGCGTGGCATTCGTCACGCCCTCGCATCAATATCCGCTCGGCATGCCGCTGAGCATGGCGCGGCGCGCGGCGTTGCTCGCGTGGGCGCGCGCGACCCATGCCTGGGTCGTCGAAGACGACTACGACAGCGAGCTGCGCTACGAGGGCTATCCGTTTCCCGCGCTGCAGGGGCTCGCGCCCGATCGCGTGGTGTATCTCGGCACCTTCAGCAAGATCCTCTTTCCTTCGCTGCGGCTGGGCTATGTCGTCGTGCCGCCCAATCTCGTGGATGCGTTCTGCGGCGCGCGCGTGCTCATGGACCGCCATCCGCCAACTGCCGATCAACACGTTCTCGCCGCCTTCATGACCGAGGGGCACCTGGAACGGCACGTGCGCAAGGTTCGCAACGTCTATGCGGAGCAGCGGCTCAGCCTCATCGAGACGCTCGAAGCGCTTTTGCCCCGGGACCTCGCGTGGATCGAGCCCGGCGATCAAGGCATGCATCTCGTGCTCTGGCTCGCCGCCGGACTCGACGATCACCGTGTAGTCCAGCTCGCCGCGGAGAAGGGTATCGCCGTGCGCGCGGCGTCCCCCATGTTCGCCGCGGGCACCGCGCGCCCAGGGCTCGTACTGGGTTTCGGCGGCTTTAGCCGCGCACAAATGAAAGAAGCCGCGCATCGGCTCGCCACTGTGATTGCATCGGTGGCGAAATGAAACGAGCTTAAACGCTTCGGGGTACTGGATATCGCTGCGACTTGCCCAATTCGATTGCGAGAAAGTCGACAAACGCCCGAATGCGCGTGGAAAGCTGGTGCCGCTGCGCATACACCGCGTAGATGTCCGCGCCCGGCGTTTCATACTCGGGCAGCACGACCACGAGCCGCCCATCCGCCAGATACTCGTTGATGTCCCATTCCGCGCGCATCAGAATGCCGTGCCCGTCCAGCGCCCACCTCACGGCGATCTCGCCGTCGTTGGTCGTGAGGTTGCCATTGATCCGGATGGCTTCCGATTTTCGCGCATTGCCGCGCTCGTTCGAAAGCCGCCACACGCCATAGGCCTCATCGCCCTGGCGAATGCTGATGCAGTTGTGTTTCGCGAGGTCGTGCGGCGTGGCGGGCGTGCCCCGGCTCGCGAGATACGCGGGCGAAGCGCAGAGCAATCGCCGGTTCGCCGCGAGACGCCGTGCGATCACGCGCGTATCCGGCGGCTCGCCGAAGCGGACGCAGACATCGTATGAATCTTCCGTGAGCGGCGGCGGCATGACCGAAAGCTGAAGCTGCACGGAAACCTGCGGATACTGCGCGACGAAACGCGAAAGCGCCGGCCCGATATGGCTGCGCCCGAAGCCCAGCGTGGCGTTCACTCGCAGCAACCCCTTGGGATGCTTTTTCGCGCCGCCCAGCAACTCGCCCAGTTCGTCGATCTCGTCGAGAATGCGGCGCGCGTGCTCCAGGTACACCTCGCCTTCGGGCGTAAGCATCATGCGGCGCGTCGTGCGGTTCACGAGCGGCACGCCGGCGCGCTCCTCCATTTGCGCGAGCCGCTTGCTCACGGCGGCGGGCGTGAGGCCCAGTTCGCGCGCGGCGGCGCTCAGGCTGCCCGAGGAGGCGAGCGTGGAGAAAAAGCCCAGATCGGCGGGCTGAACGGTGTCGGTCACGGTCGCCACTTGTGAATTCAGGTTAAGGATGCTTTGAGTCTAGCACCGGTTTTTGAACCAGGAGTTAGGTAAAGTGAACTCACACCGGACACATTCCAAAGGAACGAGACATGAAGACCTATCGCATCGCAACCATTCCCGGCGACGGCATCGGCAAGGAGGTCGTGCCCGCGGGCAAGGAGGTGCTGGAAGCGCTCGCGAAAACCACGCAGCGCTTCGCGTTCGAGTTCGAGAACTTCGACTGGGGCGCCGACTACTACCGCCAGCATGGCGTGATGATGCCCGCCGATGGCCTCGACGCCATCCGCAACAAGGATGCGATCCTGTTCGGCTCCGCGGGCGACCCCGACGTGCCCGATCACATCACGCTCTGGGGCCTGCGCCTGAAGATCTGCCAGGGCTTCGACCAGTACGCGAACGTGCGCCCCACCCGCATTCTTCCTGGCATTGACGCGCCCTTGAAGCGCTGCAAGCCCGAAGACCTGAACTGGGTGATCGTGCGCGAAAACTCCGAAGGCGAATACTCGGGCGTGGGCGGCCGTGTACACCAGGGCCATCCGCTCGAAGCGGCAACCGATGTCTCGATCCTCACGCGCGCCGGTGTCGAACGCATCCTGCGTTTTGCGTTCCGCCTTGCACAATCGCGCCCCCGCAAGCTGCTCACGGTCATCACCAAGAGCAACGCGCAGCGCCACGCGATGGTCATGTGGGACGAAATCGCGCTGCAAGTCTCGAAAGAGTTCCCGGACGTGAAGTGGGACAAGGAACTCGTGGACGCCGCCACGGCGCGCATGGTCAACCGCCCCGCCTCGCTCGACACGATCGTCGCGACCAACCTGCACGCCGACATTCTCAGCGACCTCGCCGCCGCGCTCGCGGGCAGCCTGGGCATTGCGCCGACGGGCAATATCGACCCCGAGCGCCGTTATCCGTCGATGTTCGAGCCGATCCACGGTTCGGCCTTCGACATCATGGGCAAGGGGCTCGCGAATCCGGTCGGCACGTTCTGGTCGGTCGTCATGCTGCTCGAACACCTCGGCGAAACCGAAGCCGCCGCGCATGTGATGCAGGCCATCGAGACCGTGACCGCCAACCCCGCGCTGCATACCGGCGACCTTGGCGGCAAGGCGACTACCGCGCAGGTCACGGCTGCGGTGTGCGAACTCGTCGAGAAGGCAGCCGTCGCTGCTTGAGCGCTACCGCGCGGTTAAAAGAAGCAGACACGGGGGCGTGACACTAAAAATACCCGCACGCCCCCGTCAACCCTCCAAGGAGGAGACAAATGAATTCGGATACCGAAGCAATCGTCACGCGCAAGCTCATGTGGCGCATCATCCCGTTCGTCATGCTGCTCTATTTCGTGAGCTTCCTCGACCGGGTCAACGTGGGCTTCGCAGCAATGACGATGAACAAGGCGATTGGCCTTTCGCCCGCGGCGTTCGGCCTGGGCGGCGGCCTCTTCTTCATCGGCTACTTTCTGTTCGAAGTGCCTTCGAACCTCATTTTGCACTGCGTGGGCGCGCGCATCTGGATCGCGCGCGTCATGGTCACGTGGGGCATCGTCTCGGCGGCCTCCGCATTCGTGACCGGCCCCACGAGTTTCTACGCGCTGCGCTTTTTGCTTGGCGTGGCGGAAGCGGGCTTTTTCCCCGGCATCATTCTCTATCTGAGCCTCTGGTTCCCGACCCGGCAACGCGCGGTCGCCGCCGCGTGGTTCATGGCAGCCGCACCGATCTCCACCGCGCTCGGCTCCCCCATTTCGGGTGCGCTCATGCAAATGCCGCGCATGTTCGGTCTCGCCAACTGGCAGCTGCTTTACGTGATCGAAGCGATTCCCGCCGTGCTGTTGGGTTTCGTGGTCCTGAAGGTTCTCACCGACACGCCTTCCAAAGCGCGCTGGCTGAAACCGCAAGAGCGCGAGTGGCTCATCGCGAAGCTCGCCGAGGAAGCGCGCTCGCGTGAAGGCCACGCGGGCCACACAGCAGGCGCACTGAGCGCGCTGCGCGACCCGCGCGTGCTGGCGCTCGCGCTGATCTACTTCGGCACCTCGGCGGGCCTTTACACGCTGGGGCTGTGGGCGCCGCTCATCATCCGGCAATATGGCTTCAGCTCGCTCGAAACGGGGCTGCTGAACGCGATTCCGAGCATCGTCGCGGTCTTCGCCATGATTCTCTGGGCGCGGCACTCCGACCGCACGACCGAGCGCACCTGGCACGTCGTGATTCCCTGCGTGCTCGCCTGCGTGGGCTTCCTCTTCGCGGGGCAGGCCAGCACCGCGCTGATGATCGTGCTGGCGCTCGTGGTGGTCAATATCGGCATCAGCGCCGCAAAGGCGCCGCTCTGGGCCATGCCCAGCATGTTTCTCTCCGGCGCGGGCGCCGCAGCGGGGATCGCCATGATCAATTCGATCGGCAATCTCGGCGGGTTCGTCGGGCCCGTCGTGATCGGATGGCTGAAGACGCAGACCGGGGGTTATGCCGCGGGCTTGTATGTCGTCGGCGCGACGCTCGCGGTTTCCGCAGTGGTGACGTTGATGCTGAGCCGCAAGGCGAGCCAGCCGGTGATGGCGCAGGTGCGGCACGATCACTGAAGGGGTAGGCGTGGCCCGCTAGCGGGCCACGCACTTCGTCGCCATCCTCACCGCCACCACACAAGCCGCCATCGATACCAACGAGACAACCAGCACGACCCACTCCACCGGCACGTAGCTTTCGCGTATCGCCCAGATCGCCGCGCCCGCTATGGGTGCAATGCCTTTGGCGATATTCGCGGGCATCGAGAGCAGGCCGCTCACCGCGCCGTATCCTTCGGTCCAAAGCAGCGCCTGCACGATCGTCCCGCGCAGGATCGTCATCATGCCGTTTGCTCCACCGTAGACGATGGCGAACAGCATCAACCACGCAGCCGACCTCCCCGCACACATCAGAATCACGACGGCGCACGGGAATGCCGTCGTGACCACGATGGCGACGAGCCCCGGCGGAGCGCGCCTGCCGACGGCAAACCACACAACACGCGCGAACACCTGCGCCGGCCCGATCGCCGCCATGGTGACGATGATCGTTGCGCCCGCAACGGCGCGCTCGCGCATCAACGGGATCAGATGGAACGTGAGCGCGACGAACGTGGAGTAGTACGCCGTGAAGCAAACGGCCAGCGCCCAGAACACAGGCGAGCGCAGCGCCTGGCGCGCCGACGCGCGGCTGACCTCGCGCGTGCTTTGCCGCCTCGCGGCGTCCTCATCCGGCTCGCCGCGATGAATCGCGAATCCGTGCACCGGCAGGCAGACGAGTAGATTGATGAGCGCAAGCGCGAGCAACGCAGCCCGCCAGCCGAACTCACCAATCAAGCCTTGCGTTAGCGGAATGAAGACCGTGCTCGCGAAACCCGCCACGAGCGTGATGAGCGTGATTTTCCTCGCATAGCTGCGCGCAAACTCTCGCGTCACGACCGCGAACACGGGGTCGTAGAGCGTCGCCGCGATCGCCGCGCCAAGCCCGCACCACACGACGAAGAGGGTCGGCAGATTTCGAGCCTGCGCCCACAGCACGAGCATTGCCGAAGCGAGCAGCGTACCGCCCGTCATGACGCGCCGCCCGTATCCGCGGTCGATCAGCGTGCCCACCGGGTAAGCCGCGAACCCCGAGACCAGCAAGCCCGCTGAGAGCGCGCCATTGATCGCCGTGCGGCTCCAGCCCATCGCACTCTCCATGGGCGCGACGAAAAGCGAGAACGCGTAGTAGATCGTCCCCCACGAAACGAGTTGGGCAACCGCGAGCGCCCATGTCCGCGCCGTGGCGTGCGCTGCGTGCGGCCTCGCGTTGGTCGGTGGCGGCATGGTAGTGGAAGTATCGGCAAGCACGGGCACGCCGTTCGCCAGACGCGAACCGTGCCCGCTTTGCCGATTCTGGCGCACCTTCCGCGCGCTTGCACTATGTGCGCTAGCGCACGGAGCAGACCGCGCGGAATCCCTATCCTCGCCGGGTGCCCGAGAGACCCGGCGTCACTCCTCACGATCGTTTCGCCAAACGGGATCGCCAGTGCGTAGCCAAGCCATCAAATATGCCTTGCTTCTCGCCTGCGGGTGCCCGCCAGTCTTCGAGGCGCACGCAGCCGATGCTATTGGCATAGTCAAGACGATCAAAGGCTCGGTGCATATCGAGCGTGCGGCTCAGCCAGTCAGCGTAGCCGTCGGCAGCGAGGTGTTCGCAAGCGACCGCGTGCTGACCGGGCCCGCATCCTCGGTTGGCATCACGCTGCGCGACAACACACTGCTGACCGAGGGCGCCAGCTCCGTTCTCGATCTCAACAAGTTCGCATTCAACACCACTACCTACGACGGCGCGCTCGACGTGAGCATCAAGCGCGGCTCGCTCGCCGTGGTCGACGGCAAGCTCGCGAAGGCCAATCCGGAGGCGGTGCGCTACAGCACGCCCACCACCACGCTCGGCGTGCGGGGCACCGAGTTCATCATCGAGGTGGGAGGAAGCGGGGAGAACGATCATTGAAGACAACGAGCGGTGCACACTGGCTGTCGCAATGTATGGCATTCGCGCTGTGTTCTTGCCTCTTCGCATGCAGCACGCCCGACAAGATCACGCTGTTGCCCAATCCGGACGGCAGCGTTGGCAACGTGATCGTGCATAGCGGCAGCAAGACGCAAGTCATCGACAAGGCCTACACGCGCGCCGATGTTTCGAAAGGTGGCGCAATAGCGCAAACCGCCGACAACAAGGCCGCCGTAGAGGCGCAATACGGCGATCTGCTGGCAGCCGAGCCGCCACGCCCCAGAACGTTCACAATCAACTTCGTATTCGACTCCGCCACGCAGCTCGCGCCCGAGTCTACGGCGACGGTTGCCGAGCTGAAAAAGGTATTGGCGACCTGGCCCGCCCCCCACCTCACGGTGGTCGGGCACACCGATATGGCGGGCTCCCAGGAGTTCAACGACCGGCTTTCCATGCGCAGGGCGCAAAGCGTGGCGTCGTTTCTGGTGAGGTCCGGCATACCCGCCCAGCAGATCGAAGTCGCAGGCAGAGGCAAGCGCGAGCCGCTCGTCCATACCGCGGACGGCGTGCCCAACCAGGCTAACCGGCGCGCGGTCATCACCGTTCAGTAATCCATATCGATACGCGGCGCTCCTCATCAAGCCCATGCCACCATGAAACGCTACCGCAACTCATGCATCGCCTTCGTCAGGCGCATGATGCGGGCGCGCCAGGGTCGCCCCTGGGCGCTCGCGGTGCTCGTGACGCTTCTGTTCATCAACCTGTGCAGTGAATGGCCCGGCGATATTGCGCGGCCGGCTCTCCTCGACACGCTCGACAATGTGTTGCCCGACACCTTCGGCTCGGCACGCCAGCTTCTTTTCGACCACTATCAGCGCCGCTTTCCGCGCGTGCCCACCACGCAGCCGGTGACCATCGTCGAGATCGACGACAAGACGCTAGAAGCCTTCGGCCAATGGCCCTGGCCGCGCAACCGGCTCGCCGGCCTGATCGATGCGATCAACGCAAACAAGCCGCTGGCGATCGGCCTCGACATCTACATGCCCGAGCCCGATCAAACGTCGCCTGGCAACGTGGCCGACAACCTGCCCGCCTCGGAGGCGGCGCTCGCCACGCAACTGCGCGCGCTGCCCAGCCACGAGCGCATTCTTGCGACGGCGTTGCGCGCATCGCCTTCCATCCTCGGCGCGGCGGCGTTCGATTACGCGACCTCCACGACGCGCACCGACATCCTGAGCGCGCCCGTGCTCGTGCACGGCTCGAACGCACTCGCGAACGTTCACCGCTTCAACTACGTGCTCGCAAGCCTGCCCGAACTGCAGGGCGCGGCCCACGGCCAGGCCATGCTCAACGTCGCGCAGGAACAGGGCACGGTGCGGCGCATTCCGCTCGTGCTGGGTCTTGGCGACAAGCTCGTGCCGAGTCTGCCCATCGAAATGCTGCGCGTAGCCACCGGCTCGCCGGCGATCGAGGTGTTCGAGGGACCATCCGGTGTGCGGGCCGTGGGCGTGGCGGACGTGCGGGTGCCTACACAGCCCGGCGGCGATATCTGGCTGCATTTCGCCTCCATTGCGCGTACGCAGCAGCGCTATGTTTCCGCAAGCGAGGTGTTGCAAGGCAAGGTAGACGCGAGCCGCATCCGCAACAAGCTCATTCTCGTCGGCCTCACCGGCACGGGCTTGACCGACATGCGCACGACTGCATTGGGCGAGCTGGTGCCCGGCATCGAGATTCAGGCGCAGGTGATCGAGACGATTTTCGAAGACCGCTTCCTGCAGCGTCCGGCCTGGCTCATCTGGTGCGAGACGATCTTCATCCTGGTGCTCGGCCTGTTCTTCATCTGGTATGTGCCGCGCAACGATTCGAGCCTCGCCGTCTTCATGCGCACCGTGCCGAAGGCCTCCGCCATCATCGGTGTTACGCTTAACTTGTTGACGCTTTCGATTTGCTTCCTCGTGTTCCGTTATTTCGGTTTCCTTGTCGATGCCGCATCGATCTTCATTATTCTTTCCGCGGTCATGGGCAGTTTCTTCACCATCTCCCTAATGGAGCCGGAAGCGCAAAGCGTATCCGGCACCGCCAAAGCGGCCGCCATGGGCGCGTCGACCAACACTTAACGATTGCTTCAGTTGCCGTCCATGTTTTCGCTCGCGAGGTGAGCGGATACTGCCCGCGCGGCTTCGCCATCGGCGTGGCGTCGCATGGCATCGGCACGGCCCGCGCGTTCCAGATCAGCGAGGAAGCCGGTGCATTCGCCGGGCTCGGCATGGCGATGAACGGCACGATGTCCGCGCTCGTGCTGCCCTTCGTGCTTCCCATGGTCATCGCGCACGTCGCCTGACGACCTCAGTGCTACATTACGATCCTGATTGCCCGACAACGGAAAGTAATGCAAGGCACGGAGCGCGAATGACCCCATCGGAACGTATTGACCAGCTAATCGCGGAACTCACCGACTGGCGCCGCGAAACCTTCGCCGCCATGCGCGAGGCCATTCTAGAAGCCGACCCGGCGATCGTCGAGGAATGGAAATACATGGGCAGCCCCGTGTGGTATCGGGACGGCATGATCGCCGTGGGCAATGCGCACAAGGGCAAGGTCAAGCTCACGTTTCTCTACGGCGCAAGCCTGCCCGACCCGCACAAACTCTTCAACGCCGGGCTCGATGGCAACGCGCGACGCGCCATCGACTATCTCGAAGGCGACAAGGTCGACAAGCGCGCGTTGAAAGCGCTCATTCGCGCGGCGATCGAATTCAACCAGGGAAAGGCGAAGAAAAAAGCGACTGCGAAACCGCGCGCCAGTAAAACGGCCTGACGCGCCTGCCTCAGACTTCCTCGGCGCTGACCTCGCGAATGGGGATCACGGCGCGCTCGCCGCATTCGCGCAACAGGTCGCGCAATTCGTTGATGACGGGAAAGACTTCGTGATTCCAGTCGGCGCCCTGCTTGTCGTGCGCGGCCTGCTCGAGTTCGACGATGGTGCGGTCTTCCTTGAAGATGCGCTCCGTGAACCAGACCAGCAGCGGCCACGCGGCGTCGAGCAGGAACGGTACGGCGGGCCTGCGCACCGAAAGGAGTCCGAAGGTCCGGTTCGTGCGCTGCTGCGCGTCGAGCGGAACATAAACGATCCACAGGTCCATGAGGAGCGAGTCGTCGCCCGAGCGGATTTTCAGCGTTTGATAGGGATATTCCGTGCGAATGGTCATCACGCTCTGATCGCTCGGGTCCGCGCGGTTCTTGCTCGCGCCGAACACAAGCGCCTCGCCTTTGGGCTGCTTGCCCGCCATGCGTACGAACGTGTAGTCCACTTCGATGGAGTTCTCGCCGCGCCGCCGGCCGAGCGAGCGAGCCTTCATCTGGCCCATCTGGCGGCGGTGGAGAAACTGATGGTTCATGTCCATCAGGTTTTCGTGCATGAACGAGTAGTGACACTTCACTTCCTGACCGAAGCGGCGCGTCTTGTAGGCCTTGTCCGTGACCGAATGCAGCACGGGCAGCGCAGCTTCTTCGGCAAGCGTCGCGTTGCCGGGAAAGACGAAGATCATGCCGTGCGCCTCGCGGCACGGGTAGGCGCGCACGCCGTTGGGCAGCCGCTCCCTGCCAAGGTAGGGCACGTCCACGCACTGGCCCGAGCAATCGTAGGTCCAGCCGTGGTAGCCGCAGCGTAGTTGCTCGCCGTCCACCACGCCCGCATGCAGCGGCACCTGGCGGTGGGCGCAGCGGTCTTCGAGCGCGTACACCGTGCCTGACGCGGTGCGAAAGAGCACGATGGGCTCCCCTGCGAAATGCGTCCCTAGCGTCTTGCCAGGCTTGACTTCGCGCGACCAGGCGAGCGGGTACCAGTGGTCGGGATGGATGGGTACCCGGCGCAGGTCGCGCGGTTCCTGCAAATGTGACTCGATCGTATAGCCGTCGGGCAAAGGCACTGCGCGCATGCGGGAAATCTCCTTGTCGAGTCCGTCGATATCGTTGTTATCGTCGTGCCGGGGAAGCAATACTTGTTCGCAAATCTCGTGCCTGATCATTCAACGCGAATGCCGCCCGGGTGTCGATCAGTGTTTTGCCGGAAAGCACGCGATGATGGCGGCCTGGACCTTGACGATGGCGGCGTCGCGCAGCGAACTGTTGCGCCAGCCGAGTTCCACGGGATAGCGCGGCAGATCGATCGGACAGGCAAGCAGCTTCAGGCCCGTCACGCGCGCGATCGCCTCGGCCGCGTGGCGCGGGATTGTGGCGACGCTGCGCGTGCCCTTGAGCAGAAAGGGCAACGCCGCGAAATGCGTCGTAGAGGCCACGACATTGCGCTTCAGGCCGCGCGCGGCGAGCCCCTCGTCGACGATGCCCACCACGCCGCCCGACGACACCAGGATGTGCCCTCTCGACACGTAGTCGGCAAGCGTCAAGCGCCGTGCCGTGCGCGGGGCGTCGTCCACGAGGCACGCGTAGCTGCCCTCGCCGAGCACCCGGTGGCTCAGGCCGCGCGAAGCGAAGCCGCCCGCCGCGACAGCGAGATCCATGTCCTGATTCGCGAGCGCGTCGGCGACGATCTGGCTGTGTGTCTGACGAAAGATGATGCGCAGCCCTGGCGCGCTGGTTTCCAGCGTTTCGATGATGCGCCGGCCAATGGCCACCTCGAAGTCGTCGGAGAGGCCGATCGAGACTGCGCGCCCATGAAACGTCGTGGCGTCGGGCGAGGCGATCGCGAGGCTATGGCGGCAACGGTCGAGCGCTTCGCTGATCACGGGCTTGAGTTCCTGCGCGCGCGAGGTCGGCGCGAGCCCGCGCCCGGTGCGCACGAACAGCGTGTCCCCATAGAGCGCGCGCAGACGCCTGAGCGCCGCGCTCACGGCCGACTGCGTCATGTCGAGGCGAATCGCGGCGCGGCTCGCGCCGCCCTCTTCGAACAGCGCTTCGAATATCTTCAGCAGATTCAGGTCCACGCCCGCGATATCAAACTGGTTCATATCACATAGTATCGATATACGTTCTCGCGATTTTATCGCCATGGAAAGATGTGAGCTGTCCAAACCCCTGGGAGCACGCCATCATGGCCAAGTCGAAAGTCGCCGCGCTGCAGATCGGTTCGTCCGCCGCCGGCAAAGCGCACACGCTGGAACAAATTCTCTCGTTCGAAGCGCAGATCCGCGCCTCGGGCGCGAAGCTCGTCGTCATGCCGGAGGCGTTGCTCGGCGGTTACCCGAAGGGAGAAATATTCGGCACGCGCCTCGGCTACCGCTTGCCCGAAGGCCGCGAGGCCTTCGCGCGCTACTACGAGAATGCGATCGACGTGCCGGGCGCGGAAACCGAAGCGCTCGCCGAGCTTTCGTCGCGTTGCGGCGCGTCGCTCGTGATCGGCGTGATCGAGCGCGATGGCAGCACGCTCTTTTGCACCGCGCTGTTCTTCAATCCCGGTGAGGGGCTCGTGGCGAAGCACCGCAAGCTCATGCCAACCGGCACCGAGCGGCTCATCTGGGGGCAAGGCGACGGCTCGACGCTGCCCACCGTTCGCACGGAATCCGGCCTGGCGGGCGCCGCAATATGCTGGGAAAACCATATGCCGCTGCTGCGCACGGCGATGTACGCGAAGGGCGTGCAGATCTGGTGTGCGCCCACCGTGGACGAGCGCGACATCTGGCAATGCTCCATGCGCCATATCGCGCACGAAGGGCGCTGCTTCGTGATCAGCGCCTGCCAGGTGCAGCCTTCGCCCGCGGCGCTCGGCGTCGGGGTGCCGGGCTGGGACGAGAACCGGCCGCTCATCAATGGCGGCAGCCTGATCGTCGGGCCGCTTGGCGACGTGCTGGCCGGGCCGTTGCGCGGTGAAACCGGGCTCATCGTCGCGGAGATCGATACCGAAGAACTCACGCGCGCCCGCTACGATTTCGATGTGGTGGGCCACTATGCGCGGCCCGATGTGTTCTCGCTTTCGGTCGACGAGCGGCGCAAGCGCACGGTCTCGTTCATTGCGGATTAATGTCGCGCAGGGTCAAGCCGAATAAAGCCCTTCCGGCCCGTTGCGCAGCGTGCGCGCGAGCAACTCCAGCCCTTCCCGCAGCGCCTCGTTGCGGCGCGCGCCGCCCAGGCTCAAGCGCACCGCGTGCGGCGCCGACCCGCGCCCGATCACGAAGCTGTCCGCCGTTTTCACGAGCACGCCGGCCTGGCGCAGCGCCGCCGAAAATTCGGCGGCGCGCCAGGGCTCGGCGAGCGGCAGCCAGAGATGCGGGCTCGCCGGATCGGTGCGATATGTCCAGTCCGCCAGCACCTCGGCGGCGATCGCATGGCGCACGTCCACCTGCGCGCGCTGCTGCGCAACGAGCCGATCGATCTCCCCATCCACGATCCAGCGCGCCGCAATCTCCGCGGCGAGCGGCGAAGTCATCCAGCAGTCGCTGCGGATCACCGCGAGGATCTTGCCGACCCAGTCCTGCGGCGCCTGCACATAGCCAATGCGCAGGCCAGGCGCGACCGCCTTCGAAAGACTGCTGATGACGATGCCATGCTCGGGTAGCCGCGCGGCGAGCGGTGTGGGCGGTGCATCGAGCAACGCGGCGGGCACGAGGTCCTCGATCACGACGAGGTGATGGCGCACGGCGATCTCGGCGATCATCGCGCGGCGCGCTTCGGAGAGCGTCGCCGTGGTCGGGTTGTGCAGCGTCGGCACGCAAAAGAGCGCGCGCGGCGCGAGCAGGCCGCACGCGCGCTCCAACGCGGCGGGCACGATGCCTTCCTCGTCGATTTCGATGCCGACGAGATTGAGCCGCAACTGCCGCGCGAGCGCGACGATGCCGGGGTAGCTCAACGCCTCGGCGAAAATCGTGTCGCCTGGACGCAGCACCGCGCGCAACACACAGGCGAGACCGTGCTGCGCGCCCTGCGTGACCAACACGCGTTCGGCGGCCACCGTGCAGCCCATGCGCGCGAGCCAGCGCGCCCCCGCCTCGCGGTGCGAGCGGCGCCCGCCTTCGGGCTGATAAAGCAGCAGTTCGCCCGCCAGCCGCTCGTCGGCGGCCAGTTCGCGCAAAGTCTGGGTGAGCAGGAAGGCTTCGTCGGTCGGCATCGGCACGTTCTGGCCGAGATCGATCAGGCGCGCCGCGGCGAAGGGGCCAGGTGCACCCGGCGTGGTCGACGCAGTCCGCTCGCGGGACTCGGGCGTGGAGCGCGTGCGGTCCGGCATGCGTGCGCCGTCGGCGTCGGGCTCGGCCACATAGGTGCCGTCGCCCACACGCGCCACCACCATTCCGCCGCGCTCCAGCTCCGCATACGCGCGGCTCACTGTGCCCGTCGTGACGTTGAGCTTTTTCGCCAGCAGCCGGTGCGCGGGCAGCTTTTCTCCAGGCAACATCTGACCGCCGGTGATGGCCTGCGCATAGGCGTGAGCAATTGCGCGGTACTTGGGTTCGCTGCTGCGCGAGAGCGTGGGCATCCAGCCGTTCATGGTTTTCCCGAAGGAGAAATGCACGCCGCGGCACGGCGCGACGGCTGCGTCATTATCGCGCCCAATTCGCGGAAATGAAGGCTGTCATTTACTTCAATTGACTTCATTGAGTGCGTGAAATTGACCCTCTAGGATGCCGTAACGCCTGACAAGGCCAAGGAGACAATCGCCCGCCCTACGGCGCGCCGCATGCGTATCTTCATACGATAAGTTACGCAACGTTGCGCACCCCGGGCGGCGCCCCACGCGCCATGACGAACCGCATCGCACGCATCACAATCAGCCAGCACCGGCTGCCGCTCGACCCGCCGTTCCCCGCCTCGTGGGACGGTCGCCCGCGCCGCGCCTTTCCGGCGACGATCGTGCGCGTGGAAGACGATGAAGGCCGCGTCGGCATCGGCTCCGGCGACGCGATGTACGGCTTCGACGATTACCGCGACCTCTTCATCGGCGCCGACCCGCTTGATCTCGCGCGGCACTCGGCGGTGCTCGAGAACCTGAGCTTCCACGCAGGCCGCCTCTGGCCGCTCGATGTCGCGCTCTGGGACCTCGCCGGAAAAATTCGCGGTGAGCCGTGCTGGCGAATGGCAGGCGGCCGCTCGAAGCGGGTGCGGGCCTATGCGTCCTCTGGCGTGCATCGCACGATGGAAGGCATGGCGCAGTGGGCCGAACACGCCGTCGCCCGCGGATTTCCGGCGCTCAAGGTGCGCTTCGGCCGCGCCACGCTCGCCGACGATATCGCGGCGCTCGCCGCCGTGCGCGAAGCCGCGGGAGACAACATCGAACTTATGGTGGATTGCAACCAGGGCTGGCGCATGCCCTGGGACACCCAGGCGCCATGGCGCGCCGACGAAGCGCTCGCCGTGATTCGCCAGATCGAAAAGCATCGCGTGTACTGGGTCGAGGAACCGCTGCATCGCGGCAACTACGCGGGCCACGCGCAGTTGCGCAAGCAAACGCAAGTGCTCGGCATACGTGTGGCAGGCGGCGAGATGACGCGCGACACACACGAATTCGCGGCGCTCCTCGCACACGACTGCCTCGACGTTTACCAGCCCGACGTGGTCTGCACACTCGGCATGGAGGGCGCGCGGCGGCTTGCGGCGCAAATCGAGGCGCGCGGCTTGGTGTTCACGCCACATACGTGGGGCAACGGCATTGGCCTTGCGGCGAACCTGCATGTCGTGGCGGGTGCCGGCAACGCGCCGTTCGTCGAGTTCCCATACGACCCGCCCGAGTGGACGCCCGCACGGCGCGACTTCCCGATCAAGCACGTGATCGACATCGACGCGAATGGCTGGATCGAGCTAAGCGATGCGCCGGGCCTTGGCATCGAACTCGACGAAGCCATGCTCGCCGCCACGCTAGCACACGACAGCCGTTACGACTGAAACATGATGGGCCGCAGCACGAACGAGATGCCAGCCCACATCTCAAGCATTCCGAAACATTTCAATAAAACGGAGACATGCAATGAAACGCTTGACGTCCCTCTTCCGTGCGGCCTGCCTCGCAGCGCCGCTCGCCATTGCCGCGTTGCCGGCGCACGCCGCGGGCACCTGGTGCAACAGCGGCAAACCTGTACGCTTCGCGGGCATCACGTGGGAAAGCGGCAACTTCACGAGCGAAGTGCTGCGCTACATCCTCAAGAACGGCTATAGCTGCCAGACCGACACCGTGCCCGGCAGCACCGCGGCCACCGAAACGGCGCTCTCCCGCAACGACCTGCAAGTTTGGGCCGAACAGTGGACGGGCCGCTCGGAGATCATCGCGGGCGCGGTCAAGACGGGCTCGGTCAAGCTCGTGGGCGACACGCTGCCGGGCGGCACGAAGGAAGGCTGGTACGTGCCCGACTACGTGGTGCATGGCGACCCCAAACGCGGCATCAAGGCGAGCGCCGCCGACCTTCAGTCCGTGAACGATCTGCCCAAATACGAGGACCTTTTCGTGGACGACGAGGAACCGGACCGCGGCCGTTTCCTCAACTGCCCTTCGGGCTGGGACTGCGAACGCGTGAACACGCGCTTGCTCAAGCTGCTCAAGCTCGACGACACCTACACGAACTTCCGCCCCGGCACGGGCGCGGCGCTCGACGCGGCGATCTCCTCGGCCTATGCGCGCGGCAAGCCGATCCTCACTTACTACTGGGAGCCGGCCGCGCTGATGGCGAAGTACAAGTTCGTCCAGCTGAAGATGCCGCCGTTCAACGAAGCGTGCTGGAAAACCTTGCGCGATGCGAACAGCACGCAGCCATGCGCCTCGTCGTATCTGGTTTCGCAACTGAAGATCGGCGTTTCCACGCCGTTCTATCAGGCCGAGCCCGACGTGATGGCTTTCTTCTCGAAGGTGAGCTTCCCCATCGACTTCCTGAACACGACGATCCTCGACATGACCGAGCATAAGGTCGATGCACAGGACGAAGCGCTCAAGTTCCTCAAGCAGCACCCCGAGATGTGGAAGACCTGGGTGCCCGCGGATGTCGCAGCGAAGGTTCAGAAGTCGCTTGGCGCGTAAGCGCAACACGCCGCATCAAATAAACGATTCCAACCAGAAAACCGGGCCGCGCAACGCGGCTCCATGATAAGGAGACTTAATTGAACAAGAAGGTTCTCGCGGCGCTGCCGCTGGCGCTCGCCGCTGTGGGCGCGCACGCGCAAAGCAGCGTGACGCTGTACGGCCTTATCGACCTCGGCGTGGACTACGCCAGCAATGTGGCAAATGGGGCGAACGGCCAGCTCGTGCCGGGCACCGGCAGCAAGCTTGTGCAGATGCAAAGCGGCGTGCCCGCAGGCAGCCGCTGGGGTCTGCGCGGCTCCGAAGACCTGGGCGGCGGCTACTCCGCGATCTTCCGGCTCGAAAGCGGTTTCAACGCGGCGACGGGCGGTTTGGGCGGCGGTCTCGCGTTTTCGCGTAATGCCTATGTGGGCTTCAAGTCGGATCAATATGGCCAGGTCACCTTCGGCAAGCAATGGGACGCCACGGTCGATCTGATCGAACCGTTCTCGCTCAACGGCAACTACGGCGGCTGGTATTTCGCACACCCGAACGACATGGACAACCTCGACAATGGGTTCCCGGTCAACAACGCCGTGAAATACGTGAGCCCCGTGCTCGCCGGCTTCCAGTTCGAAGGTCACTATTCGTTCGGCGGCCAGGCGGGCCAGTTCTCGAACAACGCCTCGTATAGCGCGGCGGCGGCCTACACGATCGGCTCGTTCAGCGCGGGCGTGGGCTACCTGCGCGTGAACGATCCGATCACGGCAGTGGCCGGCTATGGCAGCGGTGGCAGCTTCGTCAACTCGGTGTTCGGCGACGCGCTCGCCAACGCGCGCTACCAGGGCATCCTCTCGGCCGGCGCGTCGTATGTGATCGGCAGCCTCAAGCTCATGACGAACTACTCGAACGTGGACTTCGCCTCGGCCACCGGCAGCGGCGACCTGCACTTCCAGAACTTCGAAGTTGCGGGCACCTATGCCGTGACGCCCGCGTTCACCGTGGGCGCGGGCTACACCTATACGGTGGGTCAGGACCACGCCACCGACAGCTCGCCGAAGTATCACCAGGTCAACCTGATCGGCCAGTACGCGCTCTCGAAGCGCACGTCGCTCTACGCGATGGGCGTGTACCAGCACGCGGCCGGTTCGGCGGAAAACGCGCAGATCACGGGCTTCAACCCCTCGGGCATCGACAACCAGGCCGTCGCCCGCGTGGGTATCACGCACGCGTTCTAAGATTTTTCACGCAGTCCTTATCATTGAAATTGCGCCGGCGCGAAAAAACGCGCTGGCGCGCCTGCATCGCGAGGCTTGCATGCGCCGCCTACCCTCTTTATCGGCACTGCGTTCATTCGAGGAGGCGAGCCGCACGCTCAGCTTCACGAGAGCTGCGCAGAACCTGCACGTGACTCAGGGGGCGATCAGCCGCCAGATTCGCCTGCTCGAAGACTATCTCGGCACGCCGCTGTTCATGCGGCATCATCACCGGCTCGAAATCACGGCCGCGGGCAAGCGCCTGCTGCCGACGCTTCAGGCCGCGTTCGACAGCATCGCCCACACGCTCGACACGATCCGCGCCGATCCGTCGAACAGCCTGCTCAGTCTGAACGCCGCGCCCACGCTCGCCACGCGCTGGCTCACGCCGCGTCTGCGCGACTTCCAGGTGCGCCATCCCGATCTGCGCATCTCCATCACCAACGAATACGGGCCGCTGCACGGCACCGAGCGCAACGAGGATTGCCAGATCCGCTTCGGCATGGAGCCGCTGCCGGGTGGGCAGAGCACGCTGCTCATGCGCGAGCGCCACGTACTCGTCGGCTCGGCGCGCGAATTCACCCAACCTGCCGCCGATCAGCACGCGCTACGCGAGATCCTCGCGCAGCATCCGTGGCTCTATATCCTCGATATCGACCGACGCCTGCTGGTCTGGGAAGCGTGGCTCGAAGCCGCGGCGCTCGATGTGCAAATGGCGCCGCGCGGAGAACTGGAGTTCAGCACGCTCGATCAGGTCATTCACGCGGCGGTGGCGGGTCTTGGCATCGCCGTTGCCGACCGGCACATGATCGCGCCCGAACTCGAGAACGGCACGCTCGTGCAACTGAGCGAGGTGGAAGTGGTGGGACCTTCGGGATACTGGCTCGACGTGCGCCCCGAAGTGCAGGACACACTGCGTGTGCGCAACTTCAGCAACTGGCTGGTGGAGCGCCACAGCGAACATGACAGCCAGCCACGCGTGGCGCGCGGATAGTCCACGCGCGTGACTGACGTCACGCACCTGGACCTTAAGCGATGGATGTCGTCAGTTGGGATCGATCGGCGGTCCCGGTGGCCCCGAGTTCACCTGCCTCATGGTGCCCGCTCCCTGTGCCGCGATCGAGCGCGAGAGGAGCTCCCGTGCTTCGCCGCTCGACGAATCGACGGTCAACGCGTGCCCCGCGTTATGCCAGGCGCACACCCACCGCCCGTCGCGCGCGCAGAGTCGCGCATAACCCAGCAACGAATCGCGCTGATCTTCACGCGACGTCAATTCGGACTGCATTTGCAGCGCCGAAACGTTGCCCGGTTGTTCCGCGAGCGCCGAATTGATGGCGCTTCGCGCGGGCCCAAGACTGTTCTTGTCGAGGCTCGCACGCGCGCTCGCGAGATTTCTCGCTACATCGGCATGCGCATAGGCGGCGGCCTTCGCTTCGGTGGCCTTCGCTGCGTTGGCCTTCGCTGCGGCAACCTTCGCCTCATTGGCCTTTTCCGCCTTCACTTTCGCAGCGGCGAGCGCGCGCTCATCGGCAGCGCTCTTACGTGCAGCGGCGCTCGGCGGCGCGGCATGCGCCACCACAGGCGGCGGCGCGCTCACGGCCGGAAGCGGCGGCGTGGCGTCGACAGCAGGCGGCTTCACGCTGGCGACCGGAGGCGGCAACTGCGCGACGGCCACAGGCGGCGCGCTGTGCACCGCGTGCGGCTTCGTGTCGTGCGTGGACGTTGTGGCCTTTGGCCCGAGGATCGAACCCTCCACGATCTGGGCGCCCAAAGTCGGTTCCCGCTCGGTTCGATGTGAAATCATGTACGCGGTGAGCAGGAACGCGATCGACACCACGGTGCCGATCGCGTAGAACGGCGTCCACGAGCGTGGCGCGGCGGGCGCTTCATCGCGCAGTTCGTAATCGCTGTCGCGCGGCGCACCGCTGAAACTGAATGCCGATGGTTTCCACTCGGTGCGCGCATGGCGCGCGAAACCATCGTGCCATTCGGGCGCGGGGGACTCGCTAGCCGGCGGCGGCATGCGCGGACCGGCGGAAAGCTGCTTCGCGCCGCACTGAGGACAAATCATCAGTGGCGCATTAAAACCGGTCCCGCAGTATGGACATCCCCACGGACCAGACTTGGCTCGGCCAGGTTCGTTGAACATTGCAGGCATGGAAGCTTTGACAGGATGGTTTTCGGGTTTGATACCGGCGGCTGGTACGCGTCGCAGTGGACGCACAACCAGGCGGCACGGATTCGAAGTATTCGCTGTAATCCCTACTGTATTTCTCGGATCGTTGGACGGTTGTAACAAATAGTCGTTTTGAATATGGGCTACTTCGCGGCGAAGTTCAACCGGCACAATCGGACAGATGGCGGATTTGGACAGGCGGGATTTCGACCCCCGCTGGGGGTTTGGGGGCAGTGCCATGATGGCTGCGCCACGCAGGCAAATAGCCCCTGCTGATGGGGCCCTACGCCGTGACATCTTGATACAGAAATCGTCTGGCTTCGTGTGGCTGATACGCGACCAGCGGCCCGCCGCACGCCGAATACGGCTGAACAATAGGCGTCAGCGAAGCGTTCGCAGGCGCCGGATTATTGTGGCCCTTTCAATGCCTTCGCGCCCCGCAGCGTCACACCTTCAACGCATCCTTGTACACCCGCCCATCCTTCATGATCAGGCTCAGATTCTGATCGGGGTTGGCTAGCAGCGTCATATCCTGAAGCGGGTCGCCCGCCACGATCAGCAGATCCGCATAGGCCCCCTCTTCCAGCACGCCAAGCTTGTGCGGATAGGGATTGCGCTCGCCCGCCAGCGCGAGCAGCTGCCCGTTCGTGGCAGTGGCCATGCGCAATGCCTCGGCATTCGAATACCAGCGCGTCATGTGGCCGAGCATCGTGCCTTGCCGCGTGGCCAGCGCCTGAGAAAAGATCAGATCGGTGCCGAACGCCACCTTGAGCCCATGCTTGCGCGCGAGCTTGTACATGTTGTCGGTCCCAGCCGTCACTTCGAGAAACTTCTCGCGGCTCGACGGCGCCATCGGCGCCACATCTTCCTCGCTGGTAAACGGTTGCGTGCTCAACCAAGTGCCGTTCTTCGCCAGGAGCTCAGCGGTCCGGTCGTCCATGAGGTGTCCGTGTTCGACGCATTGCGCGCCGGCAGCAACCGAACGCTTCAGCGATTCCGGCGTGTAGGCATGCACGAGCACATAGGTACCCCAGTCGGATGCGGTTTCCACTGCGGCTTTCAGTTGCAGCTCGGTGAATGTGAGCATGTCGAGCGGGCTGCGCGGCGTGGAGACGCCGCCGCAGCCCACGATCTTGATCTGCGTGGCGCCGAACATGAACTGCTCGCGCACGCGCAGGCGTACTTCGTCGGCCGAGTCGGCAATGGCGGCGGCGCCGGTTTGCTCGACCGCGCTGATCTGGCTCTTCGTGCGCGGCAGATCGGTCAGCAGACGAAAGTCTCCGTGGCCGCCCGTCGTCGTGATCATCGCGCCGCTGGGATAAATGCGCGGGCCGCTCAGCATGCCGGCGTCGATGGCCTGCTTCAAGGCGAACGCGGGACCGCCAACATCGCGTATGGTCGTGAATCCACGCATGAGCGTGCGCTGCGCCTCCGCGCCCGCGGCCAGGTACACGAAACTAAGGTCGGACTGCAAGATGGCGGCAATAGGGAGCGCGGCGAGCAGCGAATGCCAGTGCATGTCGATGAGGCCCGGCATCATCACCTTGCCGCCGCAGTCGATCACGCGGCCACCCGAAGCGTTCTGCGCGTCAGGCGGGCCCCGGCGCAGCTGCGAGATGCGGTTGCCGTCGACGACGAGATGCATGCCGTCCTGCAGTGCCGCTGATTTGCCGTCGAACAGGCGAAAGTTCGTGAACGTCGTAGGCTGCGCGGGCGCCGCGGCGCCGGGCTGCTGCGCGCTGCTGAACTCGGGCAGAACCGCGCTCAACAAGGATGCGCCCATGCCGATCAAAAAGCCGCGCCGGTCGAGATCCGCGCTGATGCGGCGATTGGCGAACTCCGCGAGGGCCTTGTCGCACAGGCACGCGGAGACCGGGCCGATTGCGTTGCCGCGGCGCTTGATTCTGGAAGCCATCGATCACCTGTGAAAGTAAGCCACGCCAAGCCAAACCTTTATTCTGCATTCCTGACTACATCATCCTTCGTCAACAGCAACGCCAGCGGCCGTGTGGAGCTGAACGCCGAGAAGATGATCGTGAGCGCCACGGTTCCCGGCACGGCGAGAAATGCGCCGGGAATGCCCCAGATCGCCGTCCATGTGGCGAGGCTCATGAGGATGACCGCCGGGCTCAGGTTCAGCGACCCTGCCATCAACCACGGGTCAAGCACGTTGCCCATCACGAAGTTGATCGCCGAAAGCGCGATGAGCAACGTGATCGGCTCGTTCCACTGGCCGAATTGAAGCGCCGCGAGCAAGGCCGGAAGCGCAACGGAGATGAGCGACCCCGCATACGGCACGAAGTTGAGCAGCACGATGAGCACGGCGAGGAGCGGCGCGAACTCCAGCCCGACCAGTTGCATGCAGATCCAGCTAAGAATGCCGAGCACCACGCCGAGCAGCGCTTTCAACGCCAGATACGTGCCGATCTTCGCGTTGATGGCGTCGATCACGGGTTCCATGTCGGCCTTGCCGCGCATGACCGCGGAGAGCTTGCGGCGGAACCGCCCCATCTCGACCATGAAGAACGCCGTGTACAGCAAGACGACGAGCGTCGTCGCCATGAGCGAAGAGAGCGAGCCGAGGAGCGATGTGAGCAGCGACTGCACGTTGACGGTCGCAAGCAGCTCACGGCGAAAAGCTGTCCACGAAGCCTCCGTTTCCAGATGAAACAGTGCGGTGACTTTAGCGAGCAAGGCAAGGAGCGTGGCTTCGTATTTCGGCGCCACGGCGAGCATGCGGTCCGTGTCGGACAGCAGCAGTTCGGTCGCGAGCCACGCGGCAACGAGGATGAGCGCGGCCGCACTCCAGTAGCGCACGCCCGCGCGAATACGCTTGCCCACGTGGGGCACGCGCCGCAGGATGTCGGCGAGCCCGTAAATCACGTACGACGTGATGATCGCGAATGCGATCGGCACCAGCACCGGCCGCCCGATATACAGCACCCATCCCGTGATGACGGCGATGACGGCCACGCAGGTGAACGTGACGAGATCCTGTTTCATTGGGATGCTTGGGATGACGAACCACGTTGCGTTGATGAGACGTTAGCAAGCCATCGACGTCCCGCCGCGTTTTATCCGGCCCTCAATAATGCGTCTTCGGGGCGCGATCGGGCGCCACTTCGGAAGACTAGCCGCTTTGAGGAAGACTTGCGCGCTAGCTGGCGAGGGATCCGAACAACTGCGCGAACGACTGCGCGAACGACTGTGGAACGACCGCCCGAACAACCGCGCCCCCATTTTTCGTTGCGCGCACATCGACTCTTCGATCGGTCAAAAGATCCTTCTTTCATTTAAGTCACGTTTAAGCAGCAAAAAGTACCTTACGCCCACCTTCATCAACCTCTTCGAAGACCATAGCAATGAGTACCATCAAATATCGGCGCCGGGGCCTGATCGCCGGTGTAGCGGTGGCGCTTGCCGGCGCCTGGGTCGTCAGCCACGAGCACGCCAGCGCGGACGAAAGCCACATCACGAAAGCGACTTTGTCGGCACCCGCGCCCAAGGCAGACGACGTTAAGGGCACGGCGCCGAACTTCTCCGCGATCGTCGCGCAGTACGGCCCGGCTGTGGTCCATGTCGAGGTCGTCAAGGAAAACCCGGACTCCGAAGACGGCCATTCGGGCGCCCTCGGATCGGGTTTCATCGTGAGCCAGGATGGCTACATCCTGACGAACAATCACGTCGTCGAAGGCGCGGACGACGTGACGGTCAAGCTCACCGACGGCCGCAAGTTCCCCGCGCGCGTCATCGGCACCGACAAGGCAGGCGACGTGGCCGTGCTGAAAATCGCCGGTACGGGTTTCCCCACGGTGAAGATCGGCAACCCGGCGAACAGCAAGGTGGGCGACTGGGTCGTCGCGATCGGCTCGCCCTATGGTCTCGACAACACCGTGACCTCGGGCATCATCAGCGCGAAGTCGCGTCAGCTCTCGGAAGATAGCCCGACGCACCTCATCCAGACCGACGTGCCCGTCAACCCGGGCAATTCGGGCGGCCCGCTCTTCAACCTGAACGGCGAAGTCATCGGCATCAACTCGATGATCTATTCGCGCACGGGCGGCTTCCAGGGCCTCTCGTTCTCGATTCCGATCGACGAAGCGATGCACATGAAGGATCAGATCGTGCAGGGCGGCGGTAACGGCAATGGCAACGGCAGCATGTTGGCCCGCAACTCGCATCCGCGCCTTGGCGTGGCCGTGCGCGCGCTCAGCGCCGACGAAGCGCAGCAAGTCGGCGTGGACGGCGGCGTGCTCGTCATGAAAGCCGGCGGTCCGGCAAAGGCGGCGGGCATCAGCGCCGGCGACGTGATCGTCGCGGTCAACGGCATCGAGGTGGACAACGTCGAGCAGTTGCAAAGCATGATCGCGCGGGCACGCAGCAAGGTGCAGATCGTCGTCGCCCGCGACGGCGAGCAGATGACCGCGCAGGTCGAACTCGCGCCGCGCGCGTAAGCGCGGGCGGGTCGTGGTCGGTCGAGATCACGGCCCATGACTCGCCAGGTAGTCGATACGCTCGACGATGTACCCGTAGAAAGGGTTCCAGGAGAGCCGCGTGAGGAGCCCCGCCCCCACGATCAGCGCCCCAGTTTCGCCACGCACGGACTGGGCGCCCAGGTGGATGCCCAGGTCGTCGTCGGGATCGGGGTTGCGACCGTAGAGCGAATCGGTCACCGGAAACGGCAGGGCCACGTGCGAAAGCGAATACACGTCAGGCGGATAGTCGAGCCCAGTGGGTTCGACTTTTGCCGTTGTGTCGTTCGGCGCCGTGCTCTCTTCAACCACTTGCGGCGAAGTGGCGGAGGCGTTGGTGAGTACGGTCAGGCGGTAACGCAACGGCGGCGTGGGTGCGAGACGGCGCAGCGCGTCACGCATCGAAGCGCGCAGCAGCGGGCTCCATTGCGCCGTGCGGTTGATATCGAATAGCACCAGCTCGCTGCCGTTGGCGGGAAGTTGCGAATACAACGAACTGATGATCGCGCTCGTGCTCACCGTGAAGTCGAGCACGGACTGGAATGCGAGCATGGGCGGCAGCGCCGCCAGCTTGCCATTGCGCGCGGCGTCCGCCACTTCCTGCTGGATCTTGCGCGTCAATCGCCACGACTGGCGCGCGCCGTTCACGGGAAACGAGTTGTACTTGAACGGATTGAATTCCGGCACGATGTCGAGCCACGCGGCTTTCGCAAATGCCGGCAGGATCGCAGGCAACGCCGCGAGCCCCGCAAATCGCGCGAAGCGCGTAATGCCGATCATCGGCGAAAGCAGGATCAGGCGGTCTGCTTTCGGCAGGCTCGAGTCATCGAGCGCCTCGAGCGAGTATTGAACCGCAAGCGCGCCGCCGTTCGAAAAACCCACGATATGCAGCGGCGCAGGCGCCGGCACGAGTCGCCGCGCTTCGCGCACGGCGAGGCGCGTGGCCGCCTCCCAGTCTTCCGCCGTCACTTCGGTCAGACCCGAAGGCACGGTGCCATGCCCCGGCAAGCGCACCGCCACCACCGCGAAGCCATCTTGCTGATAACGCTGCGCGATGTGCCGCAGGCTGTATGGCGAATCGGTCAGACCGTGCAGCATCACGGCCACGCCGCGCGGTGCGCCCTCCGGCATCAATGTGTACGAGCGGTTCCAGTCGGTGCGAAAGTGTCCGGGATAAATCGGGCTGCCTGAGAAATAGCGATTAGCGGGAACGCGCTCGTCTGCCGGTAGTTTGTCGGTCACGTTTTTCTTCACCGAGTCGAACAGGCGATTCTCGTTCGCGATGTATTCCTCCCACGTCGCGTGATCGATGTCGTGCGCGTGCATGTCTTCCGGCACATACGTGTGCCACAAGCTCAAAGGCGCCTTGCGCTGCGCGTCGTAGAACCGCACGCCGGCAATGCACACAAATGCGATCAGCGCGAAAAGGAAAACCCGCTTGATCCAGCGAAGCATCCACGCTCTCGTCAAGAAATTCGCCATATCCGGTCAATGCCTCGCGAACGGGTGGCCGGCCTTTCCTCGCGCTAGCGCGGGAAAACCGGCCAAATGAGCGGCACAAGCATTACGGTGATCACGAGCGCCCCGAGGGCAGCCGGCGAGCCCACCTTGAAAAATTCCCGGAACCGGTAGCCGCCCGCCGTGCTGACGAGCGCATTCACGGGTGTCGATATCGGCGACATATAGGCCGACGATGCGGCGACCGCCGTCGTCATCGCGAACGGATACGGCGACGCATGCAGATGTGCCGCCATCGCGAGCACCACGGGCGCCATCAGCACCGCTGTCGCCGTGCCGGAAATCACCGTGCCGATCACGAGTGTCAGCAGGAAAACGGCGCCCAGCAGGCCATGCGCGCCCCAGTTGCCGGCCACGCGCAGCACGGCGTCGGCGGCGATGTCGATGCCGCCCGTGCGCTGCAGCGCAATGGAAAACGGCAGCATGCCCACGATCAGCACGAGGCTGCGCCAGTGAATCGCGCGATACGCGCTGTCGAGGCTCACGCAGCCGAACGCGCCCATGAGCAGACATCCGATCAGGCCCGCGAGCACGTTCGGCACGCGCGGCGTGAGCATCATCGCGATGACGAGCGCCATGATCGCGAGCGCATGCAGCGCCTTGTGCGGCACCGGCACGTAGGCGTCGCTTTCGACCGGCATGGCGAGACACACGATATCGCGCTCGACCGACTGCATCGAGAAGATGTCGATCCACGGCCCCACTACCAGCAGCGTGTCGCCTACTTTCAGCTGCGTGGCCTGCAGGTCCTGCACGAGCGCGGCGTCGGCGCGGCGCAGACCGACGACCGTCACGCCGTGCCGGCGCAGCGCCGCGGAACTGCGCGCGACGTTGCCCACGAGTGACGAGTCCGGCGGCACGATGACCTCGGCCATGCCCACGTCGTGGGTCTGGTCGGTGAAGTAGGCGCCCGACATGCGGCGCATCGCGAGCGCAAAGCGCGCGCAAAACGCCTGCACGTCGAAGCTTGGAGATTCCACGTCGAGCAGCAGGACGTCGCCTGGTGCAATGCTGCTGTCCGCGGTCGCGGGCAGCACCGTTGCGCCCATGCGCGCGCGCCGCTCGATCGCGACGACGTGCGCAACAGGATCGTCGTCGAGCCCGGTGTGCCCGAGCGTCTGCCCGACGAGCGGGGAATCCGCGCCCACTTCCAGGCGAAATGCGCGCCCTTCGAGCGAATAGCGCGCGACCCAGTCGTTCAGCGACGGGCGCGTGCTCGACTCGGCGCCCCCCGTGCCGTTCAGAAAACGCCTTGCAAACAGCATCCAGCCAATGCTCGCGGCGAGAATCGGCACGCCCAGCGGTGTGATGGCGAAGAAACTGAAGCCCTGGTAGCCGCGATAAACGAGCGCGCTGTTGATGACGAGATTCGGCGTCGTGGCGACGAGCGTGAGCATGCCGCTCGTGAGCGCGGCCATGCTGACCGGCATGAGCATGCGCGCGCGCGACACGCCCGACTGGCGCGCAATGCGAATGACGATGGGAATGAAGATCGCCACGACGGCTGTCGAGCTCATGACCGAGCCCATCACGCCGACAATGACCATGATCAGCACGACGAGGCGGCGCTCGCTGGAACCACCGCGCTCGATGAGGTAGTCGCCCACGCGCTGGGCGACGCCCGTGCGTGCGAGCCCGTCGCCGAGCACGAATAATGCTGCGATGAGGACGATGTTCGGGTCCGAGAAACCGGCCAGCGCCTCGTTGACGGTGACGATGCCCGAGAGCGACAGCGCCACGATCATGATGAGCCCCACCGCGTCCGAACGCGGCCGGCCGATCAGGAACATCGCGATCGCGCAGCCCAGACAGGCAACGGTCATCAAAAGGTCGGTAGACATGATTTCGGCTTGCCTGCTCGATGCAACGCTCAACGGGCCTGAGAAACCACTGCTACCGCAAATAGTGCCGGATTTTGAAAACTTACGTTTCAGTGTGGCCCTGGATTAGCCCCACGTCGCGACGGCTTTTGCATGATGTTTGTGAACGTCGATGCGCTTTACGCCTCGAGCAGGGAAACGCGGTTGCGCCCCTGGTGCTTGGCCCGGTACATGGCTTGATCGGCCTGGTCGAGCAGCGAGCGCGCGAGCACCTCGGGGCTCGCGGCGAGCGAGTTCATCTGGTAAGCCGCCACGCCGATCGACACGCTGAGCGCAATGCGCTCGCCCTCGTCGTCGAGCACTTCGAGCGCCTCGACCGCATGCCGGATGCGCTCCGCGACAGCCAGCGCGTCGGGCAACTCGCACAGCAGCAGCGCGACGAATTCTTCGCCGCCGTAGCGCGACACCGTGTCCCCCACGCGCACCTGCTGCTTCAGGCAGGTGCCGATGGCGCCCAGCGCGAGATCGCCGATTGCGTGGCCGTGGGTGTCGTTGATCTGCTTGAAATGATCGATATCGATGAAAAGGCACGACATGGGCGCCGCGTGCGAGTTCGCGCGCCGGATCTCGTGGTGCAGGCGCTCATCGAAATAGCGGCGGTTCGAAAGGCCCGTGAGCGGGTCGGTCACGCCCGTCTTGCGCAGATGCTCGCGGTGCGCGACGTTGTCGAGACTCGCCGCCGCAACGCTGCTGAAGCGCGCAAGCAGGTCGGTGCCCATGCTGGCGTCGAAGCGCGCGGGGTCATCGCTTGCGAGGCACAGGTAGCCGAGCACGTGGGTGCGGTTCAAAAGCGGCAACACGATCGCGCTGCCAATCGCCGTGCGCGCTGCCTGCGCGCCGAAGAAGGTCTCGCTCACCGCGGGCTCGAGTTCGCTCAGTTCGCTCACGCGGCCAAGCCACGGCTGGCTTCCCGCACACAGGCGCGACAGCGCGAGGCCGCCCTGGAGGCCGGAACGCAGGTTCGCTTCGAGGTCGGCGCGCCCGCAATTGGATTCGAGCAGGTCGCGCAGGAGCGGCGTGCGGGCGTCGAGCCAGATGCCGGCCGAAGCGAGCCGGAACACCTCGGGCAGATAGACGAACATCCCTTCGAGAAAGGCGCACCAGTCGTGCGCGCCAATCAGGCGCAGTTCCACGTCCTGGAACGATTTCGAGGCGCGCTCGTTCCGCTGGACGGTTTCGATAAGCGCAGCAAGATCCAGTGAAGGCTGAGTCCCGGGATGTGTCACGATGCATCGAGAATATTCCGAAGCCTGCTATTACGGCAGCTTGGGGACAGACTTGAGCGCTCGTCAGGAAAAACAAAAGACCGCCGCCTGTGAGGGCGGCGGTCTTGCTTACGGCGAGAGGCTGCTGTTATTTCGCTGCCGGCGACTTTACGCTCGGCCGCGCCAGTGAGTTGTTGTCAGGGCCACCGGGGACCGGCGTAGCGCTATTGTTCGCGCTATTCGGCGAGCCGCTCATGCCGCTGTCCGAGCCCGTGGCGCCGGGCGTGCCGTAGCCGCTCGTTGCGTTGGTATTGGCAGCAGCAGCGGCAGCCGGCGACGTTACGCTCGGGGTCGCCAGCGAATTATTGCTCTGTGCATACGCACCGGCCGACAGCGTGAGTGCGGCGACGGCCGCGATCAATGTGCTGGTTGACTTCATCATGACTCGCTCCTCCTTTGATTGGACTGGAATTCCGGCACAAACCCACCCATGTTTCTCGTTGGCGGTCGTTATATGCGCGGCTCACGACGATTAAAATCGCGTAACTGTTCGCAGTGGTGCACGTAAAGCAAACCCCTGCCAGTTCATATCAAGTTTAGGAAAGCGATCGCGGATAATTAAGCGCATTGTGCGCAACGATTTATTTCGTTTTTTGGGAATTACCCGTATTGGCGGAATGGATTCTGGTCTCGAATCCGGGCGCTGCGCGAATCGATATGCGGTTCGGCCGTTTGATCAGGCATTCGCGAGAAGCCTCTTTTTTGATGCCCTTGTGAAATCCCGCTCAACGATTTACACCGCATTTTGCGAGACTACGTTTCGCATCCCTATTTCGGGAAATCCGGGGCCTTTATGGCGGCAGACATAATCGCCCTGCGCGATATCCGTTCCATGCGCAGGGCGTCAGCGCATGCGCCCTTGCGGGCGCAAGGCGATAGTGCGCAATGATCAGGACTCGTTCGGACGGAGCGTCAGCGCGTTCCTGACCGACGTGACGCCTTGCACGCCCGTGGCGACTTCGGTGGCGTGCTGGATCTGCGCCTGCTCCGGCACCGAGCCCTGCAGGACGATGGCGCCGTCGCGCGCACGCACGGTGATCCTGGCAACATCGATCTTCTTGTCCTTGGCGAGAGCGGAGCGCACCTTGCGGCTGAGCGCGCGATTAGCGGCCTTCTCCTGCTTCGTTTGCGCCTTCGACGGGGCGGCCTGTTGCTGCGTTGCGGCGGCCGCGCCGCTAGCCGCGTCGTCCTGCGCATAGGCGTGCAGCGAAGCAGCTACGAGAGCCGTCGCTGCGGCCAGCTTGAATACTTGAAGAGCCTTCATGCAGTTTCTCCAGTTGTCAGAGTCTTGTTGTGGGCCCACGAACGGGCCGGTGCACTACGTCATTTGCTACTAGGCATTTGCGCGAGCGCGCGGCAAATTATAAGAATGTAATGTCCGGCGCAGGGCGGGGAAAATCCGGCTGAATCAATAGCTTGATATCGATCTCAGCATGGAGTAGGACCACCGTTCGTGGCCACGGGCTTGTGGTCACATCGCCCTCGAGCCCAATTGGGACCGTCAACGATCAAGCAACTTCGACACGCCTTTTGGCTGCCTTTTCCCGGTCGGCAGAGAAACGGAGCGCATATCCCGTCGCGCGTGCGCGTAAAAAGTCTGCGAGGCGTCGCGTAATTGCGACGCCCCGCTGCATTCACGAACCGATCCCCTCGCGCTCGAGCCACGAACGAAACAGCGCGACCCGTTCATCGCCAGCCTTCTCATCCGCAACGTAAGTGCAATAGCTGCGCGACGGCAGACGCGGACCCGCGAACGGCGCGACGAGCCGGCCAGCGGCGAGATCGTCGGCAACCAGCGCAGTTGGCCCCATCGCGATGCCGATTCCGTCGATGGCCGCCTGCAAGGTCAGATAGAAGTGGTCGAAGGTCAAAGCCGCAGCCGGCCTCAGGTCGGGGATCTGCGCGCTCGCCAGCCAGTCAGGCCAAAGCCGCGGAAGACTCGACGTGTGCAGCAACGTGTGGTCTCGCAAGTCGCCAGGCGTTCGAAGCGGCACGCGCTGCAAAAGCTCAGGACTGCAAACCGGAAGCCGCTCTTCGGAGAGAAACGGACGCATCGAATAGCCGTAGAACGTGTCCGGACCGCCCCGGATGATGACGTCATAGTCATCTTTCAGACTCTCCAGCGGCTCGTTCGACGTTTCCACCTTGACGTCCACATCGGGATGCCCGGCGCGGAACTTCGCCAGTCGCGGCACCAGCCAGCGCAACGTGAAGGTCGCGGGCGCGCTCACGGACAGTGTTCGCGAGACCGTCTGGGGCGCACCGAATCTCGCGGTTGCCTGCAAGAGCTGCTCGAACAACG
Organism: Paraburkholderia sp. JHI869; assembly: GCF_038900775.1. Lineage (NCBI taxonomy): Bacteria > Pseudomonadati > Pseudomonadota > Betaproteobacteria > Burkholderiales > Burkholderiaceae > Paraburkholderia > Paraburkholderia sp. JHI869. Next base: position 80,342 of record NZ_JAYMSC010000018.1, read on the forward strand.
GGCCGATTTCCTCCTGATACGCCTTCGCCGCCGGCGTCAGTTCCACGCGCCGATTGTGCCGTTCGAACAAAGGCGCGCCAAGCCACTCCTCCAGCAGACGCACCTGCTGGCTCACCGCACCGGGCGTCACGTGCAGCTCTGCGGCGGCTTCCTTGAAACTGCCGAGGCGACCCGCGGCCTCGAAGGCGCGCAGGGCATTGAGAGGAGGCAATACCAGCTTCATTCGGAAGAGTTTTTCTAATGCGATCCGTCAATTTAACTGGTTTGTTGGCCCATCACAAGATAGATATCCTTCCTGATACAACAGTCAAGCCACCCTGCCCGCACCCTCATGCTCAGTTATACCGGCGGTATCGTCCTCCTCGCCGCGCTGCTCCACGCAAGCTGGAACGCGATGCTCCACGGCAACCGCGACCGGTTTTTCTCCATGACGTGGATGAGCATCGCCATTGGCGTGGCCGCCACGCTCGTCGTCCTCTCGACGCCACTGCCGGCTCGCGCCTCCTGGCCCTTCATCATCGCGTCGGGGCTCGTGCATATCGTCTACAACGTGAGTCTCGTGCGCTCGTATCGCCGCAGCGATCTGGCGCTGGCCTATCCGATCGCGCGGGGCTCGTCGCCGCTGCTCGTCACGCTCGGCGCGGCGCTCTTTGCGCACGAGGCGATCGGCCCCTTGCACGTGCTCGGGATCGCGATGATCTCGGGCGGCATCGTCGCGATCGCGCTGCAAGGACGTCACGTGTCGCGCGCCGGTGCACTGGCCGCGCTAACGACCGGTGCGACCATCGCGCTCTATACCGTGATCGACGGCATCGGCGTGCGCTTGTCCGACGGTCAGCCGCTCGCTTACACCGCATGGATGTTTCTGTTCTACTTGGCGATGCCGGTGCTGTTCGTCGCGGCCCGCGGGTTCGCACCGCTATGGAAGCCGGTACGCGCCGAGCCATTGTCGATCGCCTCGTCGCTCGCGGGTGGCCTCGTGTCGATTGGGGCGTATGGCATCGTAATCTGGGCGCTGCAGTCGGGCGCGATGGGCGCAATATCGGCGTTGCGCGAGACCAGCGTGGTGTTCGCGGTGCTGATCGGGCGACTGTTTTTGCAGGAAGCGGTGAGTGGAGCGCGCTGGCTCGCCTGCGTGGTCGTCGCGGCCGGTGCAGTTTGCCTCGGGCTTTGACATGGCCTCGCGCACGTCGTTTGCTAGCCGTGCGTTAGCGCCGAATAGAGCACGCAACTGAGCGCGAAGGAGCGCCCCATGCTTAAACACATCGAAACCGAACTGCTCGACATCGCCTATGACGAAGAGGGCGATGCAAACGGATGGCCGGTCGTCCTGCTGCACGGCTTCCCCTATGACATCCACGCTTACAACGAGGTGACACCGCGCCTGATATCCCAGGGCGCGCGCGTCATCACGCCCTACCTGCGAGGATACGGACCGACACGCTTCCGTTCTTCCACGACACTTCGCTCGGGTCAGCAGGCGGCGCTTGGCGCTGACCTGCTGGCGCTGCTCGACGCACTGCAGATCGACCGGGCCGTCCTCGGCGGATACGACTGGGGCGGCCGGGCGGCATGCATCGTGGCGGCGCTCTACCCCTCGCGAGCGCGCGGGCTGGTTTCGGTCAACGGCTACAACATCCAGAATATCGCCGCCGCGCTACAGCCAGCCGACCCCGATAAGGAACACCGGTTGTGGTACCAGTACTACCTGCACGGCGAGCGCGGCCGCGCGGGGTTGACTGAAAACCGGCGCGCGTTCTGCCGCCTCCTGTGGTCGCTCTGGTCGCCGACCTGGCGTTTCGACGACGACACCTACGCGCGCTCGGCGGCGTCGTTCGACAATCCCGATTTCGTCGACGTGGTGATCCATTCTTACCGGCACCGCTTCGGCCTGGTCGAAGGCGACCCTCGGTTCGACGAGATCGAACGGCGCCTCGCCGCCATGCCGCCGATCACCGTGCCAACGATCACGCTCGAGGGAGATGACGATGGCGTCCACCCACCTGCGGGAAACGAGGCCATCTCCAAGCGTTTCACGGCGCGTCACGAGAATCGCATCGTGGCGAATACCGGCCATAACCCTCCGCAAGAGGCACCCGCAGCGTTCGCGGACGCGGTGCTCGACATTCACGCATGGGCCGGCTGACGCAGCGCCTGTGCGCAACGCGTTTTATCCGAAGAAGAGATAGACCCACATGATTAGCGATACGAACAAATACGCCGGCCAGTGCCATTGCGGCGCGGTGCGTTTCGTGGTCACGCTCAGCGACGGCTTCAACTCGATCCGCCGCTGCAACTGCTCTTACTGCCGCATGCGAGGCGCCGTAATCGTCGCGGCCGAAATGGGGGGGATCGAGTTCCTGCAGGGCGAGGATTTGCTGACCAGCTATCGCTTCAACACCGAATCGGCGCAGCACTTCTTCTGTTCCCGCTGCGGCATTGCTACCCATCTTCAACGGCGATCCAATCCGAACCTGTTTGGCGTCAACGTGGCCTGCGTTGACGGCGTAAGCCCATTCGATTTCGCCGAGGTGCCGGTCATGGACGGCGTCAATCATCCGAGCGACACCGGCGGGCCAGCTCGCCTCGCGGGCACCCTGCGCTTTATTGCGGCTGACTGAGATCCACGCACTGATTCGGCGCGAGAAAAAAACCGCCGCGCTCTCGCGCGGCGGCCTTCGCCAAAAGCTGGCAAGCTGATAACAGCGCGGAAAAATCAGCCGAGACCGCCCATCATCAGATACTTCGTTTCGAGGTACTCGTCGAGCCCGTACTTCGACCCTTCGCGCCCGAGCCCCGACTCCTTCACGCCGCCAAACGGCGCGACTTCCGTCGAGATAATGCCCTCGTTAATGCCCACCATGCCGCTTTCCAGCGCGCCCGCCACGCGCCACACGCGGCCAATGTCCCGTGCGTAGAAGTAGGCGGAAAGGCCGAAGTCGGTATCGTTCGCGGCCTGGATCGCTTCTTCCTCGGTTTCGAAGCGGAACACCGCCGCAACGGGACCGAACGTTTCGTCGTGCGCGAGCATCATGCCGCCGTGCGCGCCCGTGATGACCGTGGGCTCGTAAAACGTGCCGCCCAACGCATGCGCGTGGCCGCCGCACATAATGGCGCCGCCCTTCTCGAGCGCGTCGCTAACGTGTGCCTCGACCTTGCGCAGCGCAGCGCCGTTGATGAGCGGCCCTTGCGTGGCGCCCGGCTCCATGCCGCCCGACACGCGCAGCGCGCGCACCGCCTTCACGAGTTTCTCGACGAACGCGTCGTGGACGCCGGCCTGCACGTAGAAGCGGTTCACGCACACGCAGGTCTGCCCCGTGTTGCGGAATTTCGAGGCCATCGCACCTTCCACGGCGGCATCGAGATCGGCGTCGTCGAACACGATGAAGGGCGCGTTGCCGCCCAGTTCGAGCGACACCTTCTTCACCGTATCGGCGGCGGCACGCATGAGCAGCTTGCCCACGCGCGTCGACCCTGTGAACGAGATCTTGCGCACGGCCTTCGAGGCCATGAGCGTGTCGCCGATAGCAGGGGCATCGCCCGAAACGACGTTGAACACGCCGCGCGGAATGCCCGCCTCGACCGCCAGTTCGGCTAGCGCGAACGCTGAAAGCGGCGTCTCTTCCGAAGGCTTGAGCACCATCGTGCAACCCGCCGCGAGCGCAGGACCGGCCTTGCGCGTGACCATGGCGAGCGGGAAATTCCACGGCGTGATCGCGCCGACCACGCCCACTGGCTCCTTCGTCACGACGATCCGCGCGCCCTTCTTCGGCGCGGGAATCACGTCGCCATAGGCGCGGCGCGCTTCTTCGGCGAACCACGTGAGAAAGCTCGCGGCGTAAGTCACTTCGCCCAGCGCTTCCGCGTACGGTTTGCCCTGCTCTGCCGTCATGATGCGGGCAAGGTCTTCGCGATGCGCTTGCATCAGTTCGCCCCAGCGGCGCACCTTCGCGCCGCGCTCCGCCGCCGTGGCGTCGCGCCATGCGGGGAACGCGTGCGAGGCCGCCGCCACGGCCTGCAGTGCTTCACGCGCGCCGGCGCGTGCGACTTGCGCGAGCGGCTTGCCGGTAGCGGGGTCGATGACCGGGTAGGTCGCTTCGCTCGCCACCCATTCGTCGTCGATAAAGCTCGATGTGCGCCACAGGCGCGCTTCCTTGAGTCCGTCGATCATGCTGCGATCTCCAGGCGCCGTGCCGCACGCGGCACGCGCGGAATTCGTGCGCTCACGTAGTCGTTGATCACGTCGCACGGCGTGTAGTTGCGGTCAAGCTCGTAGAGTTCGTCGGCGCTGAGTGGCGTGTCGAGCGCGGCGAGCGCGCTCTCGAACTGCGCGACGGTGTCCGCGCCCACGAGCATCGACGAGATACCCGCACGCCCCAGCACCCAGGCCTGCGCGATCTGCGCGCACGACACGCCGCGCGCCACCGCGACTTCGGCCACCGAACGGGCGATATCGCGCGAGGCTACATCGTCGTACATCTGGCCGGTGAAGAAGTCGGTCTGGTTGCGTACCGACTTCGCGTCGCCGGAAAGCAGGCCGCGAGCGAGCGGGCTGAACACCGAAACGCCCACGCCCTGATCCTGGCAGAACGGAATCATCTCGCGCTCTTCCTCGCGATACGCACAGTTCAGCTGCAACTGCATATTGATTGGGCGTGCGAAGTTATAGCGCTCGCAGGCCTGCAGAATCTTGGCGAACTGCCACGTGAACATCGTCGAAACACCGATATAGCGTGCCTTGCCCGCGCGCACGATATCGTTGAGCGCATCCATGGTTTCTTCGACCGGCGTGTTCACATCGAAGTAGTGCAGCATGTAGACGTCGACGTAGTCGGTTTGCAGGCGGCGCAGCGACCCGTCGATCCCATCCATGATGTGCTTGCGCGAATGCCCCTGGTTATTCGCGCCATTACCGATCGGATAACCGACCTTGGTCGTGAGCACGAGTTCGTCGCGCTTCGCAAGCCGCTTCACGATGCGCCCCACCACTTCCTCGCCCACGCCTGTCGAATAAAAGTCGGCGAGGTCGATGAAGTTCACGCCCGCTTCGAGCGCGCGGCGCACGATCGGCTCGCTCTGCTCTTCGTTGTAGATCCAGGGCTTCCACTCGGGCGTGCCCATGTTCATCGTGCCGAGGCACAGGCGCGACACCTTCAGGCCTGAGCGGCCAAGTTGCACGTATTGCATCGTAGTCACCTGCTTTGTCAGATTGGCGCGGCTCAAGCCGCCTTGGCCTTAGGCGTGTAGAACGGATTGCTGATCTGATCCTTGATCTTCGCAATGTCGTCGAGCTTCGGGAGGCCGTTCATCGCTGCGCGAATGGCCGTCTTGCAGGCCACGTAGTTGTTCTCGTACACGGCGTCGAGGTCGTCGCACGACCAGTTCACCCAGTTCGCCGTGACGATGCACCATTCGTTCTCCGCTTGCGGCGGCAGCGTGCCGTCGAGCATCGCTTCCGTCACCGCCTTCGCGATGGCCGCCTGCGACGCGCCCCACGTGGCGTTGCCGTGCAGGTCGCCGCGAATGTCGGCCTTGTTCACGTAGAGCGTGGCGGGCTTGACCGGCACGTTGGGCTGCGCGACCACCATGAACGGCACGTGGCCTTGCGAAGGCGACGACAAGCTGTTCGTAAACGCCTGCCCCACGGGGCCATTGCGCGGGCCGATCATGATGTTGATGTGAGCAGCGTTTACGCCGGGTCCAGCGAAACCTTCGCCGATATAGACTTGCAGGTCTTTCATTTTGACTCCGTCTCCTGTGTCGTGAGTTCGAATATGGCCAGACGCATTCCAGCACACGCCGCAAGCGCCCAAAAGCTATGAAATCTCATGGGGGCATGACGCGCAGTCATCGCTGGGCAGTCATCATTCGCGTGATGAAAGTGGCATGACGTCAGGTAATGCATCGATGACTATTCGTTGCTTCGCAACCCGAAATGCCACGGCTAGACTCTGGTCGGATTGATTCGAAAAGCGGCGGCCACACGCTGGACCGCACATACAATTCCAATCACTGGAGACGACATGAGACATATCACGCTGGCAGGCGTGCGTATTGCCGCCGCCCTCGCGCTAACCTGCGCGACCACGAGCAGCTTTGCAGCCCCCGGCTGGTGCCAGGCGGGCAAAACCGTGAAGCTCGCGCAAATCACCTGGGAAAGCGGCGCGCTGATGACCGAAATGGTGCGCACGGTGCTGGAGAAAGGTTACGGCTGCAAGACCGAAGTCGTGCCAGGCGCCACGGCCGCCACCGAAACCGCGCTCACGAAAAACGACCTGCAGGTATGGGCCGAGCACTGGACGGGCCGCAGCCCCATCGTCGCGCGCGGCTTGCAGGATGGCAGCGTGAAGCTCGTGGGCGAATTGATCCCCGGCGGCGACAAGGAAGGCTGGTACGTCCCCGACTATGTGATCAACGGCGACGCGAAGCGCGGCATCAAGCCCATGGCGCCCCAACTGCGCTCCGTCTCGCAACTGCCGCAGTACAAGTCCCTCTTCACCGACGACGAAGAACCCGGCAAGGGCCGCTTCTACAACTGCCCCGCAGGCTGGGATTGCGAGCGCTTCAACAACCGGCTGCTCACGGCCTACAAGCTCGGCGACGATTACACGAACTTCCGCCCAGGCACCGGCGGCGCGCTCGACGCGGCCATTGCCTCCGCCTACGAGCGCGGCAAGCCCATTCTCTTCTACTACTGGCAGCCCGCCGGCCTGATGGCGAAGTACCACTTCGTGCAACTGGAGGGTGCGCCGTATTCCGACGCCTGCTGGAACACCATCGCCGATCCCAAGGGCACGCCGTGCGCATCCGCGTTCAAGGTTTCGCATCTGAAGGTCGCGGTGTCCACGCCGTTCTTCGACGCCGAACCCGACGCTGTCGCGTTCTTCGGCAAGGTGAGCTTGCCGCTCGCGCTCGACGAACAACTGGTCCAGCAGATGCACGACAAGAAGCTCGACGCCTCCACGGTCGCGCACACGTTCTTCGAGCAGCATCCGGAAATCTGGAAGCAATGGGTCACGCCGGAAGTCGCGGCGCGCGTGCAGGCTGGCCTGCGCACGTAAGCCAAAGTCCTTGCCGCACGACAGTACGCATCACATGACACACGCAGAATGAGGCTCACCATGGGATCTCCCTTTCTTCACCTCTCGATCGCCGACTGGGTCAACGACCAGGTCTCCGCGTTCGTGCAGCGCTACGGCGACGCGTTCCACAACTTCAGCGTGCTCATGCTGCGCGACCTGCTCGTGCCGCTGGAAGGCCTGTTGCGCGCCACGCCGCCCATCGTCGTGCTCGCCGCGGTGGGCCTGCTCGGCTGGCATGCTTCGCGGCGCATAGGCGTGGCGCTATTGTTCGTCGTCCTGCTCTGGCTGATCGGCTGCTTCGGGCTGTGGGACAAGCTCATGCAGACCTTCGCGCTGATGGTGGTCGCCACGCTCATCTCCGTCGTGCTCGGCGTGCCGCTCGGTATTCTCGCCGCCTCTAGCAGCGGGCTGCGCCGCGTGCTCCTGCCGGTGCTCGACGTCATGCAGACGCTGCCGAGCTTCGTGTACCTGATTCCGGTGCTCATGCTGTTCGGCCTCGGCAAGGTGCCCGCCATTCTCGCCACGGTCGTCTATGCGCTGCCGCCGCTCATTCGGCTGACCGATCTCGGTATTCGCCACGTGGATGCGGAAATCGTCGAAGCCGCGCGCGCCTTCGGCACCACGCGCATGCAGTTGCTCTTTGGCGTGCAGTTGCCGCTCGCACGGCCGAGCATCATGGCCGGTATCAACCAGACCACGATGATGGCGCTGTCCATGGTCGTGATCGCCTCGATGATCGGCTCACGCGGTCTTGGCGAAGACGTGCTCGCGGGCATTCAGACGCTCGACGTCGGCAAGGGTACGCAGGCGGGCGTCGCCATCGTGATTCTCGCGATCGTGATCGACCGTATCAGCCAGGGCTATGGCCAGGGTCGCCGCACACGGGGTCTCGCGCGCAAGTCGAAGCAGCCCTCGCGCATTCCGTTTCGCCGCGCTCGCGAAAGCGAAAGCGCCGACGCGGCCAAGACCGGCGACATGGCGAGCCAGCCGGCCAAATAACGAACGCAAAGGCAAATGCGTCGGCACAATGGGAAAACCCGTGTGAAGACCGGCCGGCGCGTCCAGCAATGAGCATGGAATGAGGTAACGATCATGAGCGGCATCGAAGTCAAGAACGTCTACAAGATCTTCGGCACGCGCGACGCGAGCCAGCGCGCGCTCGACCTGCTGCGCAGCGGCACGGGCAAGGCCGAGGTCCTCGAGAAGACGCGCTGCAACGTGGGCCTGAACGACGTGAGCCTGTCGATTGGCTCGGGCCAGATCTTCGTGATCATGGGCCTTTCGGGCTCGGGCAAGTCCACGCTCGTGCGCCACTTCAACCGGCTCATCGAGCCGACCGTGGGCGAGATTCTCATCGACGGCAAGGACGTGCTCAAGCTCTCCGACAACGGCCTGCGCGAATTGCGACGCTACGGCGTGAGCATGGTGTTCCAGAGCTTCGGACTCCTGCCTCACCAGACGGTGCTCAACAATGCTGCCTATGCACTCGCCACGCGCGGCGAAAAGAAAGCGGCGGCGCAGGCGAGCGCGCGCGAATGGCTCGGCAAAGTGGGCCTCGCAGGCTACGCCGATCATTATCCCGACGAGCTTTCGGGCGGCATGCGTCAGCGCGTGGGCCTCGCCCGCGCACTCGCCGCGAACACCGACGTGCTGCTGATGGACGAAGCGTTTTCCGCGCTCGATCCGCTCATCCGCACCGAAATGCAGGACCAGTTGCTCGAACTCCAGGCCACGCTCAAGAAGACCATCGTGTTCATCACGCACGATCTCGACGAGGCGCTGCGCATCGGCAACCAGATCGCGATTCTGCGCGACGGGCGGCTGATCCAGTGCGGCACGCCCGACGACATCCTGCACCGCCCCGCCGACGACTATGTGCGGCGCTTCGTCGAGCGCCGCGCCGGGACCACGCACTAAGCCGCCGTACATGCGGGCGCTCATCGGCCTGCTAGGCGGCTATACGATTCTCGTTTGCGGGAACAGCCTCCTCACGACGCTGATCTCGCTGCGCATGCTGCAAGGCGAGCACACCGCACTCGACGTCGGCCTCGTGCAATCGTGCTATTACGTCGGCTTCATCGTGGGCGCGCTGGGGCTCGGCCCCATCGTCGGGCGCATCGGGCCGCAGCGCGCCTTCATCGGCTTTGGCGCGCTCGCCGCGCTCGCGGCGCTCGGCTACCTCTCCTTCGATTCCCCTGACATTTGGGCCGTGCTGCGGCTCATTACCGGCTTCAGCATGGTCGGCGTGTTCACGTCGATCGAAAGCGGCGTGAACGGCGCCGTGCCGAACGAGCGGCGCGGGCGCGCGTTCGCGTTCTATCTCGTGCTCACGTATCTCGGCGTGAGCGCCGGGCAATTCCTGCTGGGTCTCGGCGCGCCCGGCGGCATTTTCGAGCACGCGCTGGTGAACGGCTTGTTCGTGGCCGCGCTCATACCGGTGGCGTTGATCGGCGATTGGCAATCGGCTGAAGCGACGCCTGCGGCGAAGCCGCCGCCTTCCGCGCTCGCCACGCCCAAGCGCCCCACGCTGCTGCTCGACGGCCTGCGCGAACTGCACCGCGTCGCACCGCGCAGCGTGCCGGCCTGCATCGGCGCGGGGCTGCTTTCCAGCGCGTTCTATGCGCTCACGCCGGTGTATCTCGCGCGCATCGGTTATCCGGCCAGCAGCATTTCGCGCGCCATGGGCGTCGTGCTGATCGGCGCACTGCTTTCGCAATGGCCCGTGGGGCGTCTATCCGACCGCCTCGGGCGGCGCGCCACGCTCGGCGTGATTTCGATCGTCTCCGCGTGCGCGGCCGCGGCGCTCGCCATCCTGCGCGCGCCGGCTCTCGTCGACACGCTGCTCTTTCTTTACGTGGCGCTCACGTTCACGCTGTACGGCGTGATTGTCTCCGACGTGAACGACCGGGTCGACCAGGCGCGGCGCGTGCAGACGAGCGCGACGTTGCTGCTCGTCTTCTCGCTCGGCGGCGCGGCTGGTCCTACGGTCGCATCGCTCTTTATGCGCCTCCTCGGCGCGGGCGGCCTTTACGTCTTCGCGCTCGTCGTCACGCTCGCGCTCGCCGCGCTCTCACGGGCGCGGGGCGCCTGAATGTCGGTGCGTGCCGGTATACTGCGTCGTTTGCATGAGGCGTCGTTTCGAGACGGCGCCTGGAGCGAGGAGACGACCTTGAAGCGAAAGATGCCGGCGCTGAACGCCCTGAAGGCGTTCGAGGCGGCAGGCACGAGCGGCAGCTTCACTCGCGCCGCCGAGCAGCTGAACGTGACGCAGAGCGCGGTAAGCCGCCAGGTGCGCCAGCTTGAAGAACAGCTTGGCGAGGAGCTGCTCGAGCGCCATCACCACCGGCTCGAACTGACCGAAGCCGGGCGCGCGCTGCTGCGCACGCTCCAGCAGTCATTCGACCGCATCGAGTTGACGGTGCGCACGATCCAGCAGAAGAGCGACCTCAACCGCCTGCGCGTGAACGCGCCGCCCACCTTCGCGAGCCGCTGGCTCGTGCCGCGCCTCACGCGCCTGCACGCGCGCCATCCCGAACTCGAACTGAGTCTCACGACGCATCTGCAGGACAGCCTTGCCGATTCGACGGCGCTAGACTGCGCGATCCGTTTTGGCGACGGAGAATGGGAAGGCCTCGACAGCTCGCTGCTGATGCACGAATCGCACATCGCCGTGTGCGCGCCCGCACTGCTCGCGCAAGGGCCGATCGACCTCACGCAGCAAACTCTGCTGCACGTGCTCGCAGGCGACAACCAGCGCTATCTCACGTGGCGGCATTGGCTCGACGCGGCGCGCATCGAGGACGTGGACACCTCGGGCGGCTACGAATTCGACCTGCTCGATCATGCGATCCGCGCGGCCATGGAAGGGCTCGGCGTGACGATGGCCGACCGTCATATGATCGAGCACGAACTGGCGCAAGGCCTGCTCGCGCCCGTGCGTGACATCCACGTGGACGGCCGCCAGTCATACTGGTTCGTGGTGCGGCCCGAACAGAAGGCTTCGAAGCCGCTCCAGATGTTCCGGCAATGGCTTCAGGACGAAATCGCCGCCATGCGTTGACGGCCCTGCGCGACGGCCCTCGCGGCGATTTCCTGATCGGCGTCTTCCAGAATCAGATCCGCGCCCTTTTCCGCGACCATCATCGTCGGTGCGTTGGTATTGCCCGATGTGATATTTGGAAAGATTGATGCATCGACCACGCGCAAGCCTTCGATGCCATGCACGCGCAGGCGCGCGTCCACCACCGCCGTACGCGGGTCCGGCCCCATCGCGCAGGTGCCGCACAGGTGATAGATCGAACCGCTTTGCTCGCGGAAGAACTTGAGCATGCTCGCGTCGTCGGCCACTTCGCCGGCGGGCGTCACTTCGGCTTCGGTGATGTCCTGCAACGCGCGCGCCGTCATCAGCTTGCGCACGAGGTGGCTGCCCGCAATCGCCTCGTCGCGGTCCTTCTGCGTCGAGAGATAGTTGCCGCGAATCTTCGGCGCGTCTTCCACGTTCGACGAAGCGATCTCCACCGAGCCGCGGCTCGTGGGCCGGCACGGATTGAAGCAAACCAGGAAGCCGGAATACGGCTCCGGCGTGAGCTGCGCACGGTTTGACTTAGGAATCCGATACGAAAGCGGATTGAAGTACACCTGCATGTTCGGGTGCGCCTCATCGGCATTCGTGCGGAAGAAGCCGCCCGACTGGTTCACGCTCATCGAGAACGGACCCTTGCGCTGGAAAACGTATTGCAGCCCGAACTTAAGCTTGCCGAACCAGCTGCTGAACGAATCATTGAGCGTCTTCACGCGCGAGCGATAGTAAAAGCTCACGCACAAATGGTCCTGCAGGTTCTGCCCCACCGCAGGCAGCTCGTGCACTACGTCGATGCCGTGCTTCGCGAGCAGCGCACGCGGGCCCACGCCCGAAAGCTGGAGCAACTTCGGCGAATCGACGGCGCCCGCCGCGACGATCACTTCGCGGCTCGCCTGGAACGTTCGCTTCACGCCCTGCTGCACGATCTCCACGCCAACGGCGCGTTGTTTCGCTTCGTCGAACAGCACGCGCGTGGCCCGCGCATGATGCTCGATCTTCAGGTTCGCTCGATGCCCTGCGCGATGCAGGTAGGCCACGCTGCTCGAATCGCGCTTTCCGTCCCGCGTATTCACATCGTAGATGCCCACGCCTTCGAGCCGCGCGCCGTTGAAGTCGTCGTTGCGGTCGTAGCCGAGCTGCGTGCAGCCTTCGACAAACGTGCGGCACACGGGATGCGCACCCTCCTTCATCGGCGTGATGCGCACAGGACCATTCGCACCGTGCCAGGGCGTGTCGCCGAGCGGATGCGATTCGAGCTTGCGGAAGTACGGCAGCACTTCCTGGTACGACCAGCCCGCATTACCCGCCGCGGCCCAGTCGTCGTAATCGCGCGCCGCCCCGCGCACGTAGATCATCGCGTTGATCGCGCCCGAGCCGCCCTGCACCTTGCCGCGCGGCGCATAGATCTGCCGTCCGCCAAGCTCCGGCTCCGGCTCGCTGTAATACATCCAGTTGTACTGCTTGTTGTAGTAGAGCTTGGCGAAGCCGATCGGGATCTTGAACCAGAACGAATCGTCGGGTCCGCCCGCTTCGAGCAGCAGCACCGAATGACGCCCTGAAGCCGAGAGCCGTTCCGCGAGAATGCAGCCCGCCGACCCGGCGCCGACGATGATGTAGTCGTAGTTCATCTAAGTGCTCCGGCGGATCAGCCGCGTGCAGGCGAGGTGTCGCGCACGTCGGCGGGCTGGCTCGCCATCTGCAGATGCAGACGCTTGCCCGTATAGGGCGAGTGCGCGCGCACGACGTCCATGTCGAGTTCGACGCCAAGGCCCGGCGCCTTTGAGGGAATGATGTAGCCGTCTTCCCACTGAATGGGTTGCTTGAGTACCTGCGCGTGGAAACCATCCCACGTGCCGATGCTTTCCTGAATCAGGAAGTTCGGCGTGCAAGCCGCGAGCTGGATGCTCGCCGCCGCGCCAATGGGGCCGTTGTACAGATGCGGCGCGATCTGCGCGTAATGGACTTCGGCGAGCGTCGCGATCTTCTTCGCTTCGAGCAGGCCGCCCACGCGCGCAACGTTCAGTTGCAGGATCGACGCGCCGCCCGCCTGCAACAGCTTGTGGAATTCGTATTTGGTGGTGAGGCGCTCGCCCGTCGCAATGGGAATGGACGTGTGCTTCGCAACGTTGGCGACGGCCTCTTCCTGGCCCGGCGGCACTGGCTCTTCGAACCACAGCGGGTCGTATTTTTCGAGCCGCTTCGCAAGCCGGATTGCCGAAGACGGCACCATCTGTCCATGTGTGCCGAACAGCAAGTCGGCCTTGCTACCTACCGCTTCGCGTACCTTGCGGCAGAACGTTTCGCAGCGGTCGAGCACTTCGAGCGAGAGCTGATGACCTGAATACGCCGTGTACGGACCCGCCGGGTCGAACTTGACCGCGGTGAAGCCGTGCTTCACATTCTCGGCAGCGCATTCGGCGGCGAGGTCGGGATCGTCGTAGTCGTATTCACCCTTTGCGTTCTTCGGGTACAAGTAGGTATACGAACGAAGCCGCTCGTTCACCATGCCGCCCAGCAGCTCGTACACGGGCTTGTCCGCCGCCTTGCCGATGATGTCCCAGCACGCCATTTCGAGGCCGCTAACGATGCCCATCATCGTGAGGTCCGGGCGCTGTGTGAAGCCGCTCGAATAGGCCTCGCGGAACAAACGCTCGACGCGGTGCGGATCGTGGTCCAGCAAGTAACGCGTGAAGACGTCTTCGATCGCGGGCACCATCACGTTCGGGTGGAACGTAGCGGCGTAAATTTCGCCTACGCCTTCGATCCCGCAATCGGTTTTCAGCGTAACGAAGATCCAGTACATGCCGCCGAGGTGCGGAGGGGGCACCGCAACGACGTTCGTTTCAATGGCAACGACTTTCATGGTTCAGGCTGTTTCAGGCAGGTTTGGATTGGGTCATGCGCTTGAGCACGAGCGCGGCGATACCGCCGAGCGTGCCAATGGCGGCGACATAGGCGAAATAGATCTGATAGCCGAGCATGCCTGCGTAGTGTTCGGTGATATAGCCGTTCACGAGCGGCAGGAAGATGTCCGACGAATAGCCAATGAGCGAAACGAGACCGATGGCGAGGCCCGTTATGCGCATGGGAATGGCGCAGTAGTCGAGCAGCGTCCAGTAGAGGCCGCGAATCGCATAGGTCATGAGGCCGATGAACAGCACCACCGCGCCGAGCAGCGCCATGTTGCGCAGCGCAGGCAGCAGGATCAGGCCGATCAGGCCCGCGACGGCCAGGAACAGCGCCCAGACCAGCACGCGCAGGTTCGACAGGCGGTCGCCGAGAAAGCCGCCGCCGATGCCGCCGATGGGCCGCATCCAGAGCTTCGCGGTGGTGACCATGCCGGCGGCCACGACGCTCATGTGCATCTCGCCCTGCTGGAGATACGCGGAGAAGCTATAAGTCGCCCAGAAGATCTGGTAGCCGCAGAACACCACAGCCGCCATGAGCCAAAGCTGCGGAATCGAGGCGAGCGTCGCGAGATCGCGCCACAGCGAACCCTTTTCGTTGGCCTCGGCCGACTTGCTTTCGGCTTGCGCAGGCGCGGGGTCCTTGAAGAAGCTCATCAACGCGCCAAGTGCGATACACGTGAAGGAATACATGTAGATCACGTGGCGCAGGCCCACCGTCTCACCGCGTCCCGAGCCGGTTGCAGCCGCAAAGAGCGCGAGCGCCGCGGTGGCGAGCAGCGCCTCGACGAGCCCGCGTCCGCCGTCGAGCAGACCGAAAAAGCGGCCTTGCTCGTTCGCTGCCGCGATCATCCGCACGCGCTTGAGCACCGAGGCCCAGAACGTGAGGCCGGTGGTGACGCCCCAGAGGCAGAAGATCACGAGCAGCGCATGGAACGACGGCGCAGTGGAGTACCACAGCCCCAGCACGCCGGTGCCGATGAGCGAAAAGCAGATCAACAGCCGCGGGGCGACGCGGTCGGCCAGCCAGCCGCTCGGCAGATAGCAAACGAAGAACACGATGCCGAGCACCGAGTAGAGGTAACCGAGCTGTGCATTGTCGATATGCAGGACATCGAGCATCGTGGTCTGATAGACCTGACGCAAATACCGCAGCGGATAAATACCGCCCGCGGCGAGCACGAGCAGCAGCAATTGCACGTAGCGCTGCATCGAGCCCGATGCGACAGGCGTGAGCGATGAAATTTCGGCGCGCGGCGAGCTACCCGGCGCATTGGGCTTTCCGATGGACTTCTGCAAGATTGTCTCCTGAGCCTGCGCGCGGGCGGTTGCCGGCGCGAGGCGTTTTTTTCTTCATCTGAGGCGCCCGCTGCGTGGGGCGCCGTTTCAACGCTTAATCAGTATTTCGAACGATCAGAACGGCATCACGACAAGGCGTGTTTGCGTGAATTCGAGCATGCCGTGCTTGCCGTCGTCGCCGCCGAGGCCCGAGCGCTTCCAGCCAGCGTGGTACCCCTGGTACGGATCGGCGGGCGTGCGGTTCACATACAGTTCGCCCGCTTCGATTTCATTCGCGACGCGCATGGTCGTGCGATAGCGCTCCGTAAAGAGCACCGACGAAAGGCCGAACTGGTGGTCGTTTGCCATGTGCAGTGCGTCGTCGAGCGTCTCGTACGACAGCACTGGCAGCACCGGGCCGAAGATTTCCTCCTGCACGATCTCCATGTCCTGGCGGCAATGCGTCAGCAGCGTAGGCGGGTAGAAATGACCCTTGCCTTCGGGCACGTAACCGCCCGTTTCGAGCTTCGCGCCTTCGGCCACTGCGCGCTCGACCATCGCGTGGATCGCCGTACGAGCGCTGGCGCTCACGAGCGGACCCATGCGGGTTTCGTCTTCGGCGCGGTCGCCGAAGCGCACGGCGCTCATCTTCTCGCGCAGCAGCGCGACGAAGCGGTCATGTACGCTGACGTGCACGTACACGCGTTCGATTGCCGTGCAAAGCTGGCCGCAATGCGTGGTTTTCGAGCGCACGATGGCCGCTGCAGCCGCTTCGAGATCAGCGTCGTCTTCGATGATCACCGGCGTCTTGCCGCCCAGTTCCAGCGACGGCCTGGCGATATTTTCCTTGCAGTAATCGAGCACCTTGCGGCCCGCGTTCACGCTGCCCGTGAGCGTGATCATGCCGACGGCAGGATGCGTACAGAGCACTGCCGCAGTGTCGTGGTCCATGGCCAGCACGTTGAAAATGCCGGCCGGCAGTTCCGCTTCCTGCGCGGCGCGCGCCACTTCGAACGCCGAGCACGGCGTGTTGTTGCTCGGCCGCACGACCACCGCGTTACCCGTAATGAGCGCCGGCGCGACCTTGCGCAGCAGCGTGTACACCGGGAAGTTGAAAGGAATCAAACACGCGGCCACGCCGATCGGTTCGCGCATGAGAATGAGGTTTTCGTTCGCGCTGTCGCTCGGAATCACCTCACCTTCAATGCGGCGCGCCCACTGCGCGTGGTAGCGCAGGATTTCGGCGGCGTACTGCGCCTCGGCGGTGGCGTCCGCGACGCTCTTGCCCGACTCGGCGGCAAGCGCTGCGCCGATCTTCGGCGCGCGTGCCACGATCGCGTCCGCGAAACGGTTCAGGATCGCGCCGCGATCGGCGGCGGGAAGCTTGCGCCAGGCGCGCTGGGCGGCCTTCGCCGCATCGACTGCGCGAACGACATCGGCTGCGCTCGCGGCGCTCACCTGACCGATCGCGTCGCCGGTTGCGGGGTTATGGACAGCGATGTGCGGCCCTTCGGCGCCGACGAACTGCCCATTGATGAAATTGAGGTCTGATCGCATGAATTGCCGCCCATTCGGCGTTGCCGCCGCTTCTTGAGAAAGGGCAGTATCCGTGCGGCATCGGGACGCGACAAACGATTAATTGTCGAGCGGAGCATGCGAAAAACGCATGCTCGCCGGATGAGGCGCGGGAGCTTGAGAAGTCAAAGCGCGTGGCCATCGCACGCCGTGCTTGTTATAATTCGATCACACCTACGAAATAAATCTAACGCTCTCCGGAAGGCAGCAAGTTCCGGCGCAGCACCCACCCCATGGCCAAAACCGACCGGCTGCGCGCCCTTGCCGACGCGCTCGCAAAACACAACGTCATGCATCTGCGCGATGCAGCCAGCGTGCTTGGTGTCTCCGAAATGACCGTGCGGCGCGATATCGCCGCGAATCCCGAGCGTTTCACGTATCTGGGCGGCTATATCGTGAGCGCGCAAGACGTGCCCAATACCGCCGGCTACTCGCTCGAACACGAAAAGGACCACTTCGCGCAGGCCAAAGCGCAAGCGTCCGCGCACGCGGCGCAGCTCATCGCGCAGAACGACACCGTGTTCATCGACTGCGGTACGACACTTGCCGCGCTCGCGCGCCTCATTCCCTCCCAACTGCAGATCACAGCGGTGTGCTATTCGCTCAACGTGGCCGAGATTCTGCGGCGCATGCCCAATGTGCGCATGATCTTGCTGGGGGGCGTGTATGTGCCGTCGTCGGATTCGTTTTCCGGCGAGGAGAGCCTTGAAACGCTGCGCCGCATGGGCATCAACAAGGCGTTCATTTCAGCGGGTGGCGTGGACGCCGCGCGCGGCGTGACGTGCTGGAACTTTCACGAAGTCGCGCTCAAGCAGGCTGCCATGGCCAGCGCCGTGGAAAGCCATCTTGTTGTGGATGCAAGCAAGTACGGCATCGTGAAGGCGTGGCGCTTTTCCCAGATGGGCGACTTCAATTCCATCATCACCGAAAAAGGCCAAACGCTGCGCGCGAAGAGCGCATAAGCGAAGACCGGCCGCGAAGGCCGGTCGCTTCAGTAGCGTGCCTTAGCCGCGACGGCGCAGCGCGAACAGCGTGCCGGCCACCAGAATGAACGCGCCGACAATCACCTTCTGCCAGGTGCTCGGTACGCCCACGAGAATGAGCACGTTGTTGATGAGCGTAACGAGCGCCACGCCGAGCAGCGTGCCCACAACCGTGCCGCTGCCGCCTGTAATGCGCGCGCCGCCCAGGATCACCGCCGCGATCACGTCGAGTTCCGAGCCCACGAGGTCGAACGGATTCGCGAGGCGGTTGTTCGCCACATGCAGAATGCCCGCCACGCCGGCGAGAAACCCCGTATAGCCGAACACGAACAGCCGGATCGCGCGCAGGTTGAAGCCAAGCCGCTCCGCAATTGCCGTGCTGCCGCCCATGGCGTAAACACCGCGCCCCATCATCGTGCGATTGAGCAGCCACCACGTGAGAATCGCGCCTGCCACGAGCGCGATCGCGGAGACGGGCAGCACCGCGTTGAGCCCGTCGGCGGTCTTGTACGCAATGAGCGGAATGCGTCCGAAGTGGTCCATGCTGTGCGGGATGTTCATGAAGAACGTCGTGCCCACGAAGGTGAGCAGCAGCCCGCGATAGAGGTACTGCGTGCCGATCGTCACGATCAGCGAAGGCGCCTGCAGCCGGTGCACGAGCATGCCGTTGATCACCCCGAGCACGATGCCGCCCGCAGCACCCGTAAGCAGAATGAGCGCGAACGGCGCATCGGGCCACCAGGCGAACACGGCTTTCGTGATCGAGTACATCGTGAGCGCGCCGATAGCCGTGAACGAGACATCGATGCCGCCCGATGCCAGCACGACGAGCGTGCCGAGCGCGAAAAGCGACGTGATCGTGGCCGAGTGCAGCAGGTCGAACAGCGTCGCCCACTGGAAAAAGCGCGGGTTGATCGAAGCCACGATCACGCAGGTGATGACGATCAGCGTGGCCGTGAACCACTCGGGATTGCGGGCGAGCTTCGCGCGCCAGTTGAGCGGCACACTCTGGCGCGCGACTTCGACGGTATTGGACGACGTGCTCATTGTCTGATTCATGCTCATGCGGTGTCCGGCAAAACGTTACGCGGAATTCAGGCTGCCTCTGCAAGCAGCGCGCGATACAAATCGGCTTCGGTCAGGCCATCGGCGTGATGCTCTTCGGCGAGGCGGCCTTTACGCATCATCAGGACGCGATCGCAGTTCTGCAGCAATTCGGACAAGTCGTCGCTCACGAGCAGAATGCCAATGCCGCGCTGCGAGAGCCGCTGCATGATGCGATAGATGATGTCTTTCGAGCCGACGTCCACACCCACGGTCGGCCCGTGCAGGATCAGCACGTGCGGGTCGATGGCGAGCCAGCGGCCAATCAATACGCGCTGCTGGTTGCCGCCCGAAAGCGACTGCACGGCCTTATCCACGTCGGGCGTGGCGATCTGCAATTCCTTCACGGTGTTTTCGGCCAGTGCGCGCGCACGTGTGCGGTCGATCTGGCCAAAGCGGTCGCGCAGGCTTGCGATCATCGCCGTGATGACGTTGTCGCGAATCGGCTTGTCGAGGAAAAGGCCTTCGTTCAGGCGGTCTTCCGGCACATAGCCAATGCGCGCGCGCCGCGCGTCGCCGGGATTCGCCAGTTTGATCGCGCTGCCTTCGAGCACGATCTCGCCCGCGTCGGCGGGCGCGACGCCCGCAAGCGCACGCGCGAGTTCGTTGCGGCCAGAGTCGAGCAGCCCCGTCACGCCGAGAATCTCGCCGCGATGCAGCGTGAACGACACGTCGCTGAACAGGCCCGTACGGCCAAGTCCGCGGACGGCGAGCAGCACGTCGGACTGGGCCGCGACGTTGCGGTAGCGTTCAGTGGAAAGCTCGCGGCCCGTCATCAGCTCGCTCAACTGCGCCTTGGTGTAATTCGTGATGGGGCCTTGCGTCACTTTCTGGCCGTCGCGCAGCACGATCACTTCGCCGCCAATCGCATAGCACTCGTCGAGCTTGTGGCTCACGAACAGCACGGTCACACCTTGCGCGCGCAACTGGCCAAGCACGGCGATGAGGTTGGTCACTTCCTTTTGCGTGAGCGAGGTCGTGGGCTCGTCCATGATGACGAACTTCGCCTCGCTCGCAATGGCGCGCGCAATCGCCACGAGCTGGCGTGTGGCGAGCGGCAATTGTTCGATGAGCGTCGCCTGGAAATCGGCGTCGCCGGGCAGGCCCACGGCCTTCAAGGCACGCTCGGCCGTGCGGGCGAGTTCGCGGCGGTCGAACGTACGCGCGAGACGTCCCGCATGCTCCGCGAGTTCGGTCGTGAGCCCCACGTTTTCCGCGACGCTCATGTTGGGCAGCAGCGAAAGATCCTGATACACGGTCTCGATGCCCGCCGCGAGCGATTCGAGCGGCGAGAGCCGCGCGTGACGCGCGCCGTCGATCACGAGTTCGCCTTCGTCGGGCGGCTGCGCGCCGGAGATGATCTTGATGAGCGTGCTCTTGCCGCACCCGTTCTCGCCGAGCAGGTGATAGATCTGCCCGCGCTCGAACGCGAGCGTCACGCCGCGCAAGGCGTGCACGCCCGTGAAGCGCTTATGCACGCCGAGCACCTGCAATAACGGTTCTGAAGCCATGTCGTCTCTTCGTGACGTTGCGACGAAGCGCGCGCGTGGTCCGAAAACCGTTGCGCGCGCCACCTTCTCCCGATCAGAAGTTGTATTGCTTGTAGTTCGACTTGTCGACGCTCACCCAGCCCTGGCCGCGCACGATAATGCCCTTGCCGGGACCCTTCGACACGGTGACCTTCTCATAGCCCGGCAAGCCGAGATTCGTGCCATTTTCCACCGTCTTGCCGTCGATCAGCATCAACGCGATCTTGTTCATCGCGAGGCCCGCGAGCTTCGGATCCCAGAACGCAATGCCGTTGATCGCGCCGCTTTCCAGGTACTTGCCGGCCTCAGTCGGCAGGCCCGTGCCATACACGCAGATCTTGCCCTGCAGCCCCGCTTCTTCGACCGCGCGGCCAATGCCGATCACGTCGAGCGACGACGAGCCCTGGAAGCCCTTGATATCCGGATGCTTGCGCAGCACTTCCTTGGCCACTTCATACGCGTGCTCGCCGTCGTTGTTGGTTTCGAGGTTCGTTTCGACGAGTTGCATCTTCGGGAACTTCTTCTTCGCGTTGTCGATGCCGCCATTGGCCCACTGCACCTGCGAGCGGCTGCCCAGCGACCCGACCATCGTCGCCCACTTGCCGTCGTTGTGCATGCACGAGGCGAGCCGGTCGTTGAGCGCGGCGCCGTACGCGGAGTTGTCGAACGCCTCGACGTCGACCATCGTGTTCTTTTCGTTATCGGCTTCGTGCGTGACCACCTTGATGCCGCGGTCCATCGCCTTCTTGAGCGCCGGTTCGAGCGTGGGCGGGTCATACGGCACGACCGCGATCGCGCTCACTTTCTTCGCGATCAGGTCGTCGATGATCTTCAGTTGCTGCGCGGCGTCCGCGCGCCCCGGCCCCGTCTGGTAGACCGAAACGTTCGGGTTGTCCTTGCCGAATTCCTTCACGCCGTCGTCCATGCGGTTGAACCAGCTAATGCCGGTCACCTTCACCACCGTGACGATGGTCGGGTTTTCCGCCGCATACGCCACGGCCGCCATGCCAGCGGCAAGTGCACACGCTGTGATTGCCACGCTGAGTCGCTTGATCTTCATGTTCCATGTCTCCGTTTTTATTAGCCGATTAGCCTTCGCCCCGAAATGGATCGCGGCGGACCTCCGAGGCTCGAGGCCCGCCTGCTACACAGTTCAGCCGGTCAGCCCGAAGTCCGCCCTTTGCCAGCGGACGAAGAGCCTCCGAGACCGAAAATCACACGTACCCGCTCGCCGCCCGCGAACGCGAGCGAGAGCAACAGCAGGAAGCCCCAGGCGCAGTCGCCGAAGAACTGCGAGACGCCCATCAGATTGAAGAGGCTCGAAAGGAATTGCAGCACCGTCGCGGCAAAGAACACGCAGATGATGCGTCCATAGCCGCCCGCCGGATTCACGCCGCCCATCACCGCAATGAGAATGGCGATCAGCAGATACGAATTGCCGTAGTCCCATTTCGCGCTGAGCGTGTGCGAAACGCTCACGAGACCCGCGAGCGAGGCGAGCACGCCGCACATCGCGTAGGTCATGATCAGCATGCGCGCACGCGGAATGCCCGCATAGAAGGCCGCACGCTGGTTCGTGCCCATGAGATAGAGGCGCAGCCCGAACGGCGTGCGCCTGAGCAGCCAGCCGAGCAAAATGACCACGGCCACGAATAGCAGGAACGAGATCGGCACCTGGAAGAACGTGCCGTTGCTGATATCGGCGAGCGGTTCGACGTAATCCACGTGCACCGAGGCGCCGTTGCTCAGCGCCACCGCAAAGCCCGTGAAAAGCAGTTGCGTGCCGAGCGTGCAAAGAATGGGCGTGAGCCCGAGGCGAGCAATCACCACGCCGTTGAGCAGGCCGCCAAGGAGCCCCATGCCCAGCACGATCACGATAAAGAGCGCCGTATACAGCGCGGGCGAATCGTCTCCGCTCACAAGGCGCGGCACCACCAGCGCGGCGATCATGCCTGAAAGATTCGCGAGCCCCACACCAGACAGATCGATGCCGCCGTTGCCCGAAAGCATGGAAAGCATGATGCCGAGCGCGAGCAACGCGACTTCGGGCAGTTGCGCGCCCATCGACTGCAGGTTGTCGATACCGACAAACTGACCGCGCGACACCCAGACCGCGACCAGCACGACCAGCAGGTTCACGGCCAGCAGGAAGTTCAACTGCCGGTCGCCGAACCATTTGGCAAAGAGTGCAGACTTCATGGACTTCATCCTTTGCGGTGTGTTTGCAAGTACCAATCGTCAATGCGTCTCGGCGTTCGCCGTGCGCGCGAGCATGGCGTCGACTTCTTCCTTGCGCGGCATGGAAGGCGCGGTGCCCGGGCGCGTGACGGATATGCCCGCCAGCGCGCAGCCAAAACGCGTGGCCGTGAGCGCATCGTCGCCGCGTGCGAGCGCCGCCGCAAAGCCGCCCGTGAAGCCGTCACCCGCGCCCGCCGTCTCCACCACCGGGCCGCAATTGAACGCGGGGAGCAGGACCGAAGCATCGCGCGTATGGAGCAGCGCGCCGGCTTCGCCCAGCGTCACGATCACCGCGCCCGCGCCCTTGGCGAGCAGCGCGTCGGCGGCGCGGCGCGCGTGGTCGGCGTTGCGGATCTCGATGCCGGTGAGCGCCTGCGCCTCGGTCTCATTGGGCGTGACGTAGTCGCACAGCGGGAAGATGTCGTCGGGCAGCGCCATGGCAGGCGCCGGATTGAACACCGTCTTCACGCCATGCCTGCGCGCCAGTTCGAGTCCGCGACGCGCCGCCGCGAGTGGCTGCTCCAGTTGCGTGACGAATACCTGGGAGGCCGCGATATCGGCTTCGATCGCTTCAGCGTCGCCGGGCTCCATCGTCGCCGCCGCGCCCGCCGCGACGATGATCGCGTTCATGCCGGTCGTGTCGTCCACGAAGATGTGCGCCGCGCCCGTGGCCAGTCCGTCCACGGCCTGGGTGCGCGCCGTGATGCCTTCGGCGGCCCACGTGGCGCGTGCGATGTCGCCGAACGCGTCGTTGCCCACTCGCGTGCAGAACACCACCTGCGCGCCCGCGCGCGCGGCGGCCACGGCCTGATTCGAACCCTTGCCGCCCGGCCCCATGGCGAACGCCGATCCGGCGAGCGTCTCGCCGATCATCGGCATGCGGCTCGCGCGAAACGCGAGATCGGTCACATAAATGCCGAGGATGACGACGCGTCCGCTCATTGGCCCTGCTCCGTCGCGCGCGGCGCGTCGGGTGCGAGCAGCACGCCTTTGGTGAACACGAAGCAGCCGTAGCCGCGCGTTTCGCCCGTGGCGATTACGCAATAGGCCTTGCGGGCGCGTGCATAGAACGCATGACGCTCAATGGGCGCGAACGGCACGGAGCGGCGCTCCGCGGCATCGACCTCGGCCTGCGCTTCGCGCTGCACGGTGGGGATCGTATTGGGTTCGCCAACCACTTCCATGCGCATGGCCGGGGCTTCGACGAAGGTGTCGAGCGGCAGCACGGAGAGGATGGCGCGCACGGCGCGAGGCGCATCCGCGCCGTCGATGCGCAGCAACTTGCCGAGCACCGTTGCGCGCGCAACGGAATCGGCGGGAAAGTTGGCGTCGCAAACGACGAGTTCGTCGCCGTGACCCATTGCGCGCAGCGCTTGCAGGACATCGGCGTTCAGAAGCGGGTCAAGATTCTTCAGCATTTTCGTCTCCTGTCGGCGGCACTCGGCGCTTTAGCGCTTAGTGCCGCCCCATGCAAAGCTGGATCTGGCGTTTTCTTGTTCGAAGCGCTCAGTCGCCGTACGGTATCCAGATGTTCTTCACCTGCACGGCGTGGCGCAGGAACGGCAATCCTGCGCTCGTCCGGTCGAACCAGTCAACCTGTCGGCCATGATCCACAAAAGTCCGCTTCAGGTTGCCGACCGATTCGCGCTCCACAAGGGCCGAATCGGCTGCCGTGCCGAAGCACCAGAGCGCATCCACGTCGTCGTGCTTCGCTAGCGCGGGCAGCAAGGCGGCGCGCTCGCCGGTCAGGATGTTGAGTGCGCCCGCAGGCACATCCGAGGTTTCCACGACCTGATAGAAGTCCGTTGCCGTGAGCGGGCACGCCTCGCTCGCCAGCGCCACGACACGATTGCCCATCGCGAGCGCCGGGGCGATCAGCGAAACGAAGCCGAGCAGCGGCGCTTCGTCAGGGCAAGCAATGCCGACCACGCCAAGCGCCTCGTGCATCGCAAGCGCAACCCCACGCAACGGCGGCGTATGCACCGCGCCATCGAACTTGTCGGCCCACGCCGCGTAGCTGAACAGCCGGTCGATGGCCATCTCCACTTCACGCTCGGCTGCGCGCGCGTCGTGGCCCGCACGGCGCGTGAGTTGCCGCGCGAATTCTTCGGCGCGCGCGCTCAGATTTTCCGCGAGGTAATACAGCACCTGGGCGCGAGCGTGCGTGCTCATCTGCGTCCACTTGCTCGCGCCGCGCGCGGCGGCAACCGCGTCGCGCACGTCCTTGCGGCTGCCCGCGCCGACTTCGCCCACCCATTCGCCGTTCGGCGTGTAGATGGCGTGTGAATAGCCGCTATCGGGCCGTACCTGTTTGCCGCCGATAAAAAGCTTCGCAGTACGATCGAGACCGGTGCTCGCGTGCGCAAAGTCTTGTGCGTGCGGGCGTGCCTCGCGTTGCGCGCGCATCGGCAGCTTGCTCCATGCCGCAGGCTTCAGATATTCGAACACGCCTTCGCGGCCGCCTTCGCGCCCGAAGCCCGATTCGCGGTAGCCGCCGAAGCCCACGCTCGCATCGAAGAGGTTCGTTGCGTTGATCCACACCACGCCGCATTGCAGGCGCGGCGCGATGTCGAGCGCGCGCCCGATGGTCTCGCTCCACACGCTCGCGGCAAGGCCACAGCGCGAATTGTTCGCGAGCGCCACGGCTTCTTCCGGCGTGCGAAAGCTCATGGCCGCGAGCACCGGCCCGAAGATTTCCTCCTGCGCGAGCGTCGAGGCGGGCCCGATGCCCGTCACGAGCGTGGGCGGATAGAAACATCCGCCCGACGGCAGCGTGACTTCGCGCGGCTGCCACACGTTGCAGCCTTCGCGCCGCCCAGCTTCCACGAGCGTCTCAATGCGTTCAAGCTGGACCGGATCGACGATCGCGCCAATGTCGATGCCTTTGTCGAGCGAGGGCCCCACGCGCAGCGTCGCCATGCGGCGCTTGAGCTTTTCGATAAAGCGCGCTTCGACGCCCTCCTGCACGAGCAGACGGGAACCCGCGCAGCATACCTGGCCCTGGTTGAACCAGATGGCGTCCACCACACCTTCCACCGCACCGTCGAGGTCGGCGTCGTCGAACACGATGAACGGCGACTTGCCGCCCAGTTCCAGCGTAAGCGACTTGCCGGTGCCAGCTGTAGCGGTGCGGATGAGGCGGCCCACATCGGTCGAGCCTGTAAAGGCGATCTTGTCGACGCCGGGATGCTCGACGAGCGCCGCGCCCGTGCTGCCGTCGCCCGTGACCACGTTGAGCACGCCCTTGGGCAGCCCCGCGCGATGCGCCAGTTCGGCGAACAGGAGCGCGGTGAGCGGCGTGTATTCGGCGGGCTTGAGCACCACGCAGTTGCCGAGCGCGATGGCGGGCGCAACCTTCCACGCGAGCATCAGCAGCGGGAAATTCCACGGCACGATCTGGCCGATCACGCCCAGCGGCGACCATCCGGTCAGCTCGCTCTCCTGAAGCTGCGCCCAGCCGGCGTGATGGAGGAAATGGCGCGCCACGAGCGGAATATCGATGTCGCGCGCCTCGCGAATCGGCTTGCCGTTGTCGAGCGCTTCGAGCACGGCAAAGAGACGGCTGTGGCGTTGCACCATGCGCGACAGCGCATAGAGATGCCGCGCGCGCGCCGCGCCGCCCATGGCGTACCACTCGGGCTGCGCCGCTCGCGCCGCCGCGACGGCTGCCGCGACATCCGCCGCGCCGCCTTGCGACACGGCGGCGAGCGCCTCGCCGGTGGCAGGCGCGCGCACTTCGAAACGCTCGCCTTCGGCGCTCTCGCGCCAGGCGCCGTCAATGAAATGCCCAAACGTGGCCTCATGGTGCGCAAGCCACACGCGCACGGGCTGTTCGTCCTCGGGGGCGGGACCGTAATCCATCGTTCGGAAGTACTCGGCTACGCTCATCGGTATGGTCTGCTCAGGCTACGGGGTGGCGGTGGAAGGCGGAATAGCGGCCGCTCACGTGGTGTTCGAGCTGGCGCTCGATGTCGGCGAGCAGGCTCGAAGCGCCGAAGCGGAATAGCTCGGGCTCGAGCCAGGGCCGCCCCAGTTCCTCCTTCATGAGGATCTGGTACGCGAGCGCGGTCTTGGCGTTCGATACGCCGCCCGCGGGCTTGAAGCCCACCAGCGCGCCGGTGCGCTCGCGGTACTCGCGGATCATGCGCACCATCACGAGCGATACGTCGAGCGTGGCGTTGGTCCCTTCCTTGCCCGTAGACGTCTTGATGAAGTCGGCACCCGCCATCATGCAGACCATCGAAGCCTTGGCGATGTTCGACAGCACGCGAATGTCGCCGGTGGCGAGAATGGCCTTCAGATGCGCCTCGCCGCAGGCCGCGCGAAACTCGCGCACTTCGTCGTAGAGCGCGCGCCAGTTGCCGGTGAGCACGTACTCGCGCGTGACGACGATATCGATTTCCTCGGCGCCGTCCTTCACCGATGCCTCGATTTCCTTGAGCTTGAGCGCGTGGGGATTCAGGCCCGCGGGAAAGCCGGTGGAGACCGCCGCAACGGGAATGCCGCTGCCCGCCAGCGCATCCACGGCCGCCGCGACGAAGCGGTGGTACACGCACACCGCGCCCGTCGTGATGGCCTCGGGCGCGAAGCCGAGCGCCGCAAGCAGGTCGGCGCGCACGGGGTGGCGCGCCTTCGTGCAGAGGCGCCGCACGCGGCCTTCGGTGTCGTCGCCGTTGAGCGTGGTGAGATCGATGCAGGTGATGGCCTTCAGGAGCCACGCGGCCTGCGCGTCCTTCTTGACCGCGCGGCGCGTGCCGAGCGTGGCCGTGCGCCGCTCGACGGCGGACTGGTTGACGCGCAAGGCGTCGAGCCACGCCGCGTCGAACGCCACGCCGGCATTGCGCGCAGCAGCATGCTGGGCGGGCGCGCCGCGCAGCACGATGAGCGAGTTCGTTGAAGCTTCTGACATAGGCTGGGAGGCGAATTTGTGCAATGCACATCAAACCGTGGTGGTTTATTCGCACCCATCCTATACCGATGAAACGATCGTGACAATACTCGTTACAATCCTATCTATTGAGCCATACGGGGCGGCAGAGCAAGCCGCTGCCCCGCCGATCGCCCGTTAGAACGTGTGGCGCATCGCGGCGCGCACCACGACCTGGCGCGAGGTCGAAGAGAGATCCTGCGCGCCGGGCACATAAGCCTGGTCGAGCGACGAGCCGGTCTTGTCGCCCGCCACGAGCTGGAACGCGCTCTGCAGATACACGTCGGTGCGTTTCGAGAGGTTGTAGTCGAGCATCAGCCCCACCGAATGGATCGACGGCTTCACACTGCCTGTCGTCGCATCGTAGTGTTCGAGCGTGTAGACATAGTCCGCGCCAACGTAGAAAGCCGGCGTGAACTGATATTTCCCGTTCACCTCGAAGTTCTGATACCTGAGCGACGTCACCCGGCCGCCGGCGAGCGGCCCCGTCACTGGCTGAATCGTTTCGTCGCCGGTGAGATACCCAACGTTCGCCACGGGCTGACCGATGTACGTGTTGGTGTACGCGAAGCCGACCGTTGCCGACCCTGCCGTGTAGTTCACGCCCGCACCGAAAATCTGCAGACGCGACGAAGCGAAATTGCCGTCCGCGCCGTTCGTGCTGCTCGCGCCCGCAATCGCGCCGCCCGAAGTCAGCGCGGGGTTGCTGGCGTTCAGGTAGGCCGCCGCGATGAGCCAGCCGCCGACCGTGTATTGCGCACCCACGCTCACCGCGCGGTTGTTCGCGAAGTTCGTGTCGTTGCTGAAACTGTAGGTGCCGCCGAACGAGAAGCCGCCGAACGTCGGACTCGCGTATTTGATCGTGTTGTTCAGGCGAAACGTGTTGTCGGTGTTGTCGTTGTCGAAGGGATGCGAGAACAGGTAGCCGCCCCAGTTGCCGTTCGACGTGGTTTGCGCAAGGTAGTCCACCACCGCGTCGTACTGGCGCCCGAGCGTGAGCGTACCGTAGCGCTCGTTGGCGAGGCCCACATACGCCTGGCGTCCGAAGGCCCGGCCGCCCTCTGCCAGCGCCCCGTTGCTCGCGTTGAAGCCGCTTTCGATCTGGAAGATCGCGCTGTTACCGCCGCCGAGATCTTCGGTGCCCTTGAGCCCCCAGCGGCTGCCTTGCGCGTAGCCGCTCGTCATCTCGTAGACGCTATGTCCGCCCACGTTGTTCGTGTAGTCGATACCCTCGTCGATCAAACCGTACAAGGTCACGCTGCTCTGCGCGAGAGCCGGCGCCGCGGCGCCGCACAACGCCATGGCGCAAAAGATCTTCCTCTTGTTCATTCGTCTTCCATTTTTTATAAGGCATGCTAATCATGATATGCCGGTGAAACCGTTGCCCCTTTGCTCACCGAGGCGGACCGCATGCCCTGCGCCCGCCCTAGCCTGTTGCGCCGCCCGTCCGGTGTTATTTCGACCCGTAGATATCGAAGTCGAAGTACTTCTTGTTGATGCGCGCGTAAGTGCCGTTTGCGAGAATGTCGGCGAGCGCACCGTTGAAGGCTTCGCGCAGTTCGGTGTCCTGCTTGCGCAGACCGAGGCCGTCACCCTGACCGAAGAACTTCGGGTCGTCGATAGCGCTTCCCGCGAACGTGAAGTCCTTGCCCTCGGGACGCTTCAAAAAGCCGTCGCTCGCGGCGATCGAGGCCTGGAACGCGGCGTCGAGGCGGCCCGACGTCAGGTCCGCGTACACCTGGTCCTGGTTCTGATAAGGCACGATCTCCACGCCTGCGGGCTGCCACTTCGCGCGCGCGTAATCTTCCTGACTCGTGCCCTGTTCCACGCCCACGCGTTTGCCCTTGAGCGAGGCCGCGTCAGGCAAAAGCGGCGAGCCTCGGCGCACGACGAGCCGCGCGGGCGCGTTCGAGATCTTGTTGGTGAAGGCGATCTGCTCCGCGCGCTTGGGGGTGATCGTCATCGACGAAGAGATCACGTCGAACTTGCGCGCGATCAGGCCCGGAATCATTCCGTCGAAGCTCGCTTCCACCCACACGCAATGCGCATTCAGTTGCGCGCACAACGCATTGGCGATATCGACGCCGAAGCCGGTGAGCTTGCCATCCGGCGTCTTGTATTCGAGCGGCGGATACGTGGGATCGACCGCGAGCCGGATCTCCCGGCCCTTCAGATCCACCGCGTACGCCTCGCCCGCCGTTGCCGCCGCGGCAAGCGCCAGCGAGAGCGCCATCGTCCATTTCTTCATTTGCCCGTCTCCTGTCTGTTGTTCAAGTTGCTTCGATGGTTACTGTGCTCATTGCAGAATGTGCTCCGCGAGCTTGATCCAGTAGCTCGCGCCAATGGCGAGGCTCGCGTCGTTGAAGTCGTAGCCGGGGTGGTGCAGCGAGCAGTGCTGCTCGCTGTCGCCGTTGCCGATCGAGAGGTAGCTGCCGGGGCAGTGCTCCAGCATGTAGGCGAAATCTTCACTCGCCATGAGCGGGCGCAGACCATCGATCAGCAACTCCTAGCCGCCCCACTCGAGCGCGACGCGGCGCGCCACCTCGGTTTCGTCGCCATGGTTGACGAGCACGGGATAATCATGGCGATAGTCGATCTCCACGCGCGCGCCGTAACTCGCGGCCTGCCCCTGCGCCAGTTCGCGGATGCGACGCTCCAGCAACTCACGCACCGGCGCCGATAGCGCGCGCACGCTCAGGTGCAGATCGGCGTGCGGCGCAATGACGTTCGAGGCGCTCCCTGCATGCAGCGCGCCGACGCTGACAACGGCCTGGTCGTGCGGCGCCACGTTGCGCGCCACCACGCTTTGCAGCGCCATGACGATCGAGGCGCCGACCACGATGGGGTCGATCGTCTGCTGGGGCGCGGCCGCGTGGCCGCCGCGGCCGATCACGCGGATCGTCACTTCGTCGGCGGAGGCCATGAAAGCGCCGCTGTGAAAGCCGATCTGCCCCGCCGGAAAACCAGGCACGTTGTGCATGGCGAATACGGCGTCGCAGGGAAAGCGCTTAAAGAGGCCGTCCTCGATCATCTTGAGTGCGCCGCCCAAGCCTTCCTCCGCCGGCTGAAAAATCAGGTGTAGCGTGCCGCGCCAGTGCGCGTTCTGTGCGAGGCAGCAGGCCGCCGCCAGCAGCATCGCCGTGTGACCGTCGTGACCGCAGGCATGCATCACGCCGTCGCTGCGGCTCGCGTAGGGCAGGCCCGTCGCCTCGCGTATGGGCAGCGCGTCCATGTCGGCGCGCAGCCCGAGGCTGAAGCCGCGCCCACGCGCCATCGTCCCGACCACGCCGGTGCCGCCCACGCCGCGCGTCACGCGATAGCCCCATGCTTCGAGCTTCTCGGCAACAAGCGCGCTCGTCACATGTTCTTCGAAGCCCAGTTCGGGCTGCGCGTGCAGCTTGCGGCGCAGCGCGATCATTTCGGCTTCGATTGCCGTCACTTCCGGCAACACCCACTGTCTGCTCAATTCGTCTCCTCCGCCTGTTGGTGCAACGTGGAGCGAATCGTATGCAGCGCAAATCAAGGAGAACAGCCAGCATTTTGTTATGATGACAACGTTTAGTTGTCGCCCATCGCAATGAAACTGCATCAACTCGAGGCGCTCGTCGCCAGCGCGGAAGCCGGCAGCATTCGCGGCGCGGCCCGCGCGCTCGGGCTTTCGCAGGCCGCCGTCACGCGCGCGCTGCGCGAACTGGAGGCCAGCGAGCGTCTGCCGCTCCTGATCCGCGCGCCCGAAGGCATCACGTTCACCGAGCACGGCAAGGTGCTGCTCACGCATGCGCGGCTCGTGCTCAACCAGCTGGAGCACGCGCACAACGATCTGGAGCGTTTGAGGGGGCGCGTGGAAGGCAGCCTCATGGTGGGCGTCACGCCGTGGATTACGCTGACCTTTCTGGCAGAGGCCGTACGGCGCTTTCGCGAGCGCATGCCCGATATCCGCCTGGAGCTGGTCGAAGGGCTGATGGCCGTTGCCCAGCCGCTGCTGCGCGAGGGCAGCATGGACTTCGCCATCGGCCAGTTGCAGCCCGGCGCGAGCGCACAGGAGTTCGCCTGTGAGCCAGTGCTGACTTACGAATCGTCGGTGATGGTGCGCGCAGGGCACCGCAAGGCGCGAGCACGCTCGATTCACGAATTGCTCGACGAAGACTGGGTGCTGAACTTCGCGCCCGACAGCGAAGCCGACCTGGTCGACTATCTGTTCACGCGCCACGGCGCGCAGATCGACGCGCGCCGGATCGTGCGCGCCCAGTCGGTCGCGACGCTGCAGACCATGGTCGAGCAGGCCGACATGTGCACGTGGAGCCCGACGATCCTGAGCCACGTGCCGCCGTTCGGCGGCCGCCTGCAGCCGCTCGCGTTGCGCGAGACCTTCGAGCCCCGACAACTGAGCATCGTCACGCGCCGCAACAGCACGCTAAGCCGCGCCGCGGTCGCCTTCGTCGATTGCCTGCTTCAGGTGATACGCCGGCACGCGCGCTCGGCGAAGAAAGACGATCTCGCTTTGTTCCAGACACTCGAACTGTTGATCTGATGCCTGGGCGCGAGCGGTTCAGAACTGCAACCGGTAGCGCACGAAATCGTCGGCTTTCGCGAATTCGTCGTAGAGCTTGCGCGCGGGGTTGTCCTCGCGCGTGTGCCAGTAAAGACGCGACCAGGCGCGCGAACGCGCCAGTGTGATGAGGTCTTCGATAAGCCGCCGGCCTATGCCCTGCCCGCGGCATGCGGGATCGACGAACAGATCTTCCAGGTAGCAGATGGGTGCATCGACCCACGTGCCTTCATGCAGCACGCAGAGGCTGAACCCCGCAAGCTGTCCCTCGACTTCGGCGACACGCCCGAACACCGGCGCGCTCGCATCGAGCATGCGCTGCCACGTCCGCTCGCTGATGTGCGGCTCGACGTTCGTTTCGTAGAACGCGTTGTAGCCCGCCCAAAGGGGGAACCACGCGTCGCGGTCGGCGCTCGCGACGTCGCGGATGAGGATCGCCCCGGACATTCAGGACGCTGCCGTTTCTCTCAAGCTCGCAAGCGACGCGCGCTGCTTGCCTTGTGCGTCGAAATTTTCCTTCGACAGCCACTTTTCGAACGCGGCCTTCACGAGCGGCCAGTCCTGGTCGATAACCGCGAACCACGCGGTGTCGCGGTTGCGCCCCTTGTACACGATCGCCTGGCGGAAAATGCCCTCGAACTGGAAGCCCAGACGCAACGCCGTCTTGCGCGAGGGCGCGTTGAGGCTGTCGCATTTCCATTCGTAGCGCCGGTAGCCGAGGTTGTCGAACACGTAGCGCATCAGCAGGTACTGGGCCTCGGTGGAAATCGGCGTTTGCTTCAGGCGCGGCGAAAACGTCACGCTGCCTACTTCGATCACACCGTGCACCGGCTCGATGCGCATGAGCGCGAACGTGCCCACGGCTTGACCGCTCGCGCGGTCGATCACGGCGTAGTGGAACGGATCGCTCGATGCGGCCGCTTTCGCGAGGTATTCGCGGAACGTTGCAAAGTCGGTGAACGGCTCGGCGAACAGGTAGGTCCAGTCGCGCCCGTCGGCCGCCGAGCCGTAGGCTTCGAAGAGATCGGCGGCGTGACGGTCGAGGTCAATGGGCTCGATGCGGCAGAACTGACCCTCGATCGTCACGCGCGCGGGCCGCTCGCGCGGCTGCCAGCCGGTGACAGGCTCGCCAATGGGCTGCTGGAATTCGTTCAGTCTTGCTGACATGCGTGACAAGCTCCTCTAGCGCGATGCATGCGTGTTATCCGCGATGATCGCGCTAAAGTACCGCAGCCGTGGCTCCGTGGAAAGATCCACGAAAGGGAGATGTTCTGGTGCCACGAGCGGATTCGAATTCGTTCGATGTTGTCCGTCTCTCCCCGCGCCTATTCTGATGTCTGTCGCGCAACACACTGCGCCGGGAGAAAGACATGGGTCCGCAACTGCTCGTCGATACTTCGTCACTCGTCAACCGCATTCATGCACCGATCGCGCGTGGCAGCGTATCTCGCGTTGTCGTGCCAGCAATAACGGCATGAATTCATCCGTGCGGGAAGCGGCAATCCGTTTGCTGCACTTCGCCGTGGAGAGCATCGTGGACTCGAATCATTTTGCCGCCAGTCTCATGCATACGCAGCACGGATTGCTGATTGACGCTGGCGCAGTACTCGCGTGTAGCGCATTTGCGATGGCGGTATTCATCGGCATCTACTTTCTGCTCGATCGTTAGCATCGCGCAGATTCGTCGATGCTCAGCGCCGCCCGCCCGCAAGCCTCACCGCATCGGGATGGCGCCGCAGGCGCAGCATCGCGACACAACCCAGCGCCGGCCCCACGGCCAGCATGCCGAAGCCGCCCCGCCAGCCCATCCACGCCACCACGTACGGCACGAGATGAATGCTCACCAGCGTGAGCAGGAAACCCGCGCAGGTCTGCGCGGTGAGCAGCGTGCCGACCGAGTCCGCATCGGCCAGCTCGGCCACGCTCGCCGAAAACTGCGCGGAATCGGCGATCACCGAAACGCCCCAGACGAGCGCGACCGCGCCCATCGCGATGAGCGGCGCGTTAGCCAGCCAGCCCATGAGCGCCGCACACGTGGCGCTCGTCGCCATCGCGCCGACCGTGACGGCGGTGCGCCCCACGCGGTCCGCCAGCACGCCGCCGAGCCACGCGCCCGCGGCACCGATCGCGATTACGCTGAAGGTCATCCATTCCGCGCGCGTGCGGGCATTCGCCATGCCGCGCGCGACGAACGTTTGTTGAAGGAACAGCGCGAGCCACGCCCACATCGCGTAGAGCTCCCACATGTGGCCCAGGTAGCCGAGATTGGCCAGGCGCAAGGCGGGCCGCCGCCACGCCTGGGTGACCTTTGCGAAGTCGACGCGCGTCGCGCGCCGGATATTCGGCCCGATTCCCGCAAAGCCGATCAGCACCGCCGCGCACGCCGCACAGGCCGCGGCGACGCCGTAGATCGTGCGCCAGCCGAGCCCGCCAGTCGCTGCGAGCAGATGCGGGCTTGCCGAGCCGAGCGTGAGCGCGCCCACGAGCAGGCCGACGAGCAGACCGAGATCGCCTTGCGCCCAGGTCGCGGCGAGCCGCATGCCGACCGGATACACGCCCGCCATGCACATGCCGGTGATGAACCGCAGCGCGACGACCGCCCCGCCAACCGGCGGCAGGAACGCGAGCGAGGCCGTGGCCGCCGCCGCCACGAGCGCGGAAAGCGCGAGCAGCCGGCGCAGATCGTAGCGGTCGGGCAGCGAGAGCAACGCGGACGTGATGGTGCCGGCCACGAAGCCGCACTGCACGGCGCTCGTGAGCAGGGCCTCGTCGAAGGCGGCAATGGCGTGCGCCTGCTTGATGAGCGCCACCACCGTGCTCGACGAGAACCACACCCCCATCGCCGCTACCTGCGCGAGGAGCAGCAACGCGAGCGATGCGGCCTTGCCGCGTTGCGCCGCGCGTTGCCCCGGCGGCCCCGTTTCGTCTGAAGAACGGGAACCTGCCGCGCCTTGTGAAGGCGTGCGCGCCACGCTCAGGCCGCCGCCGCGTGCGCCTGCGCAAGCACGCGATGAAACGCGCGGCCAAACCAGATCAGCCCGTCGCGCCCGCCCACCATGCGTGCCGCCTTGATCTCGCAGAAGAACACCGTATGCGTGCCGACTTCGGTCGTGCGCGTGATATGGCAATCGAACGAACTCACCGCGCCGCGCAGCGCCGGCGCGCCCGTTTCGAGCCGATACCACTCGGCGAGCGCGAAACGTTCGGCCATGTCGATGTCTTTCGTGGCGAAACACGTGGCGACCTCGTGCTGGTCGGCCGCCAGCACGTTCACGCAGAGCCGCCCGTTCTCGCGCAGGATCGCGTTGTTGCGGCTCGTGCGGTTGATGCAGACGAGCAGCGTGGGCGGCTCGTCCGTCACGCCGCACACGGCGGACGCCGTGCAGCCGGCGCGCCCGGCGTCGCCATCGGTCGTAACGATGTTCACGGCGGCCCCAAGACCAGCCATCGCGTCGCGAAAGAGGGATTTGTCTACCATATTCTTGCCCGCTTGCCGCGGTCTCCTCGTAGCGGGAATTCAGTGCCCGATTTTCATGCGTCGCTCACACGCCGCTCATGCGTCATTCACGCGCGCGCCGCGATACCGCGCCGCCGCATGCGACGCCGGCAGGCGCGCGCCGCCGGAAAGCTTTTCACGCAGGGTGCCCTCACGATACGCGCTTTTATACGCGCCACGTGTTTGCAATTCAGGCACCAGCAACTCGACCACGTCGTCGAAGCATTCCGGCACCACCGTGCGCGAGAGATTGAAGCCGTCCACGCCAGCTTTCTCGCTCCACTCGATCAGCGTTTGCGCGACGCTTTGCGCCGAACCCACCCACGGCGTCTGGCGGCTGCCGAGCACCATCTGCTCGAGCAGCTTGCGGCGCGTCCATTGCGGCCCGGCGCTGCGCGTCATGACTTCGACGTTGGAAACAATCGCCTGGCTCTTGCCCGTCTCGATGGGCTCGTCGAGATCGTAGCGCGCGAAATCGATGCCAAGCGAAGCCGCGGCGTGCGCGAGCGCCGCTTCGGAGCTCACGTAGCGCCGGTACTCCTCGAACTTCTCTTGCGCTTCGCTATCCGTGCGGCCGACGATGAGCGTCGCGCCGAGAAAGACTTTCACGTCGTCGGCCGCACGCCCGAGTTGCACGGCCTGCGCCCGAATGTCCCCGACGATCTCCCTCACGCCGTCCATCTTCTGGCCATTGATGAACACGCATTCGGCGTGCGTCGCCGCAAAACGCCTTCCGCGCGTGGACGATCCCGCCTGATACAGCACCGGCGTGCGCTGCGGCGATGGCGCGCACAGATGCATCGCATCCACCTTGTACTGCGGACCGCGATGATGAATCATGCGCACGCGCGCGGGGTCGGCGTAAATGCCGCCAGCGCGGTCGTTGACGACGGCGTCGTCGTCCCAGCTGCCTTCCCAGAGCTTGTACACGAGCGCCATGTATTCGTCGGCCAGATCGTAGCGGTCGTCGTGGGCGTTCTGGCCGTCCATGCCGATCGCGCGGGCCGCGCTGTCGAGATAGCCCGTCACGATGTTCCAGCCGATGCGCCCGCCCGTGAGATGGTCGAGCGTGGACATGCGCCGCGCGAACAGAAACGGCTGCTCATACGTGAGATTGGCCGTCACGCCAAAGCCCAGATGCTGCGTGACCGCGGCCATGGCGGGAATGACGAGCGTAGGATCGTTCACTGGCACCTGCACCGCGCCGCGCAACGCGGCGTCGGCATTGCCGCCGTAGACGTCATACACGCCCACGACATCCGCGAAAAAAATGCCGTCGAAGAGGCCCCGTTCGAGCTTCTTCGCGTAGTCGGTCCAGTACTGGAGTTCCGTATAGCGGCTCGACTGGTCGCGCGGATGCGTCCACAAGCCCTGCTGAATGTGGCCCACGCAGTTCATGTCGAAAGCGTTCAGACGGATTTCACGCGGCATGTCGGCTCCTTTTCGGCGCGCTCGATGGCATCTACTATAGTAGACGAACGGATACCAGTGAAACCGGGATTTGATCCGGGTTAACTCGAATGCCTTTCGATCGGTTACATGGCGTGCCGCTCATGGCCTCGTATAATCGACTCGCTCCCGCCCATTGCGCCAACCTGCAGGCATGAACCGACCGCTCACCGATCCCACTTCCGGCATTTCCACCCGCGTGCGTATCGAGCGCGAATCGCGCGGCTGGTCGCTCGCGGACATGGCCGAGCGCTCGGGCGTTTCCAGGGCGATGATCAGCAAGATCGAGCGCGGTGAAGCGAGCCCCACGGCCACCGTGCTCGGCCGGCTTTCGGGCGCCTTTGGACTGCAACTCTCCATGCTGCTCGCGCTCGCCGAGCAAACTGGCGAGCGTTTGAGCCGCGCCGCCGATCAGCAGCTTTGGCAGGACCCCGAAACCGGCTATACGCGGCGGGCCGTCTCGCCGCGCAACGGCGGCATGCTCGATCTGGTCGAGATCGAGTTGCCGGGCGGCATACGCGTGGCGTATCCGGCGTCGGCGTTCACGTTTCAGCATCAGCAGATCTGGGTGCGCGGCGGCACGCTGGTATTCGAGGAAGGCGAGCAGGTTCACACGCTCGAAGCCGGCGACTGCCTCCAGCTTGGGCCGCCTGTCGACTGCGCATTCTTCAATCCGGGCAAGGGCCCGTGCGTGTACATCGTGGCGCTCGTGCGTCGCTGAATGCGAGTACGGGCCGCCGACGCTACTGTCCTTCATCGTTGAACAGGCTATGGCGCAGGGGTTTTGCGCGCATGGCACGCGCACGCCCAATGCGAGTAGCCGAATATGAGCATTTGCTTATATTCTGAAGTCCTCAGGCGGTAACGGCACAGGGCCGCCGCCACAACATGAGAGACCGATGATCGTCGCGCTTTTTCTGCCGTGCGGCGTGATGTTCGAAATGAATACTCGTACAGACGCCGCTCCCGGATATCGCGGCACGTTCGACAACTGACTAATCTGAATCGCAAAAGTAGAACGGCTAATTTCATTATACTTAGTCATACTATGTAATTGCGATCCGTTTTGATTTCATTTAAAGGATGATTTGCGTGAACACATTGACCTCACCCCAACTCGCACCGCTGCTGAATCGCCTGTTCGAAGAAGCCGATGCCATTTTCCCGGCCTCCATTTCCGCAGTGGCCGCGCTCTCACCCGAGGAGCGTACGCGGCTGATGCACAGCAAGACCGACTATCTCGACTTCTACGGGCGCCTCAAGGACATTGCGCTCCCCGTTTCGCGAGAAACGGGCGTGCTGCTCTATATGCTGGCGCGCGGGGGTCATGCGCGGACGATCGTCGAATTCGGCACGTCGTTTGGCATCTCCACGCTGCACCTCGCAGCGGCCTTAAGGGACAACGGCGGCGGCCGTTTGATCACGTGTGAATTCGAGCCGTCCAAGGTCGCGCGCGCCCGCAAAAACCTCGTGAGCGGCGGGCTCATCGATCTCGTGGAAATCCGCGAAGGCGATGCGCTGCAGACGCTGAGCGTCGATCTGCCGGAGTCGATCGACCTCCTGCTGCTCGATGGCGCGAAGGCGCTCTACGGCAACATTCTGAGCCTCGTCGAGTCGCGTCTCGCTCCGGGCGCGTTTATCGTCGCGGACAATGCCGATTACAGCCCCGACTATCTTGCGCGCGTACGGGCGCCCGACAACGGTTATCTCTCGATTCCGTTTGGTGGGGACGTGGAAGTTTCGATGCGGGTTGGGTGATGGGGGGCACGGTGCCCCACGAATCACGGTTGGCGCTTACCGCGGCCGCCAGCGGGTTTGCCAGCCGATTTGCGTGAACCCGCAGCGGGCTTGCTGGCTGGCTTGCCGGCGGGTTTGCTGCGTGGCTTTTGCACGCTGAATGGGCTTCCGGCGATCAAGCTCGTGTCCGTACCCGC
Source organism: Paraburkholderia sp. JHI869 (assembly GCF_038900775.1). Lineage (NCBI taxonomy): Bacteria > Pseudomonadati > Pseudomonadota > Betaproteobacteria > Burkholderiales > Burkholderiaceae > Paraburkholderia > Paraburkholderia sp. JHI869. The sequence goes on from NZ_JAYMSC010000018.1 coordinate 119,473, forward strand.
GGCCACAGCGTGCTGCGCCGCAGGCTTGCGTTTGTTTTCGCTACCTTGCGGGTGCGGCTTTTTGCCTGGCCCTTGCACGACGCCCGGCGCAGCTTGCGGCACTTTGGGCTTCTTGGGCTTTTTGGGTTTCTTGATGATCTGGCCCGTTGCGCTGGTTTCCGGCACGCGGTGTTCGGCTTCGAAACCCGGCTCTTCTTCACGGGGCAGCGTTTGCCGGATCAGCGCTTCAATCGCGGCCAGTTGCGGCGCTTCATCGGCACATACAAGGGACACTGCCACGCCGCTCGCGCCCGCGCGGCCTGTACGGCCAATACGGTGCACGTAGTCTTGCGCCACGATCGGCAGATCGACGTTGATCACCAGCGGCAGGTCGTCGATATCCAGTCCGCGCGCGGCCACGTCGGTGGCTACCAGCATATTGACTTCGCCCGTCTTGAAGCGCTCCAGCGCACGCAGGCGCGCGGGTTGCGGCTTGTCACCGTGGATGGTGTCGACCGCATAGCCCGCATCGTCGAGCATGGCCGCCAGGTAATCCACGCCACTGCGGGTCTTGACGAACACCAGCGCGTGCTCCCAGTTGTTCTCGGCCACGAGGTGCATGAAAAGGTCGGGCTTGTTCCTCTTATCGACCGTCACGATCCACTGCTTGATCTTGCTGGCCGTGGCATTGCGCGGGCTGACGCTGATATCGACCGGACCGCGCAGAATGCTCGCCGCCATGGCGCGGATATCGTCGGTAAACGTGGCAGAGAACAGTAGCGTCTGGCGCTGGGCGGGCAAGGCAGCGAAGACAGCGTTGAGTTCGCGCGCAAAGCCCAGATCCAGCATACGGTCGGCCTCATCCAGCACCAGCGTTTGTACTTGATCGAACTGCACGGCATTCTGGCGATTGAGGTCCAGCAAACGGCCCGGCGTGGCGACGAGCACATCCACGCCCTTGCGCAACTTCATCATCTGCGGGTTGATGCTCACGCCGCCGTAGGCGGCCAGAAATCGTAAGTCGAGGCCTTTGCCGTAAGCGATAAAGCTTTGTAGCACTTGCTCAGCTAGCTCACGCGTGGGCACCAGCACCAGAACACGCGCGCGATTGCTGGACACCGCCGGGCCATGTTGCACCAGCCGTTGCAACAGCGGCAGCGCAAAACCCGCCGTCTTGCCAGTGCCGGTCTGTGCCGCAGCCATGACGTCCTTGCCGCTGAGCACAGCAGGAATCGCCTTGACCTGCACCGGCGTAGGTGTCTGGTAATTGAGATCCTGCACATTACGCAGCAAGGGATCGATCAGGCCAAGCGAGGCAAAAGACATGGGCGTGTTCCGGGCTAAAACCGCAATTCTAGCGGTTACCGTCGTGGCATTAGTCGTACGATGCGTTTCATCGATAGCAACCGCGTACCCGAAACGATCACAGTAGACATAGGCGGCGCCAGTCTCGCCGCCCTCGAAGCGCTTGCCTGGAGACCGACGCAGTTCTAGTTTTCGCTTGTCCGCGGATTGTCGAGCGCCAATGACTCAAGCAGAAACTGCTGCAACGTCGCCATCGCGGCCGTCTGGTCATTGCTGCGCGTAAATAGCCCAAAGGTGGCCGCCGGCGGTGTCGGCAAGCCGAGTTCGCCGGAGTCGAGCGCACGCATCGTGTCGCGCCGGATAGTCCAGTCGAGCAACACCCCGATGCCCAGACCCGCCTCGATGGCCGACTGAATCGCGGACAAGCTCGCGCTCGTACAGACCACCTTCCACGTAATAGCGGCGTCACGCAAGGAACCGAACAGGGTGTCCTGCCACGGGCAATTGCCCGCAAACGCGACGATGGGAAGCGCAGCGTCGCTGAATTGCGTTTCGCGCGTGTTCGCCGCGGCCCAGCGCAATGGATGCTGCCACGTAACGTCCGGGCTGACGTGAATGAGCGCGGGATCGCCGATCACAATATCGAGCTGACCTTTAGCGAGCTGTTTGCCAAGGGTCTCGCTGCCGTCGATCATGATTTCGAGCGCGACGGTTTCAAAGGATGCCGCGAATTGCTTCAGCGCGTGCGGCAAATGCCCGACCGCGATGTCTTCAAGCATGCCCAATCTGACCGTGCCGGCGATCTCGCCTGTATTGAGCGCGGCACGCGCGGCCAATCCGGCGTTGAGCAGCGTATAGGCATAGGGAAGCAGCACATTGCCAGCCGCAGTTGGTTTGACGCCGCGCGGCGAACGTTGCAGCAGACGTTGACCGACATCTTCTTCCAGCCGACGCAACGCCATGCTGATCGCGGCTTGCGTTCGATGCAGCACGACGGCTGCGTCGCTGATATTGCCGGTTTCGACCACGGTGACGAACGTGCGCAGGAGCGTACTGTCGAGATCGCGGGGCATAAATTTTCTTGATGGAGCGATAAAAAGTACGAGCTTATCAGCGGGCTTCTGATCCCGTTACCATCGGTAGCATCCGAACCGACGAGCAGATGGAATGCGCGACGAAGCAAGTATGGCCCCAACCACCGCCACAGCGGGATTTACTCCCCGACTCTCAAAGGTCATTGCGCCATTGTTCTGCGTGGTTTCGATGTCCAGCATACAGCTGGGCGGCGCGCTATCCCGGCCGGTTTCCGCCGAATACGGCACAGCCAGCACGACATGGTTGCGCCTTTGCGTCGCGGCGCTGGTGCTCGCCATTGCGGCTCGACCACGGTTGCGCAGCTATTCGCGTCGGCACTGGCTCGCCGCCCTCCTCCTTGGTAGCGCGATGGCGGGCATGACATTGTGCTATTTCGAGTCGGTCAATCGCGTGCCGCTTGGTCTCGCCGTGGCGATCAACTTCCTTGGCCCACTCGCCGTTGCGACCGCAGGCGTGCGCCGGGTCGGAATGCTCGCCTCGCCATTGCTTGCCGCGCTGGGCGTATGGCTGCTCGCCCGCCATGACGGTATGTGGGTCGTGGCCAGCCCATCAGCGCTGCTTTTCCCGCTTGGCACGGCGGTATGCTGGGCCGCTTACATCGTGCTGATGAAGCACATCGGCCAGCAATTTGACGGTCTTCAAGGACTCGCCACCTCGTTGATCGTCGCCGCCGCGGTGCTCACGCCGCTCGGCCTCGCTCAAAGTCATGGGCGTATCGCTACCGGACAAGTACTGGACGCGGCATGGCTGGCCCTGCTCGTCCCCTTGCTGCCCTATGTTCTCGAGCTCAGTGCGTTGCGGCGCATGACGTCGTCATCGTTCGGCATCCTGATGAGTTCGGAGCCCGCAATTGCAGCTGCGATAGGCTTCCTGGCGCTCGCGCAACCGCTCACTCCGTTACAGACTGCCGGGATTCTTTGCGTCGTGATTGCGAGCGTCGGCTCTGTCATGCAAGGCCAGCCGCGATGAATCCGGTTAAGCAGCGAGTTTCTGCTGCACTGGCGAACTAGCCCGCCAGGGTGGCGGGCTAACGACTACCGGGATGAGGTTTTGGCGTCCGCCTAGAAGCGGGTCAGCATGCCGATGGCGCCCATCACCTGGTTGCTCGTCGCCGAGAAGCCACCCGCGTTGTACATCGTCGCGACGTTGTTGTGTCCGATTGCGCGCTGATACATCGCTTCACCGTACACTTCCGTGCGCTTCGACAGCGCGTAGCGCGCAATCGCGTTGACCTGGTTCCACTTCGGATCGGAGCTGAAGTTCGACTTGCTCACACCGTTCAAATGCCCGTCCGTGAAAGTATCCATGAGGCCGAGCGACAGCGCCGGCGTGAGTGAGTACTTGACGTTCAATTCATAGTTGTCGAAGTGAGTCGAGCCGCTCACCGGGTTCAGGCCGAACGCGGACGTGTTCTGGTACTGGCTGTGCGTGTAGACGAAGTTGACCGCCGCCGGGCCGAACGTGTAGCCGATGCCTGCACCGAACGTGCGCTGCACATCCGCCGTCAGGTTGCCACCACCTGCGGTCGCCTTGAACTCGCTCGGGTCAGCCGCAACGTTCTGATTTGCTGTTCCTGACGGGTTGCTCGCCGCCGCCGAGCCGTTGATCTGAAGGTAGGCAGCGGCGAATCGCAGCGGGCCGTTGTTGTAGCTCGCGCCGGCGCTGTACGCACGATCGACCGCGAAACTCGTGCTGTTGCTGAACGCGTACATGCCGCCGAACTTGAAGCCTGCGTAGTCGATACTCGAGAACTTCACCGAGTTGCTGAAGCGGACCGTATGTTGCAGGTTGTCGTTGTCGTACACGTGCGCGAAGCCCGAGTCGCCGAACGTGCCTGCCGTGCCGGACAGCGGCGAGACGAAGTCGACCATGTAGTCGTACTGGCGGCCCATCGTCAAGGTGCCGTATTGATCGCCGCTCACGCCGACATACGCTTGACGGCCGAACATGCGGCCACCCTGGCCGAGTGTGCCGTTGTTGACGTTGAAACCGTTTTCGAGCACGAAGATAGCGTGCAGACCGCCGCCCAGGTCCTCGCTGCCGCGCAGGCCGAAGCGGCTGCCGCTGATGTTGCCGCTTGCGAGCGCGACGCGCGCGCTACCGTGACCCGGGGCGCCGTTCTGAACGTTGTTCGTGTAGGAGATGCCGGCATCGATCAGACCGTAGAGGGTGACTGAGCTCTGCGCGTTGGCAGCAGACGCTGCAGTCGCTGCGAAAGCGGCCACGGCAATGGAGATCTTCTTCACGAGATGACACCAAGTGACGTGAGGGGAATGAGTGGCGCAGTCTATATCCGTATCCTGCTCAGAAGTTTTAATTGCCCGAAAAATTTCCTTGCACAAAGCAATCCACGTTTCATAATTTTGCAGCAAATGAACTGCGATTTGGCTTCGCGCCTGGTAGCGAAATGGGTGGCAAACGCATTTGTTTCCGTAGCGAGTTGCGCTGCCGCGACAGTGGTCATACGTCATGAAGGTGTACCCCGCCCGCAAGCGGGCGCGATTTTCTCGCGATAGACTGCATCGCAGTGCTAATTGTTATGGGATGGCGTCATTTTCCACCGCCCCAAACATCACAGGAAAGCAGCGGCTCGCGACAGCTTGCGCTGCATTGATTGCAGAATTCCGAAGTCATTCGATCCACCATCGCCAACCTTTCCGACCTTCGAGCCGGAAGAGCACGGTTAATCAGCCACGCTCGGCCGTCGCGACAATGTTCGGTAGCACACACAACGTGTACGGCTTCGATCGACGGTGCGTCGTGCGCAAGCGGCAGGCGATGGAAAATTGGGGTGGGATTTGAGGCCGCCAAAGATGAATTGGACCTGCATCAACATGCCTCACGCCGCAGGCAGTGCTGATGCCGCCGACACCGAACGGGTTACGCCAAACTTCAATCTTTGCAGGGCATAGACCCGCCCCGATTCCTGCGCGATCTATTCCATTAATATGCTAGCCTCCCAGTCTCGGGAGGATCAAATGGATCGGCTTGAGGGGATAAAGATATTCGTGCGCGTCGTCGAAAGCGGAAGCTTTTCGGCCGTGGCGCGCGAACTCGGAACAGGCCAACCGGCGATCAGCAAACAAGTGGCGGCGCTCGAAGAACATCTCGGCGCACAACTTCTCATGCGCACCTCGCGCAGTCTGAGCCTGACCGAAGCCGGGCGCGACTTCTACGAATCCGCGGTGCGGATAATCAGCGATCTGGAGGCCGCCGAATCCCGAATAGGCTCAGGCCAGACCTCACCGTCCGGCGTGGTACGGGTCACTGCGGCGCACGCATTTTCCCGCCTCTTCGTCGTGCCGAAACTTCCTCTCTTCCGCGAGCGCTATCCGAAGATTGTCGTCGAGATGCTGGTGTCGGAGCGCACCAGCAATCTCGTCGAAGAAGGCATCGATCTTGCCATCCGCAATGGCCCGCTCTCGGATTCGAGTCTGATCGCGCGCAAGATCGGGGTTTCCGCAATCATCGCCGTGGCGTCGACGGAGTACCTGGAACGCAAAGGCGAGCCGAAGCGGCCGAGCGATCTCAACGACCATGACGGAGTGATCTTCGTCTCACAGGATGGGCCACGGCCGTGGACCTTTGCTAGCCGTGCCGGCCAGGTTTCCTGGCAGGCGACAGCGTCATTCCGCAGCAATGATGGCGAACAATTGCGCGCGGCTGTACTGGCTGGCCTTGGGGTCACGCAGGCGCCCCACTGGCTGTTCGCTGCCGACATACGCGCTGGTACTGTGCGGCGCATTCTGCGCGACCATGAGCCAGGAACATTAACGATCAGCGCGGTGCGCCCTGCTGCGCGCCGCCAGCCCAGCAAAGTCGCCGTGTTTGTTGATTTTCTCGCGGAATTGCTGGCCGATCACGAGTGATCTATTCCCCATAGGGATAGAAACCATCCAAACATGGCGTCTAGTGACCTCACCAGGGAATTGATAGATTTGCATCACCGACAACAGATGAGGTGATGCCATGTCTCTTTCTACTCTTGCGCAGCCGATCAAAGCCTTCCTGCAGGCAACCGCCACCCGCGACCGCGCCGGCGTGCTCTCGTCCTTCGCGGACGACGCCGTACTGATCGACATGGGCGAGGAGCATCGCGGCGAGGAAATCGCTCACTGGGTGGACAACCTCTATCTCGGCTCGAACGTCCGTGTGCATCCGCTGCACCATCAAGAGCATGACGGCCATACGGTTCTGACCGTTGCCGTCGACGGCGACTACGCAGCACTCGGCGTGACAGAGCCTTTCCAGCTCGACTGGCACATTGATCTTGCTGGCGACCGTATCGCTCGCCTTTGCATGGTCGAGGAAAAACTGAACCTGCCGGCGCCTGTCCTCGGCTTCGTGCAGGCCATGAACATGTACGATCTCGACGGCATGGTCTCGCGCTTCGCTCCGCACGCGATCGCAAACGATCAGATGCGTCACTACGAGGGCCGCGATGCAATCCGCGCGTGGCTGGCGAAGGAGATCGCCGGTGACCGGGTGACGATGTTCGTTACCGAAATCCTGCATCACCCGGGCGGCGTCGCCATTCTTGCCAAGGTGACCGGTGACTACGACAAGACCGGTCTGCCCGATCCGCTCGAGCTCCGCTTCTACTTTACGCTCGCCGGCAATGCGATCGCCCAGCTTGTGATCGTTCCCGTCAAACGCAATTAGGCGCCGTCTACGCAGCACCACGCTCGCCCGATCCATCCTGAAAGGAACGACCATGTTTGCCGTCTATGCCAAAGAAGCAAATAACGACGACCCGCTTGCCTCCCTTGTCGTTGGCGAGCGACCTGACCCGGTTGTGAAGGAAGGCTGGGTGCGGGTGAAGGTGACACATGCCAGTCTCAACCGACATGACGTACTTACTCTGCCCGTCAGTTTGAAGCCAGGTCCCCTGGCGTTTCCGAAAGGTGCGCCGTCGCACTCCGTCCCATTTCCACGACAGTGGTGAGATCAGCAGTCTGAAGGGAAGCCGTGTCAGCACTCGCAATCGGACGTTTCCGCATTGCCCGCCTCAGGATGAGAGTCTCGTGCTGATAAAAGAGTTCGAGTTGCCCTGCATCCGATGCATGAGGCGCCAGGCCGAACGCGATCTCAAGCGCCCGGCGCGGGATATGGAAACGTTGAAGTCCGCGAATCACGCGAACCTGGAACACGACCCCATCACTGTTGTGCGGGATTGCTGCCCAAACCAGCGCGGTGCCCATGACTTGCCTCCATTTGGCTGCGAACCTGATTCAAAGCTCGTTGCCCTATGATGGCGCTCAAAAAAAAATTTCAAAAATACGGCCGCCTCGCTTTGATATTTTCACCACACGAGGAATGCGGCCTCACGCGGAATGTGAACGCCGCACCCGACGACATGCCTTGCGCACTGCGGCCCTTGTCAGGCGAGGCCAAGATCACCGAAGATGGGTGATCCGCCCATTCTTCCTGGGGACGACATGCATCCATTCGCGGATTCCGCCAATCCACCGTTCCACGATGGCGTCTTTGCACTCTGGGATCGGCTGGCCGAGTTCTCGGCAGGCGAAGGCGATGCCGCGTTGACCCACTTGCTAACCACCCTCTGTGCGATGGTCTCGGCACAGAACGCGCTTTGGGCCGTGGTCGTCCGATTGCCTTCGCCCGCGCCAAAGGATCCTTTGTTCGGCTGGCGTCCACGTCTGGTTCGGCTGCTGCATCCGGTACCCGCGATGGTCGCTTCCGTGCAGGAGCAGTTCGACACCCTCTGGTCCGGCAACGTCGACTCGTCACATGTCGCGGCCGCGGCAGGGAACGAGCCGTTCCGTGCCAACCTGCTCTTCGAGGCGATGCCCGCTGAATGGTTTGAAGGTGAGCACTATCGCCGCCACTACCTCGAAGTCGGTCACAGCGACAGCATCCAGGTGCGATGCTCGCTCAACGACGATGTGCGAATTCACCTCTTTGTGTTTCGCGATGTGCAGACGCCGCGCTTCTCTGCGCTGGATCTCGAACTTCTGGCTTTCGTGGTGCATGGGCTGAGATGGTACTGCCGGCAGCAACTGCTCAGCCACGGCCTGCTCATCGCCGACGCCCCCCTGACGTCGGCAGAACGAAGGGTGCTGCTCGGGCTGCTCGATGGACTCACGGAAAAGCAGATTGCGCAGAAGCTCGACCAGAGTCCGAACACGACGCATGTCCACATCAAGTCGATCTACACCAAATTCAACGTCCGGAGTCGCTCAACGCTCACCGCGCTGTGGCTCGGCAAGTTGCGATAGCGAACTGCAGGCGCTGTGGCATTGCAGGCAGCGATGCCCAGCCGCCGTCCTCTCGATGGCATGCTGCGCCGCTACACGCCTGTCGCGCGCCGAATTGGTGAGTCGATTCAACAGCAATTCGGCCCGATTCGCCCAACCGGGCTGGCCAATTTCTGTCCGAAGTGGACGGGAGAGGTCCCGTTGGCAAAGGATGGGCGGGGCTCACGCGTGCCACCTATTCAGGTTATGTTCCGGCGTCGGCGAATAATCTACGATGCCGTAGAAGCTACAGGCCGCTGTTGTATTGCAGGGCGGCCATCAACCACAGTTCCATAGGCCAGACCTTGTCGTCGAAGGAAGGGGATCATCATGATTTCTGCACTGAGAACGGGCAGTCAGGCAGCGAAGCGTCATCCCGTCTATCTCGCTGGACTCGTTGCAATTGTAGTTGTCGCAGTGGCCAACCTTTATGAGCTGCGAACGCAGCCGATGGCGGGGGACGCTACGGGACGGGGTGGAGGCAGTTACCAAAAGGCGTGGGAGGTGGTGGCGGCCTCCGGTGACGCAGGGAGGTTTGTCGCCTCGAACTATCGGACGTGCATCGAAGCCGCCGACACGGGCTACACGATGACGGATTGGTGGCTCATCGTCGTTCACTCGCGCTTGAGCACGGCGAGTCAGTGCGGCCTGAAAACTGTCTCGCTTGCGTCGATGAAGGGGGACGCGTTTGTCGCCCAGGTGAAGGGTGTGATCGGCAGCCTGCCCACGCAAATCGCCGTGCCTGACCAACCGGCTCGCACGCTCCGATGGTTCGTCATTGACGATCGACCCACGTGATGGGCTTTGACGTTATCAAACGCTCGCTCTACAGGCAAAAGTAGACGCCGCGGATGTCATGGGCTACGGAAGTCACCACTCCGGCACATTGGTGAGGAACCCGACGCAACAGAATGGGGAGCCACGACATGAGATTCCAGATCCGTACCACAATAGTTTTAGCCTGCTGCGCATTCGCGGCAATTGTGGGTGCAGGGAGTCAAGAATGCGTTGCAGCTTCCGACGAAGCCGAGTTCGAGCTTGATGCCGCCAGGGACGCGCCCCATCCAGGAGCCACACCGTTTCCACGCTACTTCCCTTTGCATGCGCCATCGGATACAGGGCCGCCGCTGCCGCTGGAAATTGCGCTTTGCCTCCCGGACCTGTATTGCTCACTCCAACACGGGTAGCAAAGCGCGCGACAGTACAGCCTTCGGCCTACGGCCGCAGGCTCATGAAACGCCAGACGCTATCGCCGCAACGTGTCCAGGAGACCCCGGCGGTTCATGAAAAACACCCCAAAGATTGGAGCAATGTCCAATTCCTGGGGTGCAATTCACTAGCGGGGCTTTTCCTGGTCGGGGTGTGATGTGTCCACTACCCCGCCAACCTGCGATTAGAAGCGGTGGTACATGCCAATGTTGGCTTGAACCTGGTTGCCGCCCGATGCCGTGTTGCCGAAGTCGGCAGCCGAAGCCTGAGCGCCCTGTGCATGGACGTAGGCACCCATGACGTAGACCGAGGTGAGCTTCGACAGCGAGTACGTCGCACCCAGCGACACCTGGTTGATCGACGCCATCGTGCGGCCCTCAGCGGCTTGGGCAGGCGTGGCTTCCGAACCGTAGACGTACGTGTAACCAGCAGCCAGCGACAGCGCCGGGGTTGCCTGGTACTGCATAAGGGCACCGATCACGTTAAAGTGAATCGACTCCTGGCCATCGTTGCCCGCGTACTGAGCGTTCGAGTACCGCAGGCCGGCCGTGTACGGACCGAACTGGTACTGGCCAGCGACTTGAGCGATGCCAGCGCTCTTGAACGCGTTGCCACCATAGTAGCCCGAGCTCGGATAGCCCAGCGCACCACCGAACGACGGTTGCGCCGTTGCATTCTGCCAGCCGTTCTCACCCTGGTTCGCTGCATGGAAGTAGCCGCCAGCCAGCGTCAGGCCACCCTGAGCGTAGTCCGCAGCCACCGACCACGATTGACCAGAACCCATGGCACCGGCAACGCCACCGAACGAGTACGCGCCTTCAGCCTGGAAGCCGTGGAAAATCGGCGAAATGTACTTCACCGCGTTGTTCTGGTTCGTCGTGTTGTCGTTGTTGTCCACGTCGCCCGGGGTCGAGAATGTCGACGCCGAAATGGCATCGCCCGTCAGGCCTTGAACCATTTCCGTCACGGCATCGATCTGGCGACCCATACGCAGGGTACCGTACTGCTCCGACGCGACGCCTACGTAAGCCTGGCGGTTGAACAGCGAACGCGAGGAGCCGATGGGACCCTGGCCGCCGATGCCACCGGTCGCAATGTTGAAACCATTTTCGAGCTTGAAGACTGCCTTGAGGCCGCCGCCGAGGTCTTCCTGACCCTGGAGGCCCCACTTGTTCGAACCCGAGGCACCGCCTACGAGGCTGACCAACGAGTGGCCATTGACGTTCGAGGTGTAGCTGATACCTGCGTCCAGCATGCCGTACAGGGTGACCGACGACTGTGCCATTGCTGCAGAGGATGCGGCGAAAGCGGCAACAGCGATAACGCCGGCCTTGATCTTGTTGTTTTTCATCTGGTCGTCCTTCAATTCGTCGTCCTAATTTTATTAAAAACATGGAGGCCAGTCGGTTGTACCGCGCCTGGCCTCTTTCCTCGTTAAAACAGTCGTGGAGTCCCTACCCAGACCACGACAGCCTCCTTGCTGCCTTCGTTACTCCAGCCATGTGGCACCGTCGACTGGTAGTGGGCTGAATCGCCCGCCTGCAACACGAACGACTTACCCTCAAGCTCCAGCGTGACCTCGCCATCGATTACGTAGAGGAATTCCTCCCCCGCGTGGGTCGTGACTTCCGAGCGCTTCACGCCCTTCGGCAGACGCACGAGTATCGATTCCAGCTGCCGCCCGCCTGCGGTGTTCGTGAGTCGCGCAAACAGGTTCGCCGAATCCGCGAAGCCGAAAAACTCCAGCTTGCTGCCGCGCGTGACCGAGCGCTCCTCCGACGGCGTCTCGACGAAATACTGCATCGTGACACCCAGCGCTTTCGCAATGCCCGCAAGTGAAGTCAGCGACGGCGACGCATGACCCCGCTCCACCTGGGACAGAAACGGCTTGGAAATACCGGCCGCCGTTGCCGTCTGATCGAGCGTCTGTCCGAGCCGCTGGCGCAGTGCGCGAATCTTTTCGCCGAGTGCCATCGCGGTGGAGTCCCGCTTGCCAGAGGTTGAGACCATATCAGGAACGTTTTTTGTCGTCAAAATTTGTTTGATAGAAGTAAACATCGTTTGATACGCTTGCGGCCTTCAAGACCACGTCGAGCTCTGGCACCAAATAGGCGCGTCAGACGCCAAGCCATTACGCCGACGCAATCCGCCACGCGGAACGCTCGAGAAGAATGAAATTGTAAACCTTGGGTTCGTGCGATCCACGAACTCATAGAAAGGAGGAGACATGCACTCTGCCGGCGCCACAAGCGCCCATGCATGCGGCGCAGCATCACATACGTCGCTGCCCGCTTTACACGCAACCGCGTGTCATCGTCATCATCTCAGCGTATTGAGGTCACAATGAATTCATCGGTTTCCAGAACGAAATCGTTCTCGACGGTATTTCTGATCGAGATGTGGGAGCGCTTCGGCTATTACGGCATGGCCGCACTCCTGGTTCTTTTCATGGTCGAGCGCCTTGGCTTCAGCGACGAGCACGCTACGCTCACCTGGGGCGCGTTCACCGCGCTTGTGTATGCGTCGCCTTCGATCGGCGGCTGGATCGGCGACCAGGTACTGGGCTCACGCCGCTCGATGATACTTGGCGCCATCGTGCTATTTGCGGGTTACGTGATGCTCGCCCTGCCCGACGACCGACTTTCGCACATGTATGCGTCGCTCGGTGTAATCGTGGTGGGTAACGGGCTTTTCAAGTCCAACGCCGCTAATCTCGTGCGCCGCATCTATGAAGGAGACGAAGCGCGCATCGACGCCGCGTTCACGATCTACTACATGGCGGTGAATATCGGCTCGACAGTGTCGATGCTGCTCACGCCGTGGATCAAGGATCACTGGGGCTGGCACGCCGCGTTCGCCGTATGCAGCGCGGGAATGCTGCTCGGCATCGCGAACTTCTTTCTCATGCAACGCACGCTCGCGCACATCGGCTCCGCTCCCGACACGATGCCGGTGCAATGGCGCCGTCTCGCGGCGGTGATTGCGGGCGGCGTCGCGCTTGGCGTGGCGACGCTCTTCGTGCTACAGCACAAGCAACTCGCCGTCATGTGCGTCTACACGGCCGGTGCAGCGATTCTCGCAATCTTCGCATACATGCTGCGCACCTGCGAACGCCAGGAGCGCGCCGGTCTCGTGGCCGCGCTGATCCTCACTCTGCAAGTCATCCTGTTCTTTGTGTTTTACCAGCAGATGTCGACGTCGCTCACGCTGTTCGCGGTGCGCAACGTCGACCCGAACTTCCGCCTGTTCGGCATGGAGCTCTTTAGCTGGAGTGCGGCGCAGTTCCAGGCGCTCAATCCGATCTGGATCATGATCATGAGCCCGGTGCTCGCGACGATCTACTCGAGCCTCGCGCGCCGTGGCAGCGACGTGCCCGTTGCGGCTAAATACGCGCTGGGTTTCGTCGTGGTGGCAGCGGGCTTCTTCGTCTACGCCGCGAGCGGCCATTACGCAGTGAACGGCCGCGTGTCGTCGTGGTTCATGGTGGCGGGCTACGGCCTCTACTCGCTTGGCGAACTGCTCGTGAGCGGCCTCGGACTCGCGATGATCGCGCGCTACGTGCCTGCGCGCATGGGTGGTTTCATGATGGGCGCGTATTTCGTGGCGACGGGCGTTTCCCAGTATCTGGGCAGCGTGGTCGCGAACTTCGCGAAGATGCCCGCGGGTAATCTCGATCCCATCGAGTCGCTGCCGCTCTATATGCGTCTCTTCGACGGTCTCGGCTGGCTTGCTGCGGTAGGCGCCTTGCTGGCGATCCTGCTGCTGCCGGTGATGGGCCGCCTCTCACGCGCGCATCAGCGCGCGGGCGAGCAAACCGCAGGCCAGTACGCGGTCGAGTGACCGCGGCTCGTTGACGCTCTCCCCGCCCTCAGCCTGCGGCCGCCGCGCAAGGCGCGGAAGGACGGGGACTCCTGCTGCCAGAAGGCGACGTCCCGCCGCGAGACTCTCCTCCACCGCGTTGATGTCGTTGATCTATCGAAGCAGAGCGTCCAGTTCCACGGCGCTGATCACGAAGTGCAGACGCTCTGCTCGCCCGGTTGCCCGACAATCCAGACCGCCCGATTTAAGCAGGCATTGGCGACCCACCGACGCATACAAATTGCTTACATCCTCAGTTATAGTTGACTTATCAACTTGAACGACGGAGGGGCGATGATGGCCGAGCAACAATTTGTCGGGACGCTGGAAGCGCGATTGCTGGATGTGCTGGCTGATGGAGCGCAACAGAGCATCGCGCAGTTAGCCGCAGCCTCGGGTGTAGCTGGCCGGCGACTAACAAACGCGCTTAGGGCACTGGTGTTGAGCGGCGACGTGCATGTTTCGCGGCGCGACAGCCGAAGTGGCGAGCGCCATTTCAAGCGTGGCCTGGCACCCGTCAAAACCCGGACACCACGCATGCAACGATCGACGGACACTGCGAAAAAGTCGCACCCGATGGACCCGGTCTTCGCGGCCTTTCATGCGATGGTTGCCCTTGGGCACCACCCTGAGCAATGCTGATCATGAACGGCAAACCGAAACTTGTTCAGTGGGAGGACGTTGAACCTACACGTTCCTTCCTGAAGTATTCGATTCCTGCCAGGGATCTCGGTCTGGGCCTGGACGAATGGCCCCTGTTCCTCGAAACGAGCATGGGTAGCGGCAAGCCATTCGAGCGCGTGCAGCGGCTGGAAGAGGGCACCCTGTACCGGCAGGGCAGAGATCTCGTTCTGCTTGTGCTTAACCGCAAAGTCAGGTCAGGTCCCTTTCGGGAGAAAGTCTTCTCGATGGTTGTTTCTTAACGAAACAGCATAAGCAGGTTGAAGCCACAATCAGCGCGTTCGACGCACCGCCGCCGGTCAGCCCGTTTCCATCGACTCCGTTGCAGGGTTGCCGCGCATATTGAGGCGCTCGTATTCTGCGATCAGTTGCGCGCCAAACAACATCAGCGTCGCGAGCGCTTCGAGGCCGAACAGCACAACGATCGCCGTCGTCAGCGACCCATAGACGAGGTTCACCTGCGAAAGCTTCGCGAAGTACCAAACCAGCACGCGTCTTGTGATTTCCCACAGAACGGTGGCCGCGACCGCGCCGACGACCGCATGCCGTAGTGTCGTGCGTCCCGCCGGGATCACAAAATAGATTGCCGTCAGCACGAATATCTCGCCAGCAAGGCCGCACAGATATAGCACGACGCGGGTCACGCCGGTCAGTAACACCCCATGGCCGAACAGATCGATGCTACCGGTCGCAACAGCCCGCAGGCCGCTGGAGACGAGCGTCACGAGCAGCACACCGATACCAAGTGACAGACTGAAGAGATAGGGCAGGATTGCCGACAGCAGGAAGTGCCTTCGCCGGACCTCGACGCGATGCACGAAGATGATTGACAGGGCATTCTCCAGAACCGTGAACGCAAGCGAACTGAAAAAGATCATCGTGATGACGAGGTACCAGCCGACCACGGAGCGATGCTCGAAAAAGGTCGCGAGCTCGTGCACGAGCGTTTTTGACTGCCCCGGTATCAGCCATTCGAGCAGACGCCCGAGCGTGTCGAACAGCAACTCCTCGCCGATGAAGTGACCGAACGCGATGACAACGAGAATGAGCAGCGGCACGATTGACAGCAACGCGTAATAGGCGATCGCGCCCGCGAGCAGCAGCCCCTGGTTTTTACGGAACGCGGTGCAGACCTGGAATATGAATCGCGCTGGATGCGCCGCAACAAAGCGCAACGCGCGCTTGCCTGCCTCATCGGTTGTATTCACATCAGGCTCCGCCCGTTCATTGCACTCGCGCCGCCCTCATCGCACGCGTTGAACGCGGCGCGCGCAGTTCACTCCGCGCAAGCCGCCGCACCGTCACGCCAGGCACCAAGCCATTGCAGTTGCGCGCCGCAGCACCGCAAGCCCGTTCGTCGACAGCCCATCGCGCGCGCGATCCGTTGCACCCGCGCAGAACTACCGCGCCTTGCCGCTACCCGGCCGTGCGTCTCCCGTCGGACTGTGAACGACCCGTATGCCAGTCGATTGCATTTAGATGGTACGCCTGCTTTCGGGGTACAACCGCCCTAGCCATGCATCGGCGGCCCGTCGGACATTGGAAAATTAAACAGGCTTTGGCGACACTCAGACGCATACAAAAGCCTTACATCTGTCTGTATAGTTGATTTATCAACTTGATCCGCAAGACAGGGGTGAACTGGGGAATGAACATGCTTGGCTACCTGTGTGACATCCAATCGACACGTCGGATATCCGATGAAATGCACGATGGTCGTGCCCGTACGGCTGACATTGCCTTGATTCGCCGCGCGTGCGACTGCGCGGGATTGAACGTCGTTGATTTTGATGGCGACCTGTTCCTTCTGGACAATACCGGCACGATGTCGTGGTTCAACCCGCTAGTCGTGGACCGGCACGCACAGATGCTGTTTGATGCCATGCACTTTTGCATCAGCGGCCGTCTGCTCACGCGCAGGCTCGTGTCGCCGACGGGCGCCAGCGTCAGTGCGGTGTGTGGGCCGCGCAACGCATGGCGCAAGACGGTCGTCGAGTTCGCTGCAGCCCACTCGAGATCGCGAGCCGCGGTCGCCCATCGTTCGACTGCGGCAGGGTTTCCAGGACGAAACCCAGCCTCTGCTGCCGCCAGCTAGGAAGAAATCACGAAGACACGCAACGTGCGTGTTGTGGGTGCTTCATTGATTGCAGCAACCGCCTCACAAGCCGAATGGATCGCAGTCCATAACAATTACGCGATCAATATGGATCATATCGGCATCAATGGTCCAATGCGTACGGTTTTTTGTCCGACTGGCGGATTTGGCATCCCCTCGCGCGTTTAATCGGCGGCGGTTGCCATGAACGCACGTCGCAGTCGTAAGACCGCCTCTTCAAGCTCTTGCGCATTGAGACTGCCGAAGCCCAGCCTGAGTGCAGGATACGGCCGGTTCTTCAGCGAAAAATGGCTGGCTGGCAGAAAGCGTACGCCTTCGCGTTCACCCGCAGCCTGTAGCGTGTCCATATCGACGTCTGCCTTGCAAACGGCCCAAAGTGCGAGGCCGCCAACAGGAAGCTCGAAGGAAAGCCATTTGTGAAGATGCGTCTGCAGCAGACTCGCGAGGAGGTCGCGCCGCTCGGCGTAAATCTTCATGACTTTTTTCGTGTGGCTGTGAATCACTCCGCTCGATAGCAGGTCGGCAACAGCCGCTTCGCTGGCTGGGTCGCCCTGCCGGTCGATGATGGTGACCTCGGCGGCGGCGCGCTCGATGAACGGAGCCGGTGCGATCAGATAGCCGATGCGTAACGATGGCGTCAGCAGCTTGGACATCGAGCCGACGTAGATGACCTTGCCCCTGCGGTCAAAACTCGCCAGTGGAAGCATGGGACGGTGAGCGAAGTGAAACTCGTGGCTGTAGTCATCCTCGATGATGGCGAAATCGAACTGCTCGGCGAGTGCCAGCATCCGCATACGTCTGGCCGCGGGCAGCAGGACTGTGGTTGGGAACTGGTGATGAGGCGTCACGTACACCGCACGGACGCGTTTGCGATAGCAAAGCTTCTCGAGTTCATCGACCTTGAGCCCCTCCTCATCCAGACCAACGGTGACAACCTCGGCTCCGGCCGCTCGAAACGCTTCCCGTGCAGGTGGGTAACTAAGGGCTTCCATGACGACGCAGTCCCCGGGCCGGACCAGGATTCGGGCGGTGACGTATATCCCCATCTGGCTCCCACGAACGATGCAGATGTTGTCCTCCCTGGCAGTAATGCCACGCTCCGAACTCAGCATTTCGAGAATCTCTCGCCTGATGCGTAGGGTCCCGAGCGGGTCGCCATAACCCAGCCTGTTCTTCTGCGAAGCGGCCAGTAGCGCCTTGCGGTAGGCCGCTGCGAGCTCCGCCACCGGCACGAGCCTCGTGTCCGGCGCGCCGTCGTCGAAGGTGAGATAACCGTCCTCGCTGTAGAGGCACGGCACATCTGGGCCGTTTCCGGCCAACCTCACGCCCAATGCAGGTGCAATGCCCGAGTCGAGCGGCTTTACCGCCTCGATCCCCTTTTCCGGCAGCGCAGGCGAAACGAAGGTCCCACGCGTCTTCTCGGATTTGAGCCAGCCTTGGGCGGACAGCTCTTCGTAAGCGAGGATCACCGTCTTCCGGTTCACATCCAGGACTTTCGCGAGTTCACGTGAGCCCGGCAGCGGGGTTCCGGGTAGCAATCGTCCACGGCGTATCTCATGAATGATGGCTTGAACGATCTGGCGAGCGACTGAGCCGGCCTCTCGCTGGATGACGATATTCAGGTCCCAATTTCTCAGCATCGCGCGTCCTGGCTGGACCAGTGGAAATTAAAAAACTGGAGGTTCTATCTGGCCCAACGGTGACCATACCATCCCCTCATCGAAATGCAAATGACGACGTTTCGACCCACAACACATGCTGGCTCATCGATAGGGGATGGGAAATGAGTAACGCGCAACTACGCTCGAACTGCCTGAGCTTTGTCGAGCTCCTGGCACAGGCTATCGCCTTGATCTCGCCCACCATGACGGCGGCGCTGATTATTCCCGTCATGTATGGCAACACCGGAGAGTGGAGCTGGCTTTCATACGCCCTCGGAACGCTGATGCTGCTGTTCGTCTCGTTCAATCTGAACCAGTTTGCAAAGCGCTCGACCTCGTCGGGCTCGATGTATAGCTACATCTGTCGCGGCCTCGGCCTCACGTCCGGCGGCCTGGGAGGCTGGTCGCTCATCTGGGCCTACCTCGGGATCGCGATGGCCGGCATTACCGGATTCTCGATTTTTGCCGGCAAGCTGCTCGAGATGGTCGGGCTCAGCGTGCCGCCAGTCGTCCTCTTTGCGAACTGCGCCGGCCTTGCGTTTTTTCTCGCATGGAAGAACGTCCAGCTCTCGGCGATGCTGATGCTCGTGCTCGAAGGCGTTTCGATGCTCCTGATACTGGTCCTGTCGCTCATCGTGCTTTCGGAGCACCACTTCGCAATCGACACCGCACAGTTCGACGTATCGAAACTTCCCTGGTCCAGTGTTGGCCTGGGCGTCGTGGTCGCCATCTTCAGCCTCGTCGGCTTCGAGTGCGCCACGGCCTTCGGTGATGAAGCCAAAAATCCGCTGCGCAATATTCCACGCGCAGTCATCTGGAGCCTGATCATCTCCGGTGCGTTCTTCGTCTTCGTGACCTACGCGATGATCATCGGGACGCGTGGATACCATCAGGCGCTCGACCAGATCGACGCGCCGCTCAACGTCATGGCGCAACTGGCTCACGTGGGGCTTCTGCAGATTCCGCTCTCCGTGGGCGCCATGTTCAGCTTCTTCGCCCTGTGTCTGTCGTGTATCAACGCCGGGTCGCGCGTCATCTTCGCGATGGGTCGCCACGGCATCTTCCACGGAGCCATCGCAGACACGCACCACAAGAACGCGACTCCGCATGTCGCCGTTTCGATCATGGCGGCAATCGCGTTCGCGGTGCCGACCGTCCTCGTGCTTGCCCACCAGGCGGCACTCGATATCTTCAACTGGGCGGGAACCATGGCGGCCTTCGGCTTCCTCGTCCCGTATGTCCTCATCACGTTGAGCGCCCCGTTCTATCTCAAGAAGCTGGGTGAGCTCAGAACGCGCGACTGGGTGCTGTGCGCATGCTCCCTCGTCCTTCTGTTGATTCCGGCTGTCGGTTCTGTCTATCCGGTGCCGCCGGCGCCAATCAAGTATTTCCCGTACGCATACCTGGCGTACCTCGTGATTGGAGGCCTGTGGCTGAGCTCCCTGCACAAGCGCAAGCCCGACGTGTCGACGTCGATTCGCGCCGAACTCGAACGCACGCACGCCCAGTTCCAGCTCGGGGAGCAATGACGATGCGGGCCACCTTGCATTCGAGCCAGTGGCTCTCACGCGACGTGCGGGAGGTCATCCTGAGCCCGCACGAAAGCCTGAGCTATCGGCCAGGGCAGTACGTCTCGATCGCTCGCACGGATCGAGAGCCACGGTGCTACTCCATGGCTCGGGCGCCGTCTGGCGACAACCGCATTGCGTTGCACGTGCGCCGTTGGCCGGGCGGCTCGTTCTCGGACGTCGTGATGAACGAGTCGCGCACAGGTGACGAATTCGACATCACCGGACCGCTCGGCACATTTGCTTTTCCCGACGGAGTCGGGCCAGTCGTCATGCTCGCAACCGGAACCGGCGTCGCGCCTTTTCTGGCGATGCTCGAATCCGCGCTTCCTGCGAATGCCTCGCGCCCGATCACCCTGTATTGGGGAGGCCGCGGAAACGAAGATCTCTATGCGCAGGATGCGATCGGCGACTGGATGGCCCGGTTTCAGCGGTTCCGCTTCGTTCCGGTGCTGTCAGGGCGCGGTGACGGGTACGTACAGGATGTCGCCGCACAGGAGATGGCGGACCCTGCGAACACGCATGTTCTGGCTTGCGGCAACACCCGGATGACTGACGATGCATTCGCAAGGCTCGTCGCTGAGGCAGCAAGCCCGGTTGCCAGCTTCGCATCGGACGCATTCACGCCCGCCACCTATGAAAGCGGCGCAAGCGCGGCCGCAGCATTAGGACCGGATTCCAGCGCGCAAAGCGTGGTCCGCATGCATTGCGGCGGACAGTGTCTTCAGGCTCGGGCCGGAGAGACCGTGCTTCGAACGCTCAAAGCGGCGGGCCTACCCGTCATGTCAGTTTGCGGTGGAAAGGCGTCGTGCGGTACTTGCCTCGTAGAGCTGGACGCAGCGTGGTCAGAACGAGTGCCGCCCTGTTCGCGAACGGAACGCAGTCTTCTTTCTTGTCTGCCGGATGCAGGGCCATTGAGCCGGCTCAGTTGTCAGATTCGAGTCACCCAGGAACTTGACGGATTGGCGCTCCGTCTGCCGTCGAACAACCCCACAATCAAGGAGCTTTCTGTATGAGCGCAGTACTCGAACAGGTTCAACTGGAGCAGGTCGGTGCCGAATTTGCAGAGGAACCGATGCTGATGGTTCGGCAAAAGACCCGGACCATCATTCATGCGATCGCGGCTCGCTGCAAGCCGGGGATGGTCGAAGAGGATGCAGTGGAAATCGCGAAGGACATCCTTGCGGCAAACAAGATGCTTCGCGGCTGGCACGATGTCTACGTCCGGTTCGGTTCGAACACCACGAAGACGTTCGGCGCGGACTCCGATCCGGGCGTTGTCCTGAAAGAAAACGACATCATGTTCGTGGATATCGGGCCGGTGTTCGAGAAGTGGGAAGGCGACGGCGGCGATACCTTCGTGTTCGGTAGCGACACCGACATGGCTCGATGCGCCGATGACGCTCGCAAGCTCTTCCATATCGTCCGAAAGAAATGGTTGGCGGACGGCAGCACTGGCAAGGTCCTGTACGAGTTTGCTGTCGAGCAGGCACAAGCTCTCGGTTGGGAGTTGAACATGGACCTGTCGGGTCATCGAGTGTCCGACTTCCCCCACGCCGCGGTCTACGAAGGACCCATGGCAGACGTCGACTTCTGCCCGTCGAGACTGCTGTGGGTGCTGGAGATTCACATCCGGCATCCGAAGCTGAACTACGGCGCCTTCTTCGAGGACATGCTGCTCGAGGACCCGTACTTCGCATAAGCGCCCAGCCCGCGTAGACGCGCTCAGGCGTTGATCTGAGAGGGCCCGCAGCCACCCGGTGGCTGCGGGCCGATCCCTTTTCCAGTCGCTGATCTTTCCTCGCTCGATATGTCTGAACGTTCTGTTTCTCTGCAACGAGTGGTCGCTGTGCGGCACGTGCATTTCGAGGATCTCGGTACGCTCGAAGTCGTTCTCAAAGAACGAGGTGTCGAGATGACGTACGTTGACGCCGGTCTGGACGACTTCTCGACAATGACGTTCGATGACGCGGACGTGCTCGTCGTACTCGGTGGCCCTATCGGTGTGTACGAGGAAGAGGCGTATCCGTGGCTCGTCACACTGAAGTCGATGCTCGCAAAGCGCATCGCCGCGAGGTTGCCGACGCTTGGTATCTGCCTGGGCGCCCAGATGATCGCGTCTGCGCTAGGGGCGAAAGTCTACGCGGGAGGGATCCGTGAGTTGGGGTGGGGAAAGATCACCCTTTCAAACGAGGGGATGAGTACGCCGCTTCGCTTTCTCACTTCGAATGACTGTCGCGTTCTTCACTGGCATGGAGACACGTTCGACCTCCCCGAGGAAGCGGCGTTGCTCGCCTCGAGCGAGGCCTATCCCCGTCAGGCATTCAGCATTGGACCCAACGTGCTGGGGCTCCAGTTTCACCCGGAGGTCCGCGTACACGGATTTGACCGCTGGCTGATTGGGCACGCCCTCGAAATCGGCTCAACGCCCGGACAGAGCGTGAGCCGCCTAAGGACAGGCGCCGAACACTATGGTCGCACGCTCGAGTTGCAGGCGCGAGCTCTGTTCGGCGAATGGCTCAACGGATTGGAATGAAGACGTTGTTGCTGTACGTCGCCGGGGGGCGATGAATCCGTCGCGGTCGGTCTACGCAAACGCGAAAACTACGCCACACCGACTCACCCCGCCACCCTCGCCTTCACAATCCTCCCTCGCTGCAGGACATATTCGATCCGCTCGCCCTCGCCGGCCACGACGCCGATATCGTCAAGCGGATTCCCATCTAGCACGACCACATCGGCAATGGCGCCCGCTGCGATCACGCCCAACTCGCCCTTCATGTTCACGATATCCGCGGCCACGCTCGTAGCCGAACGCAGCGCCTCCAGATTGCCGAGCACTTCCGCGCGAATGCGGAACTCACCAGTCTGGAACTCATGCATCTCGCCGAGCAGGTCGGAGCCGAAGCCCATCTGAACGCCAGCGTTCGCGTAGATTTCCAGCGATTCGCGCCCCTTCTGCTGCACGGAAGCGACCTTCGCCACCGAATCCGGCGGCATTCCGAACTGCGCGCCGTGTGTGGCCAGCGCGTCGTAAGTCACGAGTGTCGGCACCACGAAAGCGCCGAACTCGCGCATGACCTGAGCAGCCGCTTCGTCCACGAGATTACCGTGCTCGATCGTACGCACGCCGCAGCGCACCGCCCGTGCGATCGCACGGCCCGTGTACGCGTGCGCCATCACATACGTGTTCGCCGCTTCGGCCTCTGCCACGATCGCGCGAATTTCATCTTCGGAGTACTGCGTATTGTTGATGGGGTCCGTAGGCGAAGCCACGCCGCCAGACGCCATGATCTTGATCTGCGTTGCGCCCTTCTGGATCTCCTCGCGCACGGCGAGACGCACGGCATCCACGCCATCCACCACGCGCGCAATCGCGCCTGTACGGAAGCAGCACGAACACGGTTCGAGCAAGTCGCCGCGCGGACGGAAATCGCCGTGACCGCCCGTTTGCGAAAGCGCCTTGCCCGAGGGGAAAATGCGCGGCCCGCGCACGAGGCCTGTTTCCACGGCCTGCATCAGGCTCCAGTCGGCGCCGCCTGCGTCGCGCACGCTCGTGAAGCCACGCGAGAGCATGGCGTCGAGAATCGGCAGCGAGCGGATGGCCGCGAGAATATTGGGCTGCATGGCGTTCGCGCCAAGATTCGCGTTCGAGGCGAGCACGTGCACGTGGCAGTCGATAAAGCCCGGCATAACCGTCTTGCCGCGCACGTTTACCACGTTGGCATTCGGCAGGTCGATGGGGCGATCGGTCACCTCCACAATGCGCTCGTTCTCGATCACGACATGATGGTGTTCGAGCAGCACGCCGCGTTCGAGATCGAGTACGTTGCCGCCTTTGAGAACAGTGATTGTCATTTTACGGATTCCTTATAGAGTCGTTCAGTTCGCGCGCCGCATGTCCTTCACGAAGCAGGTGCCAACCAGACTGATTGCGGCCGCAACGATCACATAGATCGCGGGCGCCATGTTGCTGCCCGTGCGCGCAATGAGCCACGTGATCAGGAACGGCGCGAAGCCGCCGAAGATCGTGACCGCGAAGTTGTAGGCCACCGAAAGACCTGTGGAGAGCACCTTGGTCGGGAACAGCTCCGAGAAGGCCGCGAGAATCGGCCCGGTGTAGGCGGCGATCAGCACGCCGAACACAGCCTGGAACACAATGAGCGACGCGAAGCTGGGGGCGCGGTTGATCCACGCGAACATGGGCCACGCCAGCAGGAGAATCAGGAACGCAGCGCCGCTCAGGAACACGCGGCGGCCCCATGCATCCGCCAGCTTGCCCACAACAGGCGAGCCGCACATGATCATCAGGCCGCCCACCATGCCCGCGGAGAACCCGATCGACTGCGGCAGATGCAGCGTGCGCACCGAATAGGTCGGCATGTAGAACAGCAGCACGTAGGTGCAGACCGTCCAGAGGATGACCATGGAGAAGCTCGCGAAGGTCTCGCGCGGGTAGCGCTCGAACACTTCCTTGAGCGGCGAGTTGTCTTTCGCCTGCGCTTCCACGGCGCTGAACGCGGGCGTCTCGTCGATATGGCTGCGGATGTAGTAGCCCACCGGGCCGACGAGAATGCCGATCAAAAACGGCAGCCGCCAGCCCCAGCTATGCAGCGATTGCGCGTCGAGCGACGAGGTGACGAAGGTGCCGGTTGCCGCGCCCAGCAGCACCGCGAAGCCGATGCTCGACTGGATCCAGCTCGAATAGTAGGCGCGCTTGCCCGGCGGCGCGTACTCGGTCAGGAACGCGGTGGCACCGCCCATCTCGCCGCCCGCGGAGAATCCCTGCAGCAGGCGCGCGAGCACGATCAGCAGCGGCGCAGCAATGCCGACCTGCTCGTAAGTGGGCGCGAGCCCGATGAGCGCGGTGCCGAAGGCCATCAACAGAATGGTGAGCGAGAGCGCCGCCTTTCGGCCCACCTTGTCGGCGTAGATGCCGAGCACGATGCCGCCCACGGGCCGCATGAAAAAGCCCACGCCGAAGGTCGCCACCGTGAGGAGGACCGAGGTCAGCTCGTTGCCGGTCGGAAAGAACAGCTTCGCGATGATCACAGCAAAGAAGCTGTACACCGTGAAGTCGAACCATTCGAGGCCGTTGCCCAATACCGTCGCGATGATCGCGCGGCGGCGCTGCTGCGCGGTGGTCGCGACAGCGTCATGCGCGACGCGAGGTGAAAGCGTTCCTTGCATGGTCTCTTCCTTGTCAGATTAATCGTAGCTGCGCGCCAACGACTTCGCGCCCGGAGCCCCCAACATGCTCCCCATGCTAATGACAGCCCGATTAATTTCTGAAACGAAAGATTCGCATGCATGCATGCGCTGAGCGCATGCCAGGCGCCTGAACGGCGCTTAGTCCATCACCCCGCTGTTTGTATCTCCGCCTGCTCGAACAGCCAGCGCGTGAACAAACGCGCCGCCTGGTTCTGCACGCGGTCGTTCGGCGAGATCACGTAATACCCGCCGCCGTGGCTTGCCGAACTCTCGCCCACGCGCACGAGCAAACCGTCGTCCATGCACGCGTCGATCATGTAGCGCCAGCCGAGCGCCACGCCCTGGCCGAGTATCGCCAGCTGCACGAGCTGCGGATAGTGATTGATCGTGATGCCCTGCGGCGTCTTCGGCATCGTTACGCCGTTCAGGTCGAACCATTCGGGCCACGACATCCATTGTCGCTGGCCGTCTTCGAGCAGCAGCAGCGTTTCACTCGCCAGATCGGCGGGCGCGAGCGCGCGGCCCGCGAGATAGCCTGGCGAGCAAACGGGAAACACCTCTTCGTTGAAGAGCCGGCGCACGGTGAAATGGGCAGGCGCCTGCTGGCGCACGTAATAAACGCCAACGTCGAACTCGGCGGGCGACATCGAAGCGAGCCCGTCGCGCACGATCAAGCGCAGCTTGATGTTGGGATACGCCTCGCGAAACGCCGGCAGGCGCGGCGTAAGCCACAGCACCGCCACGCCCGACGAGCACGCAATGGTCAGTTCGAGATCGCCATAGTGCTTCATCACATCGAAGGTGGCTTCGGCGCATTGCGTGAGGAGCCGTTGCACCTGCGCCGCATATTGCTCGCCCGCTATCGTGAGGCGCAGCGATCGATGCTCGCGCACGAACAGCGAGCGGCCGAGGAATTCTTCGAGCTGCTGGATCTGGCGGCTGATCGCGCTTTGCGTGAGGTGCAGTTCGGCGGCGGCGCGCGTAAAACTGGCGTGACGCACGGCGGCTTCGAACGCGACGAGGCAGGGCAACGGAGGCAGAGGCGTGATGCGCATGGAATGACTCGAGCGGGTCGTG
Source organism: Paraburkholderia sp. JHI869 (assembly GCF_038900775.1). NCBI lineage: Bacteria > Pseudomonadati > Pseudomonadota > Betaproteobacteria > Burkholderiales > Burkholderiaceae > Paraburkholderia > Paraburkholderia sp. JHI869. The sequence continues at coordinate 145,490 of NZ_JAYMSC010000018.1, forward strand.
GCAGGGAGATGTTGCCATACATCCCGCAGCGGCTGCCCCGAAACAGAAACTGCGCAAGCACCAGCTTGCGCGTGCCTGCCGCGAAAAAAACTTACTATTGCGTTGAATCTCTGTGCAACCAGGGGGCGAAGATGAGTTCTGCCGAGAGTGCAGGAACAGGCGCGGGCGCGGCGCAATGGCATGCCATGCCTGCCGACGAGATCGAGCGCCAGCTCAACGTGAATCCGTCGCAAGGGCTCGATACGACCGATGCGGCGCAACGCCTCGGCACGTATGGGCCGAACGTGCTGCCCCAGGGCAAGAAAAGCGGCCCCTTCATGCGCCTGCTTGCCCAGTTCAACAACGTGCTCATCTACGTGCTGCTCGCGGCCGGCTTCATCAAGCTGATGCTGAGCCTGTGGCTCGACGCTTCCATCATCTTCGCGGTGGTCATCCTCAACTCGCTGCTGGGCTTCCTGCAGGAGGGGCGCGCCGAGAAGGCGCTCGACTCGATCCGCAACATGCTCTCCGCGGAAGCGCGCGTGCTGCGCGCCGGCGAGGTGCGCCTGATTCCCGCCGACGAGGTGGTGCCCGGCGACATCGTGCTGCTGGAATCGGGCGACAAGATCCCCGCGGACATTCGTCTCGTGGAAGCGAGGAATCTGCGCACGGAAGAGGCGGCGCTCACGGGCGAGTCCGTGCCCGCGGAGAAGAACACCGGCGCAGTGCCGGCGCAGGCCACCGTCGGCGACCGCGAAAACATGGCCTTTTCCGGCACGATGGTGCTCTCGGGCCGCGCAACCGGCATCGTCGTGGCAACGGGCAGCCAGACGGAGCTTGGCCGCATCAACCAGATGCTCGCCGAAGTCAGCGCGCTGGAAACGCCGCTGCTACGCCAGATCAAGAAGTTTGGATACGTCATCACCATCGCCATCGGCATCATCAGCGTGCTGCTCTTCGCATGGGGTCACTGGCTCGGCCACATGACCTTCATTCAGTTGTTCCAGGCGGTGGTGGGCATTGCGGTCTCAGTGATCCCCGAGGGCCTGCCCGCGCTCATCACCATTACGCTCGCCATCGGCGTGCAGCGTATGGCGAAGCGCAACGCCATCATCCGCCGCCTGCCCGCTGTCGAAACGCTCGGCTCCGTCTCGCGCATCTGCTCGGACAAGACCGGCACGCTGACCCTCATGGAGATGATGGTGACCTCCGTCGTCACGGCGGATGCGCCCTATGAAGTCACCGGCGACGGCTACGCCCCCGAAGGCGAGGTGCGCGCGAATGGCAAGGCGCTCGGCGCCGCCGCGCCGGAGGTTCTGACGCTCATGGGTCGCGTATCCATTCTGTGCAACGACGCCGGGCTCTTCGAGGAAGATGGCAAATGGAAGGTGGAAGGCGACCCGACCGAGGGCGCGCTCTATCCGTTCGCCGGCAAGCTCGGCATGGACCGCGGCGCGGAAGGCGCCGCCGCGCCGCGCATCGACGGCATTCCCTTCGAGTCCGAGCACAAGTTCATGGCGACACTGAACCGCTCGGCGCAAGGCGAGATGCTGCTCGTCAAGGGCGCGCCGGAAGTGATCATCGAGCATTGCGACCGCCAGCAAACGGCAAGCGGCCCCGCGCCGCTCGACCGTGAGCGCTTCGCTCGCGAGGGCGAGCGGCTCGCCTCGCAGGGCGAACGCGTCCTGGCGCTCGCGTGGCTGCCCGATCCCGGCCTCGAAGTGGGCAACCTCGGCCCACAGGACCTGCCGAAGACGCTCGTGCTGCTCGGTCTCGTCGGCCTCATGGACCCGCCGCGCAAGGAGGCGATCGAGGCCGTGCGCGAATGCCACGGCGGCGGCATCCGCGTGACCATGATCACTGGAGACCACAAGGTCACGGCCGCCGCGATCGCGGGCATGCTCGGCATCGGCGACGGCAAGACTTCCGTGGCCGGCACCGAGATCGAGGCGATGAACGACGCCGCACTGCAGGAATGCGTGCGCGACGTGGATGTGTTCGCGCGCGCGAGCCCCGAGCACAAGCTGCGGCTCGTGAAGGCGATCCAGGCCAACCGCCAGGTGGTGGCGATGACGGGCGACGGCGTGAACGATGCACCCGCGCTAAAGAAAGCCGACATCGGCGTGGCAATGGGCATCAAGGGTACGGAGGTGACGAAGGAAGCGGCGGGCATGATCCTCGCCGACGACAACTTCGCCTCGATCTCCGCAGCGGTGAAGGAAGGGCGCACGGTCTACAACAACATCGAAAAGGCGATGCTTTTCATGCTGCCCACGAATATCGCCCAGGGCGCCGTGATCGCCATCGCGATCCTGTTCGGCTTCGCGCTGCCGATCACCGCGCCGCAAGTGCTGTGGGTGAACATGGTCACGTCCGTCGCGCTCGGTCTCGTCATTTCCTTCGAACCTCACGAAGTCGACGTGATGCAGCGCCCGCCGCGCTCGATCGACCGGCCTATCGTCACACCATTCGGCGTGTGGCGCATTCTGTTTGTCGGCGCCACGCTCGTGCTCTATACGCTCGCGGCATTCTTCTGGATGAAGTCGCAGGGCGCGACTGACTTCATGGCGCGCACGGCCGCCGTCAACGCCATTACGATGGGCCAGGTCTTCTATCTGCTCAACAGCCGCTCGCTGATCAATTCGGCGCTATCGGTGCGCGCACACACGGGCAACCCGTATCTCTGGTACGGCATTGGCGCTGTCGTCGTGCTGCAGATTCTGTTCACCTATACGTTGCCCTTTCATGCCGTATTCGAAACCGAGCCGCTTCCGCTCTCGACCTGGCTCTGGCTCGTGGCGGGCGCGATCCTGTTCTTCCTCGTGGTGGAGATCGAAAAGCTCGTCATTCGCTCGATACCGGCGCTGAAGCGGACAGTGGCCCCGCAACAGCGCGGCGGGGCCACAACGCAGTACCATGACGCGTAGAATCGTTTCGTCCCGTCTCATGAGCGAGGGCCCAATGCCATGCTGCCTGGCGCGTACCTGAACCTGGTTGAGGTGACCGGATTGCTGGTGGGCGGGCTCGCCCTGTTCCTGTTCGGGCTGGACCTCATGACGGGAGCGCTAAAAACGCTTGCCGGCGCGCGCCTGCAGTCGCTGCTGGGTTCGCTCACTGCCAACAAGTTTCGCGGCGTGCTCGCGGGCGCGGGCATCACGGCGCTGCTCAATTCGTCGACCATCACCACGGTGTTGCTGGTGGGCTTTGTTTCCGCGCGGCTCATGACGCTGCGGCAGGCCATACCGATGATCATGGGCGCCAACATCGGCTCGACGCTCACCGCGCAGATCATCGCGTTCAATATCTCAGCGCTCACGCCGTTCATGCTCGGGGGCGGCTTCCTGCTCTATGGTTTTGCGAAACGCGAAACGCTGCGCGAGTTGGGCGGCGCGCTGCTTGGCCTCGGCCTGCTCTTTCTCGGCATCGAGATGATGGGTAACGCCACCCGGCCGCTGCGCGACTACCAGCCGTTCATCGACGCGATGCAGAACATGCGCAATCCGCTGATCGGCGTCGTGATCGGCGCGGTGTTCACGGCCGTCGTGCAAAGCTCGGCGGCCACGCTTGCGATCGTGATCGCGCTCGGCAGCCAGGGGCTGATTCCGCTCGAATCGGGCATTGCGCTGATACTCGGCGCGAATGTCGGCACCTGTGGCACCGCGCTGCTCGCCTCGATTGGCAAATCGGCGGAGGCGGCGCAGGTCGGTATCGTTCACCTGCTCTTCAACGTGATGGGTGTGCTGTTCTTCGTGTTCGCGATTCCACAGTTCGCCGATTTCGTGCGCATGATTTCACCCAGCTCGCCCGAGCTGACCGGCGCTGCGCGCCTCGCGGCGGAAACGCCTCGTCAGGCCGCCAATGCGCACACGGTGTTCAGCGTGTTCAGCACCTTCGTGTTGATCTGGTTCACCGGGCCCATTGCGAAGCTCGCCGAACGCCTGGCCCCTTCGCGGCGCGAAGGGTGGCAAGACCCCGGCGTGCCGCGCTACCTCGACGAAACGCTGGTCGAAATGCCGGCGCTCGCGATTGCCCGTGTGCAGCTCGAACTCGCTTCGCTCGGCAAGCTCGTGCAGATTCTGGTCGAGCATAGCGCGAGGCTCGTGGTCGAAAGCTCTACGCAGGCGCTTTCCGCCGTGACGAACGAAGACAAGGCGGCGGACTCGCTCAGCACCGCCATTCTCACGTATATCGGCAAGCTCTCGGACGCCGTGCAAAGCGACGACGAAGGCCGGCAACTGGTGGATCTCGCGCGTATCGCGACCTGCCTCGACGCTATCCGCGAAGTGGCCACCACGAGCATGCTCGCGCTGAGCCAAAGGCGTGCCGCGCAAAGTGCGGACTTGACCGTGCTAACGAACAACGCCGAGCTGTTGCAATTCGCCAGGTCGGTGATCGAGCGATTCACGCTTGCCGTGGAGATGATCGCGCACCCGGAGGCCGACATCGTGGCGGGCATCGTCAACGCTAAGGCCGAAATCGAAGCGCAGTCCGATTCGGCGCGGCAACACGTCATGTCTGCGCTGCAACTGCGCAACGAGGGCGCGGCGTTCATTTTCCGCTTCGCCAACGACGTGATCGAGCAGCTCAACGAGGTGGCACGGCTCTCCCGCGCCATCGCCAAGGCCACGCGGTGGCTGCACGATGTGAAGGTGCTGGAGCCTCAGGCTGCTGAGGGCGTGGCGGAGGCCGAGGCTGAAACCCAGGCGTGAAGCCTGGGCACGCGCGTGGTCTTCAACGCGTAGCGCCCGAGGTCAGGGCATGCGGATCGCTCGTGGGCACCGCTTCGAGAAAGCCGCGGCCCATCTCCGCTTCGAATCTCGAGGCGCTCCCCTCCCAGATAATGCGCGCGTGCTCCAGCACATAGACGCGATCCGCATGCGGCAGGGCGAAGCGAACGTTCTGCTCACCTAACAGTACGGTAATGGGCGTGGACTGCTGCAGCGCATCCAGCGCTTTCGAAAGCTGCTCGAGGATCACGGGCGCGAGCCCGAGCGTCGGCTCGTCGAGTATCAGCAGCTTGGGCTGGGGCATGAGCGCACGCGCGATGGCCAGCATTTGCTGCTCGCCGCCCGAGAGCGTGCGCGCGGTTTGGCCCTGGCGCGACTTGAGGATGGGAAAGAGGTCGAAGAGCCAGGTGAGCTGCTTTTTGCGCACTTCGTCCGAAAGATGATAACCGCCGAGTTCGAGGTTTTCGCGCACCGTCATGTCGCCAAACAGTTCGCGCGTTTCCGGGCATTGCACGAGGCCCGCGCGCGACACGGCCGCTCCGCTCATGCCGTTCAGGTCGCGCCCGTCGAAGCGGATCGTCCCCTTGTACGGCAGGAGCCCCGAAAGCGCATTGAAGAGCGTCGTCTTGCCCGCGCCGTTCAGGCCAACCACCGAGACGAACTCGCCTTCGCGAACGTGGAGACTCACGCCGTCGAGCGCGCATGCCTTGCCGTACAGCACGCGCACGTCGGAGACTTCCAGGATCGAGCGCTTCGCCTCGCCCGCGAAGCTCGCCCGCTGACGCAATTCCAGCTTGCCGCCCAGATACACGCGGCGCACCGTTTCGTTTTGCATCACTTCTTCGGCGGTGCCTTCGGCAACGTGCTCGCCCAGGTACATGGCGAGCACGCGGTCAGCCAGCGCCGAGAGACTCTTCACATTGTGATCGACCAGCAGCACTGCGCGGCCTTCCGCGCGAAAGCCGCGTATCAGCTCCGAGAAGGCCTCCGATTCCGCAACCGTTAGTCCTGCGAACGGCTCGTCGACGAGCACGACCTGCGGGTCGCGCGCAATCGCTTTCGCCATTTCCATACGCCGCAGGTCCGCGAAAGGCAGCGTAGCGGGATGACGATGCATGACACCGGCGAGACCCACACGCGCGGCGATTTCCTGGGCACGCTGATGTACGTGTGGCTCGGCCGCAAGCTTCACGAGCGAGTCAGGCAGCAGCGCAAGCTTGATATGCTCCAGCACCGTTTGCCGATGCAGCGGCCGCGAATGCTGAAACACGATGCCCACGCCCGCGCGCGCGATGCGGTGCGGCGCCCAGCCGGCCATCTCCACGCCGTTCACCTTGACCGAGCCCGCGTTGGGCCGCTCGATGCCCATGATGAGCTTCATCACGGTCGACTTGCCGGACCCGTTGGGTCCGATCAGGCCGAGGATCTCGCCAGGCCGGATGTCGAAGCCGATGTCCTTCACCGCGACGAGACCGCCGAAGCGCTTGGTGAGCCCGCGTACGCAGAGCAGCGGCGTGTCGTTCATTGGCGTTCCCTCGCACGCAGCAGGTTGCCGAGCAAGCCGTCCGGAAAGAACAGCAGCGCCGCGAGCGCCACGGCCGCGACGACGAACGTATTGAGCTGGCCGAGCGGGCGCAGGAACTCGCCGGCCACGATCAGGAAGATCGATCCGAGCACGGCGCCGAGTATCGTGCGCCTCCCGCCGAGCACGGCCGCGATGATGATCTGCACGCCTACGCTCAAATCCACCACCGTGCTCACGGAAGCCGTGCCCTGGTAGAACACGAGCATCGCGCCCGCCACGCCCGAAAACACGGCGCTGATGCAAAAGGCCACGAGCTTGTGCCGCGTGACGTTGAAGCCCAGCGCCTGCGCGCCGGTGGCGTCCTGGCCGCTAGCCTGCAAAATGAGGCCGATTGCCGAGCGCGAGAGGCCGAACAGCAGGATCGCGCATACCACCAGAAACGCGAGCGCGATCCAGTAGTTGTGGTTCGCATCGACGGACATCACATCGGGCACCATCATGCCGATCTCGCCGCCCGTCACGCCCGCGAAAATCACAATGGCGTTCTGTAGCAGCAGCACCGCCACGAGCGTGACGAGACCAAAGTACGGACCGCGCAGCCGCAGCGCGGGCACCGCGAGCAGCAGCCCGCCCACCAGCGCGACGAGGCCGCCCGCGATCACGCAAACGGGAATCGGCAGGCCCCAATGGGCATCGATGATCGCCGCGGAATAAGCGCCGAGGCCGATCAGGAACGTGGGGCCGAAATTGACCTCGCCGGCAAAGCCGAACAGCAGGTCCCACGACATCGCGAACACACCGAAGTAATACGCGACCGTGAGCACGCCGAGGATATAGCCCGACATCCACCAGGGCAGCGTGGCCGCCGCGACGGCGAGCAACACTGCCACCCATACCCCACGCGAACGAAGAAGACCGGACATGTCGATACGCTCCCTTCGCTCGGTTAGCGGCGGCCCAGGAAGCCCTGGGGCCGCACATACACGACGAGCACCAGCAGTAGCAGCGCGGGCAGCGGCCGCAGCGTCGGCGCGACGAGATACGCGGTGACGGTCTCCAGGTAGCCAACGACATACGCGGCCATCAACGACCCGGAAACGCTACCAAGTCCGCCGAGCACGACGATGGAGAATGCGCTAGCCGTGAGCTGCCCGGCGTTGTTCGTGCTCACGCCAAGGAACGACGCGAGCAGCACGCCCGCAATGCCGGCCAGCACGCCGTAAATGGTCCACGCCAGCAGATAGATGCGCGAGAGTTCGAAGCCAAGCAGCGTGAGGCCGCGCGGATTCATCGAGGCGGCGAGCAGCGCTTTGCCTGCGCGCGTGCGATTCACGAACAGCCACAAGAGGCCGATTACGGCCCAGCAGACCACGGCGATCATGATCTCGTTGAACGGCACGCGCACGCTGCCAATCATCGCCACGCCGCTGATGAGCGGGCGCATCGTCACGGGATTGTCGGTGAAGAGCCAGGCCATGCCCTGCTGGATCATGATGCCCCACAGCAGCGTGCCGGTGAGCACGAAGATTTCCTTCTCTTCGTTGGGAATGGCAGCGGAACGCTGGATAGGCCGCACCACCATCAGGTAGGTGACATAAGCCGCGAGGAGCCCGGCGACCACGCCGAGCAACGTGCCGAGGTAGGTGCCGAGGCCGGCTTCGCCCGCGAGCATCCAGCCCATCAGCGCCGCGACTAGCATCACGCCGCCGTGCGCGAGATTCAATATGCCGGAGACGCCGAAAATCAGCGTGAAGCCGATGGCGCCCAGCGCGTAGAGCGAGCTGATGGCGAAGCCGTCGATGAGAATCTGCAAGAGCAGCATGCGCGGCCTTTCATGTGGATGGGTGGGTCGCCAGATGCGCCGTGCGGCCCATCGTCAAACGAAGGGCCGCACGGCGCGACGCACTGCGAACAGGGCCTAGTTCGCGCTAGCCTGCTGGACCTTGATGAAGGTCGGGAACTTGACCTTGCCATTCGCGACGGACTTCGGCCAGATCGCGATCTGCTTGCCGTCCTGCCATTGCAGGTTGATCCCGGTGATATAGCCCGGACCGTACTTGAGCGCGTGCGTGAACTGATCGTTCTTGCCGTAGAACTGCCAGCGTCCGATCGTGCCCACGTAGTCCGTTTTCTCTAGCGCGGCGACCATCTGGTCCGGATCGGTCGAGCCCTTGTTGCGCTTGATCGCGTCCGCAATGATGTACACGAGGTCATACGTCGAGAAGCCGCAATACGCGGGCGATACGCCGAACTTCTTCTGATACGCATCCGCGAAGGGCACCGTCTTCGGCGTGATCGCCACGCCCGGCGCGGCAGCGGAAGCCGTGATCACGCCTTCGGTTGCACCGTTCGTGTCCTTCCAGAAGCTCGTGGTCGTAGCCTGCGAGCTTTGTCCCGACATCGGGATCGGCACCTGCTGATCGTGCCATTGCACGGTCGGCTGCACGCCCACGTGGCTGATGCCCGTGGTGATCGTATCGGGGTGCTTCGCCTCGATCTGGTTGAAAATTGGTGTGAAGTCCGAAGTATCCGGATTGAAGCGGATGTGATCGAGCACCTGGAGGCCGGCCTTGGGCAGGCATTCCATGAAGCGTTCGTCGAGCGGCTTGGTCCAGGCTGCGTCCTCGCTCATCACGACCGTCGACTTCATCTTGAACTGGCCGACGAGAATATCGTGTGAAAAATCGCAGATCGACTGCGCAATGAACGCCGACGTCATCCAGCCGTGGAACGTGTACTTGTAGTGGTCGTAGTCGTCGTGGACGTGTTTCGAAATGTCGTTGCTCGCTGCGCCCGGCGTAACAAAGGGCATTTTCAGGCGCGCCGACCAGGGCTCCATGGCGAGCGCCACTTCGCTGATATAGCTGCCGATCACGGCGACCACCTTGTCCTGGGTCGCGGCTCGCTGGAACGCGCGCACGCCGTCCGAGGCCGACGAATGGTCGTCATACGCGACGATCTGAATAGGGCGGCCATCCACGCCGCCGCTCGCGTTGATCTCGTCCGCGGCGAGCTGCGCCGCCTTGCTGATCGAAGCGCCCGCCACTGCGGACTCCTCACTGATCACGCCGATCTTGATCGGGTCGCCCGCGGCATGCGCGCCGGCCGCGAGCCCGAGCCCTGCTGCCACCATACCCGTCGCCGCTGCGCGATGAAAGTTTCGCCACACGCCTTTACTGGACATCATGCATCTCCGATTCGCCAGGATCGTTGAGGAACATCTGCCCGCTGCATAGCAGCTTTGAAGAATGTGCCCACAACAGTATCACCAGCTTATGCGCGCTCAATCGGTACAAACGATGACAGGTAACTTACGGATAACCTGCTGATTTCATGGTGCAAAGCGGCAAGAAAATGCGATTCCCCGCGCGGCGGCGGACGCTGCGCGCAGCACCTCGCGCATGCCTCGCGACGCCAGGCCGCGATCTTCACGTATACGACAGTTGAAGCGGTTTTTTATTCGACCCTCACCCACACCAGTTCGGAAATGCAGTCCGTTCCCGTCACCGGGTTGCGCGCGGGCAGCGTCGTGATGTGCAGGTATTTGCCGTCGATTCTGAAACGGCGCAACTGAATCGTCCCCGTCCATGACTCGTTCCACGATGTGTCGACATGATGGGTCACCCCATCGCCATCGATGAAGGACTGCAGTTTCCACGTCGCTAGCGCTCTTTGCCCCAGCGCCAGCGAGGCGGCTCGCCCTTGAGCCAGCACACCGCGGAAAGCGCGAGCGTGGCGAGTATCACGAGTCCCGCAAACTCGAACGGGTGCCCGTGCGGCTCGAAATAAACAGCGATCAAACAGATCGACAAAACATACGCGGCTAACGCCGCCCACCCTTGCCAGGTAAGCGGAAGCCCCCACCCCCAGCCATAGCGTTTGGCTCGAAACCAGTATTTGCCAGTGCGTGACATTTCCCTATCTCCCGCGTATCGCAATGCCGCCCATCTATCCATTGCCGGAGCGGGTGTGTGCGTTGGGCAACGTGTTTCGTCCTGCCTGGCCGCGCTCCAAACCTCTTCGATGCTACACTGGCCCGTCGCGCCGCTCAGCGTTTGCGCGCGTCGCCACCGCAAAGCCAGACGTCAAGAATCGCGCTTAAAAAACATCAACGAATCGAGGTGCGCATATGGCGGAAGCACAATCATTGGCCGAGCGGCAAGCCGCTGGCCGTCAGGCGCGCGAACGTACAAAACGTTCGGATCACAAAGTAATCGGCAACGTCGAGCGCGACCCGATCGAACTGCTAGAAGCGAATAGCCGTGGCCGCGTCGAATCGCTCGTGCCGCTGCGCTATGGGCGCATGGCCGTCTCGCCCTTCACGTTCTTTCGCGGCAGCGCGATTCTGCAGGCGCACGACCTGGCGGGCACGCCCAATACCGGCATCACGTTTCCCATTTGCGGCGACGCGCATCTGATGAACTTCGGCGGCTTCGCCACGCCGGAGCGCCAGCAGGTGTTCGACCTCAACGACTTCGACGAAGTCGCCACCGGCCCGTGGGAGTGGGACGTGAAGCGTCTCGCCGGCAGTCTCGCCGTGGCGGGCCGGCATATGCGCGTCGACGAAGCCACCATCGGCGACATCGTGCGCACGGCGGTAACCGAATACCGCGACCGCATGAACGAATACGCCGAGCGCAGCGCGCTCGAACTCTGGTACGAACTCGTCACGTTCGACCGCATGATGGAGCGGGCGGCGACGGCGGAAGGCCGCCGCCTGATCCAGCGCGCCAAGGAAAAAGGCCAGACGCGCACGCACGAAAGCGTGCTGCGCAAGATGGCCGTGAAGCAGGACGACCAGTGGATCATGCAGGACGCGCCGCCCGCGATGTTCCACCCGGGCGGCCCCAACTCGCTGCTCGGCAAGGACAGCGCCTGGGCGCAGACGCAAAACTGGAAAGGCAAGCTCGGCAAGACCTTCGAAGCCTATCTTGCCACGCTCGCTTCCGAGCGCCGGTCGTTGCTGCGCCAGTTCGAGCTTCACGATGTGACGTTCAAGGTGGTGGGCGTGGGCAGCGTGGGCACGGTCTGCCTCGTCATGCTGATGGTGGACAGTCACGACAAGCCGCTATTTCTGCAGGCGAAGGAAGCGCGCCAGTCGGTCGTCGCGCAGTATTTCGGGGTGGAGGACACGCCGCACCAGGGCGAGCGCGTGGTGAGCGGCCAGCGCCTTTTGCAGGCGGCGAGTGATCTCTTCCTCGGCTGGACGACGGGCCCTGCCGGCCGCCACTTTTACTTCCGCCAGCTGCGCGACATGAAGTACTCGGCCGACATCGAACGCCTCGACAACACGCTGCTGCAAGGCTATGCGCGCGCGTGCGGCTGGGCGCTCGCGCGCGCCCACGCCAAGGCGAGCGGCAAGGCTGTGGAAATCGCCGCGTACCTCGGCAGCGGCGAGTCTTTTGCCGATGCGCTGGTGGAATACGCTCAAGCCTGCGCGATCCAGAACGAAAAGGATTACGAAGTTTTCATGGCGGCATGCCGCTCAGGCAGGCTCGAGGCGCGAAGCGACGAGGACATGGCCGCCGACTTCCGGGTCTAACGCGTTACGCACGTCAAGGCGTCAGGCCGATGCCAGATGGCACACGGCCTCGACCCGGTTACCGGCTGGATCGATGAGAAAAGCGGCGTAGTAATCGGCGTGATAGTGCGGCCGCAAGCCCGGGCCGCCATCCGAGCGGCCGCCCGCCGCGAGACCCGCTGCATGGAACGCATCGACTTGCGCGCGCGAAGCGGCCTTGAAGCACCAGTGCCGCTTGTTCGGCTCGATGGCGCTGGCATCCAGATAGACGGAAAGATAGGACGATTGCGTTTCGGCGGCGTCGCAACGCTCGCCGTAGCCGAGTGCATTGGGGCGGTCGTACACCTTGACCGCGCCCAGCACGTTCATGATCGCATCGTAGAAGGGACGCGCTGTGTCGAGATCGGGAACGCCGATCGAAACGTGATCGAGAAGCTGCATGGTGTGCGAGGTCCGCAGGCAGTCGTGAATGCCCGACTATACCGGGCGAATCACCCCATGCGGCTCGAGCGTTACCCTGCGCGCCCGGTGCGGAACACCGAAACCGCGGCGTTCAGCCGGTGCGCTTCGTTTTCGAGCGACGAAGCCGCGGCCGTTGCCTGCTCAACGAGTGCCGCATTCTGCTGGGTCACCAGATCCATCTGTCCAACGGCAATGTTGACCTGATCGATGCCCGTGCTCTGCTCCGCAGCCGCCGATGCGATCTCGTTCATGATCGCGCTCACGCGCGCAATCGCTTCGACGATTTCGCTCATCGTCGAGCCCGAGCGTTCGACGAGGCCCGCGCCCGTCTCCACGCGCGTGGTCGACGACTCGATCAGTTCCTTGATTTCCTTGGCCGCCGCGGCGCTGCGCTGCGCCAGCGAGCGCACTTCGCTCGCCACCACCGCGAAGCCGCGCCCTTCTTCGCCCGCGCGCGCCGCTTCCACGGCCGCGTTGAGCGCGAGAATATTGGTCTGGAACGCAATGGCTTCGATCACGCCGACGATCTCGCCCACGCGGCGCGAGTCGCCCACGATGTCCTGCATCGTGCCGACCACTTCGCGCGAGAGCGCGCCGCCCTGCGCGGCGAGACCCGAAGCGCCCTCGGCGAGCGTGCTGGCCTGGCGCGCGTTTTCGGCGGTTTGCTTGACCGTGGAGGTCAGTTCTTCGATGCTCGCCGCCGTTTCCTCGAGCGAGGCGGCCTGCTCCTCGGTGCGCTGTGAAAGATCGGTGTTGCCCGCGGCAATTTCGCTCACGCCCTTGTCGATCGAGAGCGCGCCTTCGCGCACGCTGCTGACCGTCTTGATGAGCGCGTCCTGCATTTGCCGCAGCGCGGACTGCAGGCGACCCATTTCGTTGTTGCTCGTCGCCTCGACCGTGCCGCTCAGGTCGCCGGCGGCGATGCGCTGGAACTGCGCGATGGCCGCGTCCACAGGATGCACGATCGCGCGCATGAGCGCGGCGCGGCCAATCCATGCGAGCAGCAGCGAGAGCACCATGCCCACGCCCACCGCGATGCTCACCGCATTGAAGCGGTCCTGCGCTTCCTGGTAGCGCTGCGCGCCGAGGTCGATCTGGCGCTTCTCGAGCACGAGCATCGCCTTTTCGTAGTTGCCATAGAGCGAAGGCAGCTTGTGGCCCTGGAGTTCCTGGAACGCGGTCTTGTCGCCAGCCTTGAGCGCCGCCAGCGCCGGCTCGACGCCGTCATGCAGGAAGCTGTTGCGCTTGGCCTGCATGTCGGCGATAAGATCCTGCGCCTCGCCTTCGCCGCTCGCAATCGACAGATAGTGGTCCAGACGCTCGTTCGAGTTCTTCAGGTACTGATCGAAGCGCTTGAGCACGGCGTCCGCGGCATCGTGGTCGCCGAGATCGGAAAGCGATGCGTTGGTGGCGAGCGCAAGGCGCAGACGCAGCAACTGGCCGGCGCTGCCTTCGAGGTCCGCCACGGCCGGCGTATTGACGGTGTACATCGTGCGCAGCGACTCGTTGCCCGCTCGCATCGACAGGAGTCCTGTGGCGGCCCCAACGACCAGGACGATGCCGAAGAAGGCAATCATCACGGTCAGGCTCGCGCGTATCGACAGCTTGTGCAGCATTCCTGGTCTCTCTCCGTGGGGCACGCGGCTCTGGGGGCCGCGCGTGTCCCAGTCGTTTTTCATCGAATGTTCCGGCGCGCTTATCCAGTGCAGCCCAGTCGTTCAGGCTGTTTAAGCGCCCAGTACATAACAACGGCAGGAGAGGTTGCGAACTTTATGGTTCGCCTCAAAGAAGTACGACCGTTAGCAACACTTCGTAATACAGATCAAAATGTGGGATGCGTGCGAGCCAATCCGCATCACGCGCTGCCCTTTTCCGAACCTGCGTCGGGTGCGGCGCCCTCGTCCATCGGCACGAGATAGCGCAGCACGTCGCGCCAGCTCACGATGCCCACGGGGCGAAATTCGGCATCGACGATGGGAATGCATGAGATCTTGTTGGCAAGAAAGAGGGCCACAGCCTCGGAAAGGCTCGACTCGGGCCGCAGCGTGAGCGGCTTGCGGCTCATGATCTGGTGCACGCGCTTGTTGAGCGTGCCGAGGTCGCGTGCGGATTCGACCACGCTGTCGATGAACGGGCTGATTGCGCGCAGCAGGTCGCGGTCCGAGACGACGCCTTGCAGTTTGCCCTCTTCGACCACGAGCAGATGGTGAAAGCTCGCCTCGGCGAAGATCTCGCGCACTGTAGCGAGCGTGTCGTCGAAACCGATGGTGACGACACGGCTCGTCATGAATTTCTCTACTTGCATACCTTCCAGACCTGAGTGGGTTCGATGTCCCGAGCCGGTCGATGCGCAGCAGATCGCAGCAGATTCCGCCGGCGGCTCGGGGCTTCAGCCCGTTATATCGACCGCGAGCGTGTAAATCTTCAGTCTGGAAGCGGCGTGAGGCGCGCGCGAACGGCGCGCCCCGGTTCCGTCACGCTTCGAGCGCAAGCGTCGCGAAGGTGGCGAGCCAGTGCTCGCCCATATAGTCGCCGGCCACGTGGTCGAGCGCGCTGGCCAGATGCAGTTGCGCGGCATCGTTGAGCACGGCCACGCGTGCGTCGCCGGCGGGCAGTGCGCGTGCGAGTGAGCGCTGACACCACGCGCGGCTCAGGTTGAGCCCGTCGAGGTGGGCAATCTTGCCGTCGCTGCGATCGGTCACGGTGGCCGGCGTGAAGAGCGTGACGGGCTCTTGCACTACGAGATTCGGCAGGAAGCGCGTGAACCACGGCTCGAAATCGGGCGCGCGCAGCACGCGGCTCATCAGCAAGGCCACGCTCAGTGCGGGCGACAGGAATTCGTCGCCGCCCGGCTCCCACGCCTGGCAGCCCGCGTCGTTGGCATGCCAGCGCGTGGCGGTGTCTTCGATCAGCGAAGCCAGCGCCGGGCGCGAGGTGGCTTTTGCGAAGTCGTAGGCGAGCGTGAGCGCGAACGCCGTGTTGAAGTGCGTGCCCACTCGCAGCGGATACGTCGCCTTCGGAAGGAATTCCTCGAAGCGCTCGACGAACCAGTCGGTGAGCGGCGCCAGCGCCACTTTCCAGCGCGCGGCCTGCGGCAACTTCAGCGTCTCGACCTGCGCCGCGAGCGCAAGCAGCCATGCCCAGCCGTAAGGCCGCTCGAAGCCGCGGTTGTGCGCGAGCGTGAGATAGGCCATCTCACCGGCCATCTTCTCCGGCGTGAAGTGCTCGTCGACCACGGCGACGATCTGCGGTCCCTCGGGCAAATCGGGAAAGCGCTCCAGCAGATGCAGCACGAGCCAGTAGCCGTGCACGCACGAATGCCAGTCGTAGCTGCCGTAAAAGACCGGGTGCAGCGCGCGCGGGCCCTGCACGTCCTGCGGGCCTTCGAGCGAATGGGTCAGCTTGTTCGGATACTCGCGCGTGAGGTGAGCCAGCGCGAGCGAGGCGAACTTCGAGGCATGCGCGGCGGTGAGGTGTGTGGTCATCGCGATCTCATTAGAACCGGAAAACGAAGGCGTACATCAGCAGCGTGTTGACGACGAGAAGCAGCACGGCGGTCGGCCATTGCGCCTTGATCACGCCGTTCTTGTCGCTCAGTTCGAGCAGCGCTGCCGGGACGATGTTGAAGTTCGCGGCCATCGGCGTCATGAGCGTGCCGCAGAAGCCCGAAAGCATGCCGATCGCGCCGAGAATAGCGGGGTTGCCGTGGAACTGATGCACGATCAGCGGCAGGCCGATGCCCGCGGTCATCACCGGAAAAGCCGCGAATGCGTTGCCCATGATCATCGTGAACAACGCCATGCCGAAAGTGTAGGCGGCCACGACCGCGAACGCCGAATTTTGCGGAATCCAGTTCGTGACGAGCTCGGACACCACGTGGCCCACGCCCGCTGCCGCGAACAGCGCGCCGAGCGCGGCGAGCATCTGCGGGAGGATCGCGGCCCAGCCCACGGCGTCCATGGTGTGGCGTGCGCCCTTGAGCGCCTGCACGGGCGAATCGCGCAACATGACGAGCGCGGCGCCGAACGCAACGAGCGTGGCAATCACGAGCGAGATGAGCGTGACGTTCTTCGCTTCGACGAAGGGCGCGTACTTAAGCGTGAGCGTGCCGACGAGCGTCACGACGGGGATGAGCAGCGCCGGAATGAAGAGCTTGCTGCCAAAGCGGCGTGCGCCCTGCTCGCGGCGTTCCACAGCCTTGGCGTTGTCGTTGCCCGCGGGGCTGCGCCCCAGCTTACCGGAGCCCGCGATCAAGGCGAGCGCGATCGCGAGGCAACCCATCACGAAATGCGGCAGCACGCCGCCGAACAGAAACGTCACGGCATAGACGCCCCAGAACACGAAGTTGACGACGCGGCGCGGGTTCGCGCGGTCGAGCAGGTTGAAAATGGCGAATGACGCGAACATCAGGCCCGCGACGACATAGAGCGATTCGAGCTTGATCACGAAGCGGCCCCCTGGCGGTTTGCGGCGTCGTGCGCGTTGGCGGCGCCGTTCACTTTCAGGCGACGCGAGAGATTGTGATCGAGCAGCTTCAGGCGCACGCAGTGGATGAGCAGCGCCGCGAACGCGGTGGGAATCGCCCAGACCGAGACCTGCAGCGGCTGAACGATGATGCCGTTCTGCTCCAGGAAGCCCTTGATGAGCAGGATCGACTGGATTGCGATGAAGATGTCTTCGCCGAAGAACACGGCGATGTTGTCCACGGCCGATGCGTTGGCGCGGATCTGCTGGCGTACGGCGTCGGGCACATCGCCGTAGCGCTTCGTGGCGGCGGCTTCGGCCATGGGCGCGATGAGCGGACGCACCATCTGCGCGTGCCCGCCCAATGACGTGAGGCCGAGCGCGGCCGTGATCTGGCGGATCACGAAGTAGAGCATCAACACGCGGCCGGTGGTGGCGGCGTGCACGCGCGAAATGAGGTGCTTTGCCTGCTCGCGCAGGCCGTTGCGCTCCAGCAGCGCGATCACGGGCAGCGTGAGCCAGATGAGGCCCATGTAGCGGTTATCGGCGAACGCCTTGCCGAACGCGCTGACAATCTCGACCGTATGCAGGCCGCCCGCAAGCCCCGTCGCGATGCCCGCCGCGGTCACGACGAGCAGCGCGTTCAGGCGCAATGCGAAACCGATCACCACGATCGGCACCCCTATCAGAACCAGCATCTCTCCTCCGCCGTATGTATTTCCGCCGGTCTCGTGATGCCGGCCGCGCGGGCGCACTCTTCCCCGTTGCACCCAATTCAGCCCAGGAATCTATCACGACAATTTATCGATAAATAGTCGATAAAGTCTGTATACGGGAAGTCCCTGGGCAGGGCGAGTCGGATGACGGCGAATCGATGCCGCCGCAACGCGGCGTAGGCTTGGGGTTGGTGGGGTTGACAGTTAGTTGCGTCTGCAGGCGGTGTATCTGAATGCCTGCGCTGCCACCAGTCAGGCATCCAGATCGAATGTGTGTTGATCGTTGGCCGCGTAAGGCGCGTCGTGGAACGACAGCTCGACACCAACGCGCTCGCCGCTTCGCACCCGGCTAATGGCATGCCGCAGGTTCACGCGGTAGTAACCGCTGCTGCCTTTGAATGGCCGCTGGGCCGTGGCGATGATCGCCGCGTCGCCCAGACCGAGCGGCACGACGGTGGGGCGCGACTGCATGCGCGGACGTTGCTCGGTCAACACCAGGTCGCCGCCCGTGAAGTCTTTCCCCGGCGCCGTGAGCAAGGCGACCACTTGCAGCGGAAAAACGTGCTCTCCGTCGCTGCGTTGATGCAGAGCCAGATAATCGTCGGTGCCTAGCCGGTTCAAATGCGACTGCGCCCACGTTTGCCCCGCCCGCCGGTTGCGCTCCGCGAATGCATCCAGCTTCGCCGGAAATCGATAAGGCATGCCAAGTACCTCGTTCCAGCGATTGGCGACGGACGCCAACTGACGATAGAACTCCGTACGCCATTGCGCCCACGGCTGCGGCAGCAGAGCGTCGAAATACAGCAGATCGCCGCGGCCGAGATCGAGTGAATCCAGCGATACGCGGCGCAACGCGTCCGATGTGCCGGCCTCGCGCGCGAGCAAGCGGGCTTCATCAGCGTCAAGGAGGCGAGGGAGTACCGCGTAACCTTCGCTATCCAGCTGCGCGGCGAGCGCGCTCCAATCCAGCTTGTCGAGTGTGTTCACGGATAAAGTCATGGGGTGTCAAAAGCCAGGCAGCGTTGCGGTCTTCGGAACCTCGTGCGTGGCAGGGATCGCCTTCTCGTGTTCGAGCAGCCAGCGCTTGCGATGCAAGCCCCACGCGTAGCCCTTCAACTCGCCGTTGCTGGCGATCACACGATGGCACGGCACGACGATAGCGATGGGATTCGCGCCATTCGCCGCACCTATGTCGATCGCCGCGCGCGGGTCTTCGAATCCCAACGCCTTCGCGAGCTTGCCGTAGCTCGTCGTCGTGCCAACTGGAATGCCGCGCAATGCGGCCCAGACCTTCTCTTCGAGGTCCGAACCCGCCATGACAACAGCAAGAGAATCGAGCACGTCCAATTTGCCGGAGAAATAACGCGTGATAGCGTCGGCAATCGAAGCCGGCGCGGCGGCGTCGATCAATTCGGCGCTGCCGTATCGCTCGCGCAAACCACGATGCAGACGCGAGCGATGATCAGAGAATTCGAGCGCATGCAGCCGATGCTGCACATCGCTCACCAGCATGAGGTCGCCCAGCGGCGACTCGATATGGCTGAGAAACAGTTGCATGATGCAGTCCTTCGCGTTTTGCGCACGCTACCGTGAATCGTGAAAGATCAGGCCGACGGTATGACGCTTGCCGCTGCGCACCACGCTCACGCCGTGCCGCATGGCGACCCTGCGCGTGCCGCCGCGCCGGTTCGCCGCCGGACGCTGGTTCACGGTGAACAGCACCGCATCGCCCTGCTCCAGCGGTATCACTTCAGCGCACTGCCCGTTCGACGCGCTCTGCGTCATCACGAACTCGCCGCCCTCGAAGTCGACGCCTGGCCGCGAGAGCAGCATCGCGACCTGCAACGGAAACACATGCTCGCCGTAGAGGTCCTGGTGCAGGCAGTTGTAGTCGCCTGCGCCGTATTCGAGGATGAGCGGAGTCGGGCGCATCTGCCCTGCGCGGTGGCATTGGTCGAGAAAAGCGTCGAGGTTGTCCGGGTACTGCGTGTCGATCCCCAGTTGCACGTTCCAGCGGTTGGCGACAGGCGCGAGGTACGGATAGAGCGCATGGCGCAAGCGCTGAAGCAGCGACGGCAGTGGATACGCGAAGTACTTGTACTCCCCGCGTCCGAAATTGTGGCGCGCCATGACGATGCGCGAGCGGAAGCCATCGTCCCTCGCATACAGGGCGGCGAGTTGCGCGCATTGCTCGGGCCTGAGCACGCGAGGCAATACGGCGTAGCCGCGCGCATCGAGCGACCGCTCGATCTCGACCCAGTCATACGTTCCGGATTCCGGCTTCTCCGCCCTCATCGTTCCGGTTTTCATCGCGTCCGTCCCTCCTCTCGCCGATATCGCATACAGACCAACGATACCCCAACGCAACGCACGTTCCGATCCGAATGTTGCGCTCCAATTCGACGCGAACGTCATGGCAAGAAACGGGTATCTGCACGGCCCCCCTGCTCGATATCGTTCATTTCAGGCGAAGCAATCCTGCTTCACCGTGAATCGAGATCAGCAAGGAGTCGAACATGTCGATGGAAGAGGACAACAAGGCGATCGTTGGCCGCTGGTTCACGAGCTTCTGGGGCGAAACCTGCGACCTCGGCATCGTCGACGAGCTAGCCGCGCCAGACATGCTGCTCAAGTATTCGCTGCACGAACCGCGCCGCGGCCGCGAGGACATCAAGGCCTTCATGACAGGCTTTCGCACGGCGTTCCCCGATCTGAACTTTTGGGGCGCGGCCGATCTCATCGCTGAAGGCGAGTTCGTGGTGGGTCAGTGGGAAGGCGGCGGCACCCATTCGGGCCCGGCGTTCGCGGACTTTCTCGCAGGATCGTTGCCGGCGGCGAGCGGCCGCAAGATGCATTTCACCGGCACGACGGTGTTGCACCTGAGGAACGGCAAGATCGTGGAAGAGATCGGACTCGACGATGGCGTAACCGCGCTGATATGACTCCCGGTGTCAATCGGAATCGGTTTTCAAGATCTAGTCCATGGTTAGAGTAAATTTCCTGAGGGCGGCGTAGCAGTAAATCTCGACGGTGGATCAAGCTGATATTCGCGGGTTGGTTA
>NZ_JAYMSC010000019.1:0-161131 GCF_038900775.1 Paraburkholderia sp. JHI869
GTCCCGAGTCACATCGGGAGTGCGGCGCCAGCCGGCCCGCAGGCAAACCAGCATGAAAGCCGAAACCGGCTTCGAATCGTGCTTTGGATCGCTTACTTGAGCGCTGCGAATGCGCGCTCGCGAATCTCGTCGACGGTGCCGAGGCCCGAGATGGCGCGATACTGCGGCGCCTTCAGGCTGTTTTCCTCACCGCGCTTCGCCCAGTCGCTGTAGTAGGCGATGAGCGGCTTGGTCTGGGCGACGTACACGTCCAGACGCTTGCGCACCGTCTCTTCCTTGTCGTCGTCGCGCTGGACGAGCGGTTCGCCGGTCACGTCGTCCGTCATTTCCACTTTCGGCGGATTGAACTTGACGTGATACGTGCGGCCCGAAGCCGGGTGCATGCGGCGGCCGCTCATGCGCGTGATGATTTCGTCGAACGGCACGTCGATCTCGAGCACGTAGTCGATCGCGACGCCCGCCTGCTTCATTGCTTCGGCTTGCGGCAACGTGCGCGGGAAGCCGTCGAACAGGTAGCCGTTCTTGCAGTCGGGCTCCTGAAGGCGTTCCTTCACGAGATTGATGATGAGCTCGTCGGTCACGAGCTCGCCCGCGTCCATGAATCGCTTCGCTTCGAGGCCAAGCGGCGTGCCAGCCTTGACGGCCGCGCGCAGCATGTCGCCCGTCGAGATTTGCGGAATGCCGAACTTTTCCTTGATGAAGCTTGCCTGGGTTCCCTTGCCCGCGCCCGGGGCGCCCAACAGGATCAAACGCATGTGAACAATCTCCGATCTGTGTGAATTCTTGCGGCGCGGCGGCTGCCCCTGCACACGCAGTGGGGCGGCATCGTCAGCGTCGTGCGTCTCCTCGCCTGTTCGCTCACGGCCGTCGAGGCAGTGCAGGCGGGGGCGACGGCCCGTCCCGCGCGGCTTTCGCCCGGTGCCCATGACTCGCTCAGGACACTGGATAGCGCTGCAAGACGGTGCCGAAAAGCGGGGAAACCCCGACGCACAAAGGCTTTAGACGGCTCGCGCAAACAATTGATTATGCCATGGGATTTTTGCCCCACGGACGGAATTAAGGCCGGTATAACGCCTGCACACGGGCGAGGTCGGCGGGGGTGTCGACGCCTGGCGCGGGTGCTTCGGCCGTCACGAGCACCGCGATGCGCTCGCCATGCCACATCGCGCGAAGCTGTTCGAGCGCCTCGACCTGCTCGATCGGCGAATGCGCGAGCGAGGGGTAGCTGCGCAGGAATTTCGCGCGGTACGCGTACAGGCCGATGTGCCGATAAACGGTCGCGGGAGCAGGCGGGGCGGGCATTGCGCCGAGATCGAGACGCGCCGGCGACCAGTGCGGTTGCCAGGCGTCGCGGGCCCAGGGAATGGGCGCGCGAGAGAAGTAGAGCGCCACGCCGCGAGCGTCCAGTACGACCTTCACGACGTTCGGGCTGAAGATTTCGTCGGGCGCCGTGATGGGATGCGCGGCGGTGGCGATCGCGCATTCGGGGCGTGCGGCGAGGTGCGACGCAACGTCGCACACGAGCGCAGGGTCGATCAGCGGCTCGTCGCCCTGGACGTTGACCACGATCGTGTCGTCGCTCCAGCCGTAGTGCTCGGCGACCTCAGCGAGGCGGTCGGTGCCCGACGGGTGATCGGCGCGCGTGAGCATGGCTTCGAAACCGTGTTCGCGGGCGGCGTCGAGCACGCTCTGGGCGTCGGACGCGATCAGCACCTTCTGTGCGCCCGAATCGCGCGCGCGCTCGGCCACCCGCACCACCATGGGCTTGCCGCCGATGTCGGCGAGCGGTTTGTTGGGCAGCCGCGTGGATGCGAGACGCGCCGGGACGACAGCGATGAAGGGTTGGACGGGAGCGGTCATGGCCAGTTCGGGCAAGGACAGGAAACGGGATTCGGGATTCGGGAAACCGGTTCTGGAAACCGTCTCTGGAGACGACAGCGCGCCGGGGACCGCGCGCGTGACCCGGTTTCCAGCCGGAAAGAGCGGATGAGCTGCGCGAATGCGTGCGATCGCGCCCACCTGGCGGCGCGCGATGCGCCGCCCGTGAGCCTCACGCAGCGCTCGGCCCGTGCGGATCGACCGGCGTGCCTTCCACGGTTTGACGCGCTTCGTCGACGAGCATGACCGGGATGCCGTCGCGGATCGGATAGGCGAGCTTGTCGGCATTGCAGATCAGCTCCTGCGCGGCGCGGTCATAGCTGAGCGGGCCCTTGCAAATGGGGCAGACCAGGATTTCAAGCAGACGAGCGTCCACGGAGTTTCTCCACAACCAGGGTAATGAGGCGATGATCGAGCGCGGCTTCGACGGGGACGACCCAGATGCGCGCGTCGTTCCAGGCCCCCAATTTTACTGCATCCTTTTCGGTGACCAGGATCGCGTCGGCGGCAACGTCGGCGAACGGGTTGGTCGCGTAGGCGTAGTGGTCGGGCAGCGGCAGGGTTTGCGGCGCGAGGCCGGCCGCGCGCAGCGTCGCGAAAAAACGCTCCGGCGAACCGATGCCGGCCGCTGCCACGATGCGCAGCGCCGCTTGCGATCCTTGCCCGTCCGGCGTCATTCGGGCGCCTTGCCCCGGCGCGGCCGCGCCCGCGGCAAACTGCGCGAGCGGGCGGCGCATCGCCGGATTGGCGAGATGCCAGGCGTCGCCGGGTTCGAGCTTGAGCGCGAACGTATTGGGCCAGGGCGGCAGCGTGCGCTCGAACGGATTGTTGACGAGCGTGGCGTCGCGCCGGCGCGAGAGCGGTTCACGCAGCGGCCCCGCCGGCAGCAGAAAGCCATTGCCGCCCAGACGATGGTCGAACACCACGATCTCGACGTCGCGCACGAGGCGGTAATGCTGCAGGCCGTCGTCGCTCACGATCACGTCGACGTCGCTGTGGGCGCCGCACAGCGCCGTGGCTGCCGCCACGCGGTCGGGCGAGACCCACACGGGCACGCCGGTGCGGCGCGCGATCAGCAAGGGTTCGTCGCCGCACAGGCGCGCGGGCGTATCCGCCGTGACGGGCGTGGGGCGCGCGATTTTCGCGCCGTACCCGCGCGAGACGACGCCCGGCGAGAAGCCCGCGGCGCGCAGCGCCTCGACAAGCGCGATCACCGTGGGCGTCTTGCCCGTACCGCCCACGGTCACATTGCCGACCACCACCACGGGCACGCCCACGCGCACGCTCTTGAGCCAGCCCGTGGCGAAGGCGGCGCGGCGCGCGCCGCTTACGGCGGCGAATACGGCGGCGAGCGGCGTGAGCGCCCAGGCGAGCGCGCCGCGGCGTTGCCAGGCGTGCGCAAACTGCGCTTCGAGGCGTTCTTTGAGACTGGAGACGGGGCCGCTCATCGGCAATCTGCGCGCGAAGCGCCGCACGCGGCATGCGGGAAGCTGACAGGCAGGGCGGGCATCGGGTCGGTTCTCCGGTTCGAGGTGAGCGACAAGGGAACCCGGCACTCTAGCGCGGGTAGGCGCCACGCGGCAAGTTGCCGGGCCGCACGCAATTGTCGGCTGCCTGCAAGCTGCGCGAAATGCCGGAAAAATCGACTCCTGTGGATAACTTTGTGGAGAAGTGGGTCTCAGGAAGGCTGAAAGGCCCATTCTTCGGCCTCTCCATCGGTCTGTAAGGATGTTATAGAGATTAAAAACGTTTAAAAATCAACGGGATGGGTTATTTTTCCAGCGTCTGCGGGCAGGGTGCGGTCATCATGCCGCATGACAGCGCCGATGTGGACACTTCGCGGGGCTTGCGGGCCGGGTCTCATTCGTGCTGGACTGTCGCCCCCCGAACGGTCTATCGTCTGTCCGGCTGACGTTTCTCCACACCTTCTCGCATGCTATCCGACCGATTCTCCGCTTCTTCCGCGCCTTCGGGCGACGTCGTCGTGCCGGTCTCGGCGCTCAACCGGGCGATCGCCTCGATGCTCGAGCGCACGTTTCCGCTTGCATGGATTTCCGGCGAAGTTTCCAACTTTACGCGCGCCGCGAGCGGCCACTGGTACTTCTCGATCAAGGACGCCCAGGCGCAGATTCGCTGCGTGATGTTCCGCGGCCGCGCCCAATACGCCGAATTCACGCCGCGCGAAGGCGATCGCATCGAGGTGCGCGCGCTCGTCACGATGTACGAGCCGCGCGGTGAACTCCAGCTGAACGTCGAGGCCGTGCGGCGCACCGGCCAGGGCCGGCTCTACGAAGCCTTCCTGCGCCTGAAGGCGCAACTCGAGGCCGAAGGGCTCTTCGACCCCGAGCGCAAACGCGCGCTGCCTTCGCATCCGCGCGCCGTCGGCGTGATTACGTCGATGCAGGCCGCCGCGCTGCGCGACGTGCTCACCACGCTGTGCCGCCGCGCGCCGCACGTGCCGGTGATCGTCTATCCCGCGCCGGTGCAGGGCGCGGGTTCGGCGGAAAAACTCACGGCGATGCTGGAAACCGCGAACGCGCGCAACGAAGTGGACGTGCTCGTGCTGTGCCGCGGCGGCGGCTCGATCGAGGATTTGTGGTCGTTCAACGACGAGGCGCTCGCGCGGGCGATCGCGGCCAGCGCCATTCCGGTGGTGAGCGGCGTTGGCCACGAAACCGATTTCACGATCGCCGATTTCGCCGCCGACGTGCGTGCGCCAACGCCCACCGGCGCGGCCGAACTCGTCAGTCCGCAGCGCACACTGTTGCTGCGCGACCTCGACCAGCGTCATGCTGCGCTCGCGCGCGATTTCGGCCGCCTGCTCGAGCGGCGCGCGCAGCAGCTCGACTGGCTGGCGCGCCGGCTCGTTTCGCCCGTCGAGCGGCTGGCGCAGCAGCGCACGCACTTGCGCCAATTGACGATACGCCTCGCCTCGGCGGGCTCGCGTGCGAGCGCCGAAGCGCGTGCGCGCCTGAACGTCATGCAGATGCGCTGGCAGCGCGCGCGGCCCGACGCCGCCGCGCAGCGCGCCCAGCTCGAATCGCTCGGCCGGCGTCTGGACGGCGCCTTTGCGCGTCAGCGCGAGCGCGAAGCGGCACGTGTTTCGGAACTCACGGCGCGGCTCGAAGTGCTGAGCCCGCAACGCACGTTCGAACGCGGCTATGCGGCACTGCTCGATGCGCAGAGCGGCGCGGCCGTGCGCTCGCCCGCCGCGCTCAAGCCGGGCAAGCGGCTCACCGTGCACCTTGCGCAGGGCAGCGCCGACGTCGCGCTCGCCGATGTCCAGCCGCGCCTCGCCGACGGTTTCTGATAGCGGCGGTCAGGCTCGGTGCTTGCTGCACCAGGAGAACCGGCGCAATCGCATGATCGCTTGCGTCACGACGATGCATCGTCGTGACTGGCGATTGTTGCAGTCTCGTTGCAGGAAGTTTGCACGCCGGTTGCGCAAAGATTGCAACGCGATTGCAGCCGTCTTGCCTGCGTGCGCGCCCGGCATTGACCGGGTTGCATCGAAAGCGCCGTTCGAGCGTCCTGGCATCGAGCATCGCGCTCTGTGCAGTGCGTGCAGCACGGCGCCGTTGAGGCGGGGAATCGACGAAAAACCGCATAGCGGTTCATCCGCAAAAGCCCCGTGCAAACGATATCCAGCATAAAGGCCGCTCGTTTGCGGGGTTATTCCAACTCGCCTACAATCGAGTCCTCCATGCCGGCGAATTTGTAGAACTTCACGCAGAACTCCCCATAACACGACGAAGGAACCGCATCATGTCATTTACGCTCCCGCCGCTGCCGTTCGCGAAGAACGCCCTCGCTCCGCACATGTCGGAAGAAACGCTCGAGTTCCACTACGGCAAGCACCACCAGGCTTACGTCACGAATCTGAACAACCTCGTTCCGGGCACCGAGTTCGAAAACCTCTCGCTCGAAGAGATCGTCAAGAAGTCGTCGGGTGGCGTGTTCAACAACTCGGCGCAGATCTGGAATCACACGTTCTTCTGGAACAGCCTCTCGCCGCAGGGCGGCGGCGCACCGTCGGGCGCGCTCGGCGACGCAATCAATGCGAAGTGGGGCTCCTACGACGCATTCAAGGAAGCCTTCACGAAGGCTGCAGTCGGCAACTTCGGTTCGGGCTGGACGTGGCTTGTGAAGAAGGCAGACGGCTCGCTCGACATCGTGTCGACCAGCAACGCCGCCACGCCGCTCACGACCGACGCCAAGGCGCTCCTCACGATCGACGTGTGGGAACACGCTTACTACATCGACTACCGCAACGCACGTCCGAAGTTCGTCGAAGCGTTCTGGAACATCGTGAACTGGAACTTCGCAGCGCAGAACTTCGCGTAATACGAAGCCGGTTCCGTGCGCCGCACTGGCTGCGGCACACGCAAAAAAAGCCCTCGATGCGAATCGAGGGCTTTTTGTTTTGCGCGAAGTGTTTTACGCAAAAGCCGCGATGGTTTCCTGCGTCGAACGCACGTGGCCCATGTGCGGGAACAGCTTTGCGAACGAGAAGTGATGCATCTCTTCGTTCAGACCCGACGTGGCGTCTTCGACGAACACGAGCTTGAAGCCGAGATCGAACGCCGCGCGCGCGGTGGATTCGACGCCGAAGTTCGTGGCGATGCCGCCGATGACGATGGTGTCGATGCCGCGGCGGCGCAGTTGCTGCTCGAGGTTGGTGCCGTAGAACGCGCCCCATTGGCGCTTGGCGACGATCACGTCGCCGGCTTGCGCGCCGATCTCGGGTACGAGTTCCGAGGCTTCGGCCGGGGCGGGCGGCGTGTCGGGCGTGCGGCCGGGTGCGTCGGCGGGCAGCGCGAGCAGTTCGTTCAGGAGCACGTGCACCCAGACGACGGTGCCGCCCTTGGCGCGCAATGCGTCGGCGAGCGGCTTGGCGTTGGCCACGACCTGCGCGCCGCTATAGGGCGCGATCTGGCGGCCGACGATGCCGTGCTGGAGGTCGATCATCACGAGCGCCGTGGTGCGCGCGTTCAGTGAAAGTGCTTGCGTCATGGTTCACCTATATGTGAGGATGGCTTCACATAATCATACACGAATGTGAAGGAGGCTTCAGATATGGCGGCAGACCCGCTCGCGCGCAAGGAGGCGCAAAATGAGAACGCTCGGCGCGTGCCGCGCCAGGAACGCGCGGCGCGCACGGTGGACGCGCTGCTCGAAGCCGCGGGCGGAGCTTTCGCCGAGCGTGGCTTCGAAGCGGCGACGATGACGCAGATCGCGCAGCAGGCGGGCGTTTCGGTGGGCGCGGCGTACCAGTACTTTCCGAACAAGGAGGCACTGGCTCTCGCGCTGCGCAAGCGTTATGGCGACGAAATGGACGCGCGCTGGAGCGCGCTCATCGCCGCGCACGACGACCCAGGCAAGCTGCCGCTCGCGCAACTGGTCGAGCGCCTGTTCGACTTGATGGTCGATCTGATGCACGACTATCCCGCGTATTTGCCCCTGCTTTCCGTGCCGCTCGGCTTCAAGCGCGATGCGGCCGTGCGCAATCTGCTGCGCCAGCGTTTCACGGCGCTGTTCCTGCGCTATCAGCCGAAGCTTTCGTCCGATGAGGCCTATCGCGTGGCCGAAGTCATGCTGCAGGTCATCAAGAGCCTCAATCCACTATACGCCGCAGCGAAACCGAAGGAGCGCAAGCTGCTGGTCGCCGAGTACAAGGGCGTGCTGGCGGCGTGGCTCGCCGTGCGGCTCGCCTAGCGCAGCAACGGGTCGTTGCGCGATTCGAGCACGCGGTCGATCAGGCCGTACTCCGCAGCCGCCTGCGCCGACATGAAGTTGTCGCGGTCGCTGTCGTGCGCGATCTGCTCGATGCCGCGTCCGGTGCGTGCGGCGAGCATCGCATTCAGGCGCTCGCGCAGGTAAAGGATCTCGCGCGCCTGCAACTCGACATCGGCGGCGGTGCCCTGGCCGCCGCCCGAAGGCTGATGGATCATGATGCGTGCGTTTGGCAGTGCGAATCGTTTTCCATGCGCGCCCGCCGCGAGCAGGAACGAGCCCATGCTGGCCGCGAAACCCGTGCACAGCGTCGAGACATCGGGCTTGATGAACTGCATCGTGTCGTAAATGGCGAGTCCGTCGTAGACCGAACCGCCCGGCGAATTGATATAGAGGCTGATGTCCTTGTCCGCGTTTTCCGCTTCGAGAAAGAGCAGTTGCGCGACCACGAGGCTGGCGCTCTGCTCGGTCACCGGCCCCACGAGGAACACGATGCGCTCGCGCAACAGACGCGAGTAGATGTCGTAGGCGCGCTCGCCGCGCCCCGAAGTTTCGATCACGGTCGGGACGAGATTGAGCGCGCTCGGCGGCATTGCTGCATGATTCAGTGCAAAGGATGGCATGAGTGGCCTCGCGGTTTTTCCGTTGACGGCGGTTGACGTTGGCGGCGCGATTGCGCCGCTGCTGTCATGACGCCAGGCGCGGCCGCCGCGTGACGAGAATATTTTTGCGTGCGGCTGTCACGCCGGCCGCGTGCCGAACGTCATGAAGGAAACGGGCGAAAGCGAACGCATGGCGAAGGAGCGAAGCGAATGACGCAGGCGATCGACACAATCGAAGGAACGAGTCTGGAAGGCGCGGGGTGCAATGATGCTGCGACCCCATTGCGCGGCGCGGCCGGGCCGGGAGAAGAAGCGTGGACCGACGCGCGCCGCGCCGCCGCTTTCGGCGATGCGCGCGGGCGGCTCATCGCGCTGGCCGCGCGCGTGCTGGGTAGCCGTGCCGAGGCCGAGGACGTCGTGCAGGACGCGTGGTTCCGCTGGCGTGACGCCGACGCGCAAGCCTTGCACACTCCGCAGGCGTGGCTCGCCACGGTTACCGTGCGTCTCGCGATCGACCGGCTGCGGCGCTTGCGTCGCGAGAATGCGGGCGCGCACGAGGCCGCCTGGCTCGACGATGCGGCGCCCTCAGCGGAAGAGGCGGGCTTGCGCGCGCGGCGGTTTTCGGACGCGCTGCTGCTCCTGCTCGAAAGGCTGGGACCGCTCGAGCAGGCGGTGTTCGTGCTGCGCGAGGCCTTCGAGTGCGACTACGCGCAGATCGGCGCGCTTACGGGCTGCACGAACGAGCATTGCCGGCAGATCGTGCGGCGTGCCCGTGTGCGGCTTGCCCGCGAGGCCGCGCCGCAGGCGGCTCCCATAGACAAGGGGCAGCATGCGCGCACGGTCGAGCGTCTGCGCGACGTGCTGCATGCGCAGGATCGCGTGGGATTGATGGATTTGCTTGGGGTGACGGCAAGCGCGCTGGTCGCGGCGAGTGCGCCCGACGTCGCCCACAGCCAGGCTACGCAAGAAGCGCCAGCCGCGCGCGAGCTGCGCGCCGAGGCGCTCGCGCTGGACGGCGAGCCGGGCGTGGCGCTCGTCGCGCGCGACGGTGCACTCGCGGCTTGGCTGCATGTGCGCGACGATCGCGACGGGCTGCCCGAGCCGGTCGTCTCGATCGCCGGTATTGCGGCGTTGGAAGAGGGGAGCGTGGGGCCGGCCAACCGGCTCCAGGCGGCCAACCACGCCTTCGGCGGCGATGCGGTGCGCAAGCTGCTCGCGCGGCTCGCATCGAGCGATGGCGCGTCGTGCGTGTCTACGCTCTGCGTCACCGCGCGCGTGTCCACCACACACGGTTGCGCGGCGACGCTCGCGCAACCGCTCGTTCTGGCCTGAGCCTGAACGTTAGCCGCGCAAGGCCGCGTCCCAGTTGATATCGACGCACAGCACCTGCACGCCGTGCTCCGTTTGCACCGCGACCGAGGCCGTGACGCACAGGTGCGCCTCGTTGATCGACAGATACGGCGGCGTGAACTGCACGCGGCCCGGCGCCTTCATCGCACCGATGAAATACGGCCGCCGTTCCCAGCTCGCGCCTTCCGAATGCAGCAGCGGCCGGAAGCGCTTGGCGCGTTGCGACGTGCGGCCGTCGGGCAGCACGTTGTCGCCGATCTGCCGGCCCGACACATCGAGCAGGAAGCAGCGGGCCGTATCGTCGAGGCCCAGCAGCGGCAGCGTCGCGTCGCTCATGTTCACGCCCTCGGCAAGCTGCTTCGCCGCCGCTTCGATGGCGCTCACGTACGGAGCGAGACGCGCGGACTGCGAGCGCTCGCGCGCGGCCACGCGCTCGCGCAGGCGCGCAGATAGATCGTCCATGAGCTGCGCGGCCTTCGCTGGCGGCACCGGCTCGACGTCGGGCCGCGCGAAATACGCGCCCTGTACGAAGTCGGCGTTGCTCTCCAGCGCGATCAGCGCGTCGCGCTCGGTCGAGAGCCCGCCCACGAGCACGAGCTGACCCGACTCGTGCAGCATCGAGACGAGCCCCGGCAGCACGCGCTCGATATGCGCGTGGCGGCTCGCCTGGGCGAGCAGGCTGCGGTCGAGCGTGACGATGTCGGGCCGCACTTGCCACACGCGGTCGATGTTGGAATGCTTCGCGCCAAAGCCATCCAGCGCGATCACGAAGCCCGCTTTGCGCAATCCGTCGATGATCTCCGCGAAGCGCGAATTCTCGCCGCCCGCCTGTTCCGACACTTCGAGCACCACGCGCTGCGGCTGCAGACCGAGCGCCTTGAGGCCGGCGAGGAGCGCGTCGCCGTAGCTCGTGTCCATGAGCGCGGCCGGGTGCAAGCTCAGAAAGAGCCATTCGTCATGCGAATCGAACGCGTTGAAGTTGCCCAGATGCAGCGATTCCGCGAGACGCCCGAGTTCGAGCAGGTCGCCGCGGCGCGCCGCCTGCGTGAACACTTCCTGTGACGGCGCCTGCTGACCCTGCTCGTCGTGCGCGCGCAGCGACGCGTGATAGCCGATCGCGCGGCGGTGCGCGACCGAAAACACGGGCTGGAACACGCTGAAGACGGTGTAGCCGCCGTACAGCACGGTGCGGCGGGCGCCCTCTTCGCCCGCGATGGGGCGAGACTGGAAGCCGGGGGGATCGATGTCGATCATGCTGGTCATTTCGTTTCGATGGCGCGCGGGACGGACGTGACGGGCGGGACGCGTGAGCGTCAAGTTTACATTACAGGATAGGACAGCAAAAAGTATGCGAGCCCCGAGTCCCGTGGTCATTAGCCCGTGTGCTGGCGCACGCGCTATTTTGGGACGGTGGCTGCGATGTTCCCGAGTTGGTGCCGGAACCCGGCGCCAAGGCTGGCAACGCACGGCCGCGAGGCGCGCCGCACCGTTGCGGTGCGCGCCGGCGCGGACGACGCAACGGCAACGACTACCGCAGCGGCCGCAGCGATCAGGTCCGTTCGGACGGGTCGGTCTTCTTCGCCGTGCGCCGCAGGTCCGACGAGAGCTGCGCGAAGATCCACGACGAACCCGCCGTGATGATGCCCACGCAAATGAAGGTCGCGTGGAACGCCGGAATCACGTTCTCGCCGGTCTTGTGACCCATGATGCCCGTGAAGGTCGTGAGCAGCGCACCCGCGACCGTCACGCCAAGGCTCATCGAGAGCATCTGTACGAGCGAGAAGAGGCTGTTGCCGCTACTTGCGCCGCCCGTGCCGAGGTCCTTGAGCGTGAGCGTGTTCATCGCCGTGAACTGCATCGAGTTCACGGCGCCGAATATCGCCAGTTGCGCGATGCGCATCCACAGCGGCTCGCCCGGCGTGGAAAGCGCGAAGCTCGCCATCATGAGGCCCACGAGCACCGTGTTCGACACGAGCACGCTGCGGTAGCCGTAGCGCATGATCAGATACGTCACGAGGCGCTTCGAGAACATGCCCGCAGCGGCTGTGGGCAGCATCATGAGACCCGCCTGGAAGGCCGTGTAGCCGAGCGCCACCTGCAGGAGCAGCGGAATCAGATACGGCATCGCGCCGCTGCCGATGCGCGCGAACAGATTGCCGAGCAGGCCCACGCTGAAGGTGTGGATCTTGAAGAGATCGAGCGAAAAGATCGGCTGCGGCGTGCGCACCGCGTGCAGACCGTAAGCCACGAACGCGGCGAGCGAGAGAATGAAGAGCACGAGCACGGTGGCGTGCTGGATGCCGAACTCGCTGCGCCCGTCGAGCGCGAAGGAAATCGCGAGCATGCCGATGACGAGCAGCAGGTAGCCCGGCAGGTCGAAGCGCGGCGTGTCGGGGTTGCGGCTGTCGGGCATGAAGATGAAGGTGGCGATGCAGCCCACCACGCCCACCGGCACGTTGATGAGAAAGATCCAGTGCCACGAGGCGATCTGCACGAGCCAGCCGCCGAGCGTCGGGCCGATCAGCGGGCCGATGAGCCCCGGAATCGCCACGAACGAGAGCGCGGGCAGGTAGCGTTCGGCGGGAAACGTGCGCAGCACCGCGAGACGGCCGACCGGCAGCAGCATCGCGCCGCCCACGCCCTGCGCGACGCGCGAGACCACGAGCTGGTTCAGCGTATGCGCGCTCGCGCAAAGCAGCGAGCCGAGCGCGAACACGAAAATCGCGCCGAGAAACACGCGCCGTGTGCCGAGCTTGTCCGCGAGCCAGCCCGAGACGGGGATCATCACGGCCATCGTGAGCGAATACGCGATCACGACTGATTGCATGCGCAACGGTAATTCGCCAAGACTCTTCGCCATCGCCGGCAACGCCGTGTTGACGATGGTCGAGTCGAGGGTCTGCATGAAGAAGCCGGTGGCGACGAGCCACAGCATCACGGACAACGAGCGGGGCGACGGGGTGGTGCTGGACGCAGCGGCGGAATCGGACATGGGCGAGGAGTGGGGCGCGCGGGCAAGCGCCATTGTAGGGAAAACGGTGTGCGCGCGCAGACCGTAGGGCACGCAGCCGACTGTCCACCCTGTGCGCGTTTATCCCGCGAGACGCGCCGCCGCCGCGAAAAACGCCTGAGCGCGCGGATCGAGCGTGAGCGCCACGTTGATGCGGATCCACGGGCTCGGCTCGCCTTGCGGGCGGAAGTGGCTGCCCGGCGAAACCGCCACGCCGAGCGGCTCGCCGCAGGCCGCGAGCCGTGTGGAATCCTCCACGTGCGGCACGCGCGCCCAGACGAACTTGCCGCCCGGTTGCGCATAGCCGCGCGCCGCCGTGCTCGATGCAGCGCCGCCGAACAGCTCCCACCCGTGTGCTTCGAGCGTGCGTGTGGCCGACCCTTGCGCTTCGGCGATGCGCCTGCGCAGCCGTTCGAGGTATTTGCGGTACGCGCCGCGCTCGAGCAGCGTGGCGGCCACGGCTTGCGTGAAGCGCGAGCCGCTGATGCTGGTGAGCGCCTTGATGGCCGCGAGGTCGCGCACGATCGCCGGGTTGGCCACCACGTAGCCCACGCGCAGCGCCGAGGAGAGCGTCTTCGAAAGCCCGCCCACGTACACCACATGCTCGAACTGGTCGAGCGCGGCGAGGCGGTCGGTGGGATCGGCCTGGAAGTCGGCGTAGATGTCGTCCTCGACGATCGTGAAGCGGTGCTCGCGCGCGAGTTGCAGCAAGCGGAACGCCACAGGCGGCGAGATCGTCGAGCCGGTCGGGTTGTGGAACACGGTGTTGACGAAGAACGCGCGCGGGCGGTGCTCGGCGAGCATCGCGTGCAGATGGTCGATATCGGGCCCGCTCGCCGTGCGGCGGATGCCCACGAGGCGCACGCCATGCAGCTTGAGCAGACCGTAGAGGTTGTAGTAGCCGGGGTCTTCGACGAATACCGTGTCGCCGGCCTTGAGCATGTAGCGCATGAGCAGGTCGAGGCCTTCGCTCGCGCCTTCGGTGATCAGGATCTGCTGCGTCTCGGCGACGATGCCAAGCGGCGCGAGCCGGTTGCGCAAATGCTCGCGCAGCGTGGCGTCGCCGGTTGGCGTGCCGTAGTCGACGAGGCTCGCGGGGTCGCTGCGCGACACGTGGCGGATCGCCTGGCCGAGCGCGTCGAGGTCGCGCCATGCCTGCGGGATCGAGCCGCTGTCGAGCTGAAGCAGTTCGCCTTCGCGCTCGAGCTGGCTAAGCAGGTGGCCCGATTCGTCGGCGGCGTTCGAGAGGTCGCAGGTGCCCATGCCCGACAGCCCCGCGTGCGCGTATTCGCTCACGTAAAAGCCCGAGCCGTGGCGCGAGTCGAGATAGCCGAGCGAGACGAGCCGGTCATAGGCCTCGATCACGGGAAAGCGGCTGATCGCGTAGTCGGCGGCGAACTGGCGGATGGACGGCAGGCGCGAGCCCGGGTGCGCCGCGCGCGAACGGATCCACGTCTGCACGCCGGTGACGATCTGGTCGGTGAGCGGCACGTCGCTCGCGCGGTCGAGTTCGAGTTTCATTTGGGTCTCGCTGGAGTCTTGCTGGATCTGCCACTTCAGGCTGCAGTTCGAAATTGCCGTGACTGTTCGGTTTTTTTGCTGCACAGTTCCAGATGAACTGTTCAGAACTGTACATGGGATCGTGCGTCACTGACCGCAATAATGCTCCTACCGGAAAGGCGCTTCAAGTCCCTGTTAGCAAGCCTTCCGGCGGCCGTCCGAGGTGTTCGGCGGCCAGTCTGCAAGGAGCACGGCAATGCGCGAAATCCGAATCTTCGAACTGGAACACGGCGAGCCCGTCGAAACGTGGCGGCTCGCCCAGGCCATGCAATTGCATGTGAGCGAAGGCGAACTCTGGCTCACGATTGCGGGCGACGCCGGCGACTACTGGCTGCGTGCCGGCGAGTCGATCGGGCTTGCGGCGGGCGTGCGCGTCCACGTGAGCGCGGGCCGCGAGGGTGCGCGTTTCGTGCTGGCGTTGGGCGGCGCAACCGCCGATGCGCCGGCGCGGACGGTGGCACCAGTCGACGTGGAACGCGCCCACGCGGCGGGTGCGAGCGGCGTTACCGCGCGCATCGGTGAGGCGTTGCGCGGCTGGGCGCAGCGGGGGCAGTGGGGTGTCCGGGCGGCGGGTTGAGCTTGTTGCGCGTGCTTGTCGCTCTTATTAAGCGATATGCCTCGCGACGTTGTGGGCATCGCCCGCCATCTCTCCCACATAGCGTGCGCGCGGGCGGATCAGCCGGCCATCGGCGGTCTGTTCCAGGGCGTGCGCGATCCAGCCCGTCACGCGGCCCGCGGCGAACAGCGTAAACGCCGCGCCGCGCGGCAGCCCCAGAACGCGCTCGATAGCCGCGAGCGCGTAGTCGAGCGTCGGCCGCGCGCCGCTCGTCTCGGCCACGGCCTGAGCGAGCGCGTCGACTTCGTCCATCGGCGAGCGTGCTGGCGCGCGCTGTGCGAGCAGGTCTAGCAACAGGCGCGCGCGCGGGTCGCCATCGGGATAAAGCGGGTGACCGAAGCCGGAAAGCGGCACCGCCGCGCCGAGTTCATCGGGCGCGAGCCGGTCTGCCAGATAGCGATGCAGGTCGTCGGCGCGCGCGGCTTCGTCGAAGAGCGCGGCCACACGCGTGGTCTCGCCGCCGTGGCGCGGGCCGGCCAGCGCGGCAAGCCCGCCGGTTGCCGCGCCGAACAGATGTGTGCCAGTGGACGTGATGCAGCGCACTGTGAACGTCGAGGCGTTCAGCTCGTGGTCGGCGCACA
Source organism: Paraburkholderia sp. JHI869 (assembly GCF_038900775.1). Lineage (NCBI taxonomy): Bacteria > Pseudomonadati > Pseudomonadota > Betaproteobacteria > Burkholderiales > Burkholderiaceae > Paraburkholderia > Paraburkholderia sp. JHI869. Next base: position 15,331 of record NZ_JAYMSC010000019.1, read on the forward strand.
GCACGAGCGCCGCGCGCAGCAAATCGGTTTGCGCGCGCGAGCGCACGCCCCACGCCTCGCCTAGCTGGCGGTGCAACGGCTCGTTCGACGGCGCGGCGGAAACGAGCGCCGCCGCGAGCAGGCGCATGAGCATCGCGCCGGTATCGATTTGCGCGTCGCGGCCCTGCGCCCAGATGCGCGGCATTTGCGCGGCGGCGGCCGGCAACAGCACGAGCGCCCGTTCGAGCGGCGTGTAACCACTCCAGATCTTCAGCCATGCCGACCATTGCGCAGCCGCGATGGGCGCCTCGGGCGCCTGCAGCACACGGCGCGGCGCGCATTGCCAGAGCCGTGCCGCGACCTCTTCGAGCGAGGCCTGGCGCGCGAGCGCGATGGCGTCTTCGCCGCGATAAAAGAGTTTGCCCTCCGCGATCAGCGTGATCGACGATTCGAGCACGGGCACGCCCCAGTCGAGCACCTTCTGCGCGACCTTGCCCGCGCGCTTGCCATCGGCCTTGCGTCGCGAGAGGCGCCTCACCTCGGCGGCGTCGTAGCGGTTGTGGCGGCCATTGGGCGAGGGCGCGGAAGCGATCAGTCCGCGGCTCACATAGGCGTAAAGCGTGGCACGGCTGATGCCGAGTGCGGCGGCGGCTTCCTGCGCGGTCATATAGCTGGACATGGTGGCTCGCCTCCTGGAACCGGAGAAATCAATCTATGTTGATCATGATAATCAAGATTGATCCGGGATTCGAGCGGCGCGACGATTCGTGACATCACTTCGGATCGGTTTCCCCACGTTTTCCACGCAAAAGGACTCCACGCCATGACGCCACGCGACGCGCTCGAACACCTCTGGATGCTGGCAGGCTGTGACCCGTCCGCACTCGACTGGCTCGACGTGGAAGGCGGCGATCCGGGCCTGCCCTCGATCTTCCGCGTGGGCACGCTCGCGGCGGCGAGCATTGGTGCGGCGGGGCTCGCGGCGGCGCAACTGCACGCGTTACGCACGGGCCAGACGCAGCGCGTGGCGATCGACGTGCGCCGCGCGCTGGCCGCGTTTCGCAGCGAACGCTATCTGAGCGTGGACGGCAAACCGCCCACGGAGCTGCGTCACCCGGTGACGGGCCACTTCCCGACCGGCGACGGCCGCTGGATTCAACTGCATGCGAACTTTCCGCATCACCTTGCGGGCATCCTGCGCGTGCTCCAGTGCGCGGACGACCGCGACGCCGTGGCGCGCGCGATCCTTGGCTGGGAAGGCGCGGCGCTCGACGACGCGCTCGCGCAAGCGGGCCTGTGCGCCGCGCTCGTGCGCACGCCGCGCGAATGGGCCGCGCACGAGCAGGCGAAGGCGGTGGCGAGCCTGCCGCTCTTCGAGATCGAGCGCATTGGCGACGCGCCCGCGCAGGCCCCGCGAGCGGGCGCCGGCGTGCGTCCGCTCGCGGGCGTGCGGGTGCTCGACCTCACGCGCATCATCGCGGGCCCGGTGGCGGGGCGCACGCTCGGTCAACACGGCGCGGATGTGCTGCTCATCAACGGCCCGCATCTGCCGAACATCGCGCCGCTCGTGATCGACAACGGCCGCAGCAAGCGTTCGGCCACGCTCGACCTGCGCGACGCAGCCGCGTGCGAACAATTGCGCGCGTTGGTGCGCGACGCCGATGTCTTCGTTCAAGGCTACCGGCCAGGCGCGCTCGCGGCGCGCGGGTTCGCGCCCGAAGCGCTCGCTCAGGTGCGGCCCGGCATCGTGTGCGTGTCGATCAGCGCGTATGGGCATCGCGGGCCGTGGCGCGAGCGGCGCGGCTTCGACAGCCTCGTGCAGTCGGCGAGCGGCATTGTGTGGGCAGAGAGCGTTGCCGCGGCAACACACGGCAACAATGGGGCCAGCGCGCAGCCCTTCGCCACGGCCCGTCCGCTGCCGTGTCAGGCGCTCGATCACGCCACGGGTTATCTCGCGGCTTTCGGCGCAATGGTTGCGCTCGCGCGGCGCGCACGCGAAGGCGGCAGCTGGCACGTGCGCCTTTCGCTCGCGCAAACGGGCCGCTGGCTGCAGACAATGGGCACGCTCGAAGACGGCCAGCAGGCCCCCGAGGTGGGCGCCGCCGATCTCGCCGATTGTCTGGAGGAAATGGATTCGCCGTTCGGGCGCGTGCGTGCGGTGGCGCCCGCCGAGCGGCTCGAACTCACGCCTGCGTTTCACGCACGGCCGCCAGTGCCGATCGGCAGCGATGCGGCGGCGTGGAGCGACCAGGCGCGCGCTTGAACCGCGCGCTACTTGCGCAATTCCGCGACGAAATCGTAGTAGTCGTTGCGGCAGTACGTATCGGTGAGTTCGATGGCGCGCTGATCGGCGGTATAGCCCACGCGCGTGATGAGCAGCAGCGCCTCGTTGGGCGCAATGCTCATCTGCCGCGCGATTTCCTCGCTCGCGTTCACGGCGCGGAAGTGTTGCAGCGCACGGACGATCGAAAGCCCGCGCTGTTCGAGAAAGCTATAGAGCGAGTCGCCGATCGCGTTCGGGTCGGGAATCAGCGCGGCGGGAAACGTGGAGTTCTCGACGGCCATGACGATGCCGTCGGCGAGACGCAGACGCTTCAGGCGCGTGACGGCCGCCGCGGGCGAGAGGCCGAGCTGGATCACCTCGTCGCGGCTCGCGGGCTGGATTTCGCGCGAGAGCCAGCGCGAGCTTGGCGTGAAGCCGCGCTGGCGCAGCATCTCGCTGAAACTCGTGAGGCGCGAGAGCGGGTCTTCGATGCGCGGCGTGATGAAACTGCCCGCGCCTTGCGTGCGGCGAATCAGGCCCTGCTCGACGAGCAGCGCGATCGCCTTGCGCGCCGTGATGCGCGAAACGCCGAGAGACTCCGCGAGTACGCGCTCGGAAGGCAGGGCTTCGCCCGCGTTCCAGCGATTGTCGTGAATCGCGACGCTCAGCTTGCGTGCGAGCTGCAGATAGAGCGGCGTGTCGTTGTCCGGGTCCGGGCGCAGGTCGCGCCAGCGGTCTTCCGTGGGTGCGTTCATGGGAGGCAGGCATGAAAGGCGAACGGCAATTTTATGTCATCGGCGTGCGATCCCGGAAATGAACGGCTTGCGAAAGTGCGTATGACCGCATTACGCGCGAGGCGATACACTGGCCTGTCTTTGCCAGTCAGCGCCGTTGCAGCGCGCAAAGGGAGATCATGACGACCGATATTGCAAGCGTCGCATTGCCGGATGGCGAACGCATTCCGAAGCTCGGGCAGGGCACGTGGGAAATGGGCGAGCGCAGCGCGCATCGCGCGGCGGAGATCGCCGCGTTGCGCGAAGGCGTGGCGCTCGGCATGACGCTCATCGACACCGCCGAGATGTACGGCGACGGCGCGACCGAGCGCCTGGTCGGCGAGGCCTTGCAGGGTCTGCGCGACGAGGTGTTTCTCGTGAGCAAGGTGTATCCGCACAACGCGAGCCGCAGCGGCGTCGTGCGCGCGTGCGAGGCCAGCTTGAAACGCCTCGGCACCGACCGGCTCGATCTCTATCTGCTGCACTGGCGTGGCGGCGTGCCACTCGAGGAGACGGTCGAAGAGTTCGAAGCGCTCGTGCGCGCGGGCAAGATCCGCCACTGGGGCGTGAGTAATTTCGACACCGACGACATGGAAGAGCTGTTCGCCACGCCCGGCGGCGACGCGTGCGCGACCAACCAGATCCTCTACAACGTCGCGCGGCGCGGCGCGGAATTCGATCTGCTGCCGTGGAGCGCCGCGCATCGCATGCCGGTGATGGCGTATAGCCCCGTCGATCACGCGCGCCTGCCCAAGCGCTCGCCGCTCGACGACATCGCGCATGCGCACGGCGTGTCGGTGTATCGCGTGGCAATGGCCTGGGTGCTGGGTCAAAGCGGGGTCTGCGCGATTCCGAAGGCGGCTCGCGTGGAGCACGTGCGCGACAACCGCGCGGCGCTCGATCTCGTACTCGACGCGCAAGAACGCGCCGCGCTCGACGCGTATTTCAAGCCGCCGCGCAGCAAGCGTCCGCTGGAGATGCTGTAGGGCGCGAGCGGGGTGCGCACTTGCGCACGCGGTCATGGTCTGCGCCGGCGTATTGCGAGCAGACAGCCGGCGTGCCCACGAGGGAACACCGCGCGCGTTGCGCATCCGGCGACCGGCCCGCGGCGGCGGCGCCCGGCCGGGGGACCGGGATGCCGCCGCCGATGCCAGAACTGGCGCGCCTGGCCTTCGCGCCAGATCGGGGTGGCTGCAGCGGTCTGCCTGCACCGCCGTACAGGTTCAATGACCGCTGCCATGGCCGCCACCGTGTCCGCCGCCGTACCCGCCGCCCTGGCCGCCCGACGGTCCACCTTTGCCGAATCCGCCACCAAATCCACCGAACCCACCGAACCCACCGCCAAAGCCGCCGCCGAATCCGCCTGCGGGCCCGCCCGCTGGGCCGCTTGCCGATCCGCCGTGGCTGCCGCAGCCACAGCCGCCTGAACTGCCACCACCGTTGCTGCCACCACCGTTGCTGCCGCCGCCGCTGTTGCCGCCGCTATTGCCACCACTGTTGTTGCCACCACCGCCGTTATTGCCACCGCCGCTGTTGCCACTACCTCCCTTCCCGCCGCCGGAGTTGCTGGAACCGCCTCCCGAACCGCTCGGTCCCGTTCCTCCGACGCCAGCACTGCCGCTACGGCCAAGCCCTCCCGTGCTGGCCGTAGCGGCGCCCACACCGCCGTTGCCGCCGCTGCCGCTTCCGTTGCTGCTACCCGACGAACCCGAGCCGCCTCGGCCGCCGCCGTTGCCGCCGTTGCCGCGAAAACACGCGCTGCCCGTACGGCTGATGCAATCGTTCGGTGCGAACACGGTCGAAACGTCGCTCGCCAGGTCGGCTGAATCGGACTCCGAATCAGTCTTCGACGAGGTGCCGGCAGCCGGCGAACCTGTGGCGGGAGACTCGGCAGCCGCTGCGCCAAAAGCCCCGAAGCCTTCCGCTCCGCTCGCCGGCAAAGGCGCGTCGGCGAGCAGGATTACCGGATTGATGGTGTCGCCTTCGGCATGCGCGGCGATCGCGGGACACAGAACGCTCGCGCCCACCACACACATGCCGGCTCCCCGCCTTATCCAGTAGTAGTACTGATGAATATTGGTCTTTTTCATCTTGTTCTCCCTGCGAGACAGGCAGCGTCATGTGCTGTCGTCTCTCATGCCCCCATGCAGGCTGCACGCCTTGTGCGCGTGCGCCGTCCCCGTCAGGCTCGCTACCCGCTTTGCGCCGGCGTATAGAGTTCGATCCGGCTGGAGCGGTCCCCGCTACAAAGCAGGCACCCGGTCAGGCCGCGCGCAGGATGACCGGTTTGTGCAGGACTACTTGTGGATTGTCGGAGCCCATGGCGTGGGACGGCAGATTACAAGCGCGTCGAGCAACCGGTCATCCGTCCGCCCGGTGCGACGACCCGCGCGTGTCGCGGCGGATTGCACTGGATTGCAGCGGCCGGATGCCTGGTGCCGATGTAGCCAGTTTTGTGCCATCGGCCGGGGAAGGGCGTGCGCGATGGACTTGACAATTGATGTGTCGCCCGCGCGGCAGAAAATGCGCGGAAAACGTTACGGCGATGAAACGCACGCGCGCAATGGCGCGATTCGCGGGCGATTGCGGACTGCGCAACGAACCCGAGTGCGATATGTGCGCTATCGCATCGTCAGGTTGCCGATTGTGTGGCCGCGGTGGCGCTCTGTTGTGCGCGCAATTCGTCTACGGGAATGTGGCAGAGAATCCGGTGGCCGCCGCCCGCGTCGGCAAGTGGAGGGGGCGCTTCGTCGCACATGGCGCCGAGCCTACGCGGGCAGTGCGCGCTGAAAATGCAGCCGCGAGCCGTGGCCTGTGTGTCGTTTGCCGAAGCTGCGCCGAGCGCGCGGGCGGCCAGCAGCGTTTCTGTATACGGATGCCAGGGGCCGTCGAACACCGCGCCGGCCGGGCCGCTTTCCACGATGCGGCCCGCGTAAAGCACGACGATGCGATCGGCGAGATAGCGCACGACATCGAGGTCGTGAGAGATGAACAGATAACTCACGCCGCGTTCGCGCTGCAGGCGTGCAAGCAGGTTGAGAATCGCGGCTTGCACAGAGACGTCGAGCGCCGAGGTGGGCTCGTCGCAGATCACGATGCGCGGCTCGCCCGCGAACGCCTGGGCAATCGCCACGCGCTGTTTGAGCCCGCCCGAAAGTTGCCTCGCGCGCGCCACGAGATAGCGCGCCGGCACGCGCACGGCTTCGAGCAGCCCCGCGATGCGCGATTCGTCTGAGGCTTGGCGATCGGCCTGCGTGTCGTCGTGCGGACGGGACAGTGCGCGCTCGATCAGCCGCTTCACCGGCAGCGCGCGATTGAGCGAGGCGTCCGGATGCTGGAACACGACGCGCAGCGCCGCACGCTCGCTGGCGCCGCGTCGCGCGACGTGCGCGTGCAGGCGTTTGCCATCGAGTTCGACGGCGCCGCCCGCGTCGGGCGCATGCAGTCCGAGCAGCATGCGCGCGAGGGTCGTCTTGCCGCTGCCCGATTCGCCGACGAGGCCGAGCGTCTCTCCGGCATGCAACTCGATCGATACGCCGTCGAGTGCGCGCACGGCTTGCGCGCCGTGTCCGAAGGTGCGCGAGACGTCGAGCGCGCGCAGTACGACGCGCGGTTGCGCATCGGCGTTCGTTGGCGCATCGCTCGAAGTCTGCGAGCCGTCGCTGCCTCCGATCAGATTCCCGAACGGCAATTCCATCGCGCGCTCGTGATAGTGGCAGCGCGACATTTGCTCGCCGTGCGGCGACGTCATGCGATGCGGCGGCGGCGCCTGCTCGCGGCAACGCGCGTCGGCGAGGCGGCAGCGCGGCGCATAGATGCAACCGGGCGCGCTTGCGCCGGGCGCGGGCAACTCGCCCGGTATCGTGTCGAGCGCGCCCGCATGCTTGTTGCGCCCATGCGCCGGCAGGCAGCGCAGCAGGCCGACCGTGTACGGATGCCGCGCGCGCTCGAACACGTCGCGCGTGGCGCCTTCTTCGACTAACCGCCCCGCGTAAAGCACGCCCACGCGCTCGCACATGCGCCCGATCACCGCGAGGTCGTGGCTGATGAGCAGCACCGCCATGCCCAGTTCCGCACGCAGCTTCGCGATGAGATCGAGCACTTCGGCCTCGACGGTGGCGTCGAGGCCCGTCGTCGGTTCGTCGAGGATCAGCAGCGCGGGGTTCGACGCAAGCGCCATGGCGATCACCACGCGCTGCTGCATGCCGCCCGAGAGCTGATGCGGATAGCTCGCCAGCACGCGGCCCGGATCGGCAATGCGCACGCGTTCGAGCATCGCGTACGAACGTGAGCGGGCAACGCTCGCGTCGGCGCCCGCGGCCTCGAATGCCTCGTTCAACTGGCGGGCGATCGTAAGCGTCGGATTGAGCGCGCTGGCGGGGTCCTGATAGACCATCGAAACAGCGTTGGCGCGCAGCGTGCGCAGACCGTCGGCGTTGAGTGCGAGCACATCGTCGCCTGCAATCGCGATGCGCCCGGCCTTCACTCGTCCGTTGCGCGGCAGATAGCGCAGCGCGGCGAGCGCGACAGTCGACTTGCCGCAGCCCGACTCACCCACGAGCCCATACGCCTCGCCGCGCCGGATGCGCAGCGAGACGTCGGTGAGCACGTCGCGGTCGCGACCGCGCACGCGGTAGGCGACGGTGAGGCCGACGAGCGCGAGCGCGTCGTCGTCGCGCGGCGCGCTGAAGGTGGCGAGTGCGGGGCGTGAGGAAGCGGGGCGGTTCACGATTGCAGCACCTCGCGCAGGCTGTCGGCGATCAGGTTCACGGCCACCACGAGCGAGGCGATGGCGATCGCGTCGAAGGCCACTGTCCACCATGCGCCGCCCGCGAGCAGCGTGTACGACTCGGCGAGCGCGAGTCCCCAGTCGGCGGAGGGCGGCTGGATGCCGAAGCCGAGGAACGAAAGCGTCGCCACCGCGAAGATCGCATAGCCGAGGCGCACGGTCGCCTCGACGACGATGGGCGGCCATACGTTCGGCAGAATCTCGGTGAACATCACTTCGAAAGCGTTCGCGCCGCGCAAACGCGCCGCCGCCACGTAGTCGAGATGACGCTCGGCGAGCACGGCCGCGCGCACCGTGCGCGCGATGAGCGGCGCGAACGTAATGCCGATCACGAGCACCACGGCAAGATTCGAGGCACCCACGGCCGCGAGCACGAGCAGCGCGACGATCACGAGCGGCAGCGCGAGCACGGCGTCGAGCGTGCGCGCGACGAGCGTGCCGAATGCGCCTTCGAAATAGCCTGTGACGAGCCCGAGCGCCGCGCCCGCGAGCGTGCCGACGAGCGTGGCGAGCGGCGCGATCGTGAGGATGTCGCGCGCGCCCACGATCACGCGCGAGCAGATGTCGCGGCCGAGCTGATCGGTGCCGCACCAGTGCGTATGGTCAGGCGGCAGAAGCGAACTGAGCGGATCGGACGCGTAGGCGTCGTGCGGCGCGAACCACTGGCCCGCGAGTGCGCAGACGATCCACCACAGGAGGATCAGCGCACCGGCGACGAACGAGGGCGAACCCAGCAGCAGGTGCAGCGTGTCGCGCAGACGCGTATCCGCGAGCGCTTCTTCGCCTGGGGCGCCCGGCGGTTCGCCGCAAGGGGAAATTGCTTCGGATGCCATATCTTTCATGCGCCTCCTGGCGTGCGCAGGCGCGGGTCGAGCAACGCGTGCAGTGCATCGGCGGCGAGATTGGCGAGCGTGTAGACCGCGCCCACCGCGAGCACGCCCGCTTCGAGCAACGGAAAGTCCTTGGCCTTCGCCGCGTTGAAGATGAGCGAGCCTACGCCCGGATAGCGGAACAGCGATTCGACCACGACGAGCCCGCCGATCAGATACCCGAGCTGCGTGGCCGCCACCGTCACGCTTGGCAGGAGCGCATTGCGCAACACGTGCCGCACGATCACGACGTGGCTCGGCAGCCCCTTGAGAATCGCGGTGCGCGTGTAGTCGGCGTCGAGCGCCGTGATCGTGCCCGCGCGCGCGATGCGCGCGAGATAGCCGAAGAACACGAGCACGAGCGGCAGCACGGGCAGCACGAGATGGCGCAATTGTTCGAGCACGCCCGCGCCGCTGGGCGCGGTGGCCTCGATGGGCAGCCAGCGCAGCCACACGCCGAAGATGAGGATCAGCACGATCGACGAGACGAACTCCGGCACGGCGCTCGCGCACAGGCCGCCCGTGCTGATCGCGCGGTCGATCACGCGGCCTTCGTGCAGCGCCGCCCACACGCCGCCCGCAATACCGAGCGGCACCACCACCACGAACGCGAGCAGCCCGAGCTTCGCCGACTGCAACAGCGCGTCGCCTACGAACGGCGACACGGGCTCTTTGTAGCTCCACGACATGCCGAAGTCGCCGCGCAGCGCATGCGTGATCCATGAAACGTACTGGTCGAGCACCGGCCGGTCTGCGCCCAGTTCGTGATTGAGGGCGGCCACGGCGCGTGCGTCGGCGAGTGGGCCGAGCACGGCGCGGCCGATGTCGCCGGGCAGCAACTGGCCGCCCGCGAACACGAGCACCGAAAGCAGCCAGAGCGTGAAGATCGCCCATGCGGCGCGCCCGCCGAGAAAGCGCGCGACGCCCGCGCGCGGAGCGAATGCGCGCGCGGAGCCGGCCGGATTCGACATGGGCGGGAGCGGAGTAGCCATCGGACCTCCGTTTCGGGTGCGCTAGCCTCGTGCGCCGGTTCAGGCGGCGAGCGTCGCGCGGTCGAAATAGAGCTGGGCGAGCGCCGTGAAGCGCACGCCGGAAAGCACGGCGCGCTGCGCGATCAACTGGTCGTAGAAGTACGGGATGATCACGGGCGTTTCGTCGAGCAGGAGCGTCTGGATCTGCCTCGCCACCTGCTTCTGGGCCGCCACGTCGAGCGTCGCCGCAAACTGCGCGACCAGCTTGTCGTACTGCGCGTTGCGAAAGTGCGCCGCATTCCACGTGCCGCCCGAAGTGAGCGGCGCGTTGAGAAACACGTTCGGCACGCCGCGATGCCCATAGTCGGTAATGCCCAGCGGCGAGTCGAGCCAGTCCGATTTGCCGAACGTGCCCGCGCCGTAGTACTGCGACTGGCTTTCCACCTTGAGCGTAATGCGAATGCCGACCGCCTTCGCCGCGTTCTGCACGACCACGGCGAGGTCGGGGATCTCCATGTACTTCTCGGTGGTGAGCGTCACATCGAAGCCGTTGGCGACGCCCGCCTGCGCGAGCAACTGGCGCGCCTTCGCGACATCGAGCTTGCGCTGGGGCACGTCGGTTGCCGTCGAGGGGAAGATCGGCGCGAACGGGCTGTCATTGCCCACCTCGGCGCGGCCCTTGAAGAGCCCGCGCACCATCACGTCGCGATCGAGCGCGAGCGCGAGCGCCTGGCGCACGCGCTTGTCCTTGAACGTGGGCGAGTCGTTGCGCATGTGGATCTGGCGGTGCGCGCTCGAGCGCACGCCGATCACCTTGAAGTCGGGATTGTTCAGGATGCCGATGCCGCCCTGCACGGTGAAGGTACCCATCACGTCGGCCTGGTGGCCTTGCAGCGCGAGCAACTGCGCCTGCTCGTCGGCGTAGAAAGCGAATTCCACGCGCGCGGGCAGCGCCTTGTCGCCCCAATAGTCGGGATTGCGCACGAAACTCACGCCGCGCCGCGCTTCGAATTTGTCGAGCTTGAACGGCCCCGTGCCGATGAAGCTCTTTTCGTAATTGCCCGCATAGTTCGCGGGCAGCATGATGGCGTTGTAGTTGTCCGAAGAAACGTAATAGGCGAAGTTGCCGTTGGGAGCGTCGAGGTGGAACTCGACTGTGTGATCGTCGACGGCTTTCGTGCCGCCTTTCGAGAGCACGCCCTTGAGCACCGAGAGCGCCGCCGAGCCGGTTGCCGGATCGGCCAGGCGATCGAACGTCGCCACCACGTCCTTCGCGCCGAACGGCTGGCCGTCATGGAACTTCACGTTGGGGCGCAGCTTGAACGTCCAGACGTCTGCTTTCGCGTTGGCTTGCCACGAGAGCGCGAGGGCGGGTTGCAGATGGCCTTGCGCGTCGTCGTTGGCGAGGAATTCGCCGGTCTGGTTCAAAAGACACAGCGCGCCCGCGTCGGTCACGGTGAGCGGGTCGACGGCGCCCGCGGGCATCAGGTGCGCCACGCGGATCGTCTGCTCGCCGGGCTTGCCGGCGCCCTGTGCGTGCGCGCCGCGTGGCACGCCGAGTCCCGCAATCGCAGGCAGCGCCGTGAGGCCGATTGCGCTTGCATAGCGCAGCAGCTCGCGGCGCGTGAGGCGGCCGGCAGCGAATTCGTCGAGAGCGTGGTTGCCGTGATCGCCGGCCTGAGGGCGCAGCGCTTCGAGGCTGGCGAGGAGGGGACGGCGGGACTGCGGTCGTTTCATCGGTGCGGGTTTCCGTGCGATTCCGTTCAGGGGACGCGCGAGGCCCAAGGGCTTGCGCGACGGCGGCATGCGGTACGGCAGACGACGAATGGGTGCAGCTAGGCGAAACGATTGATGAGGCTATCGATAAGGCTGTGAAGCGCAATAGCTGGGCCTAGTTTACGCGCTTTCGGCAAACGAGGCGAAGGGTAGGGTTAAGCGGGGTTGCGCGCCTGTGGCGCGCCGTGCCTACGAGCGAGCGGCGTGCGTTCTAGCGCACAGCAGCGGGCCGGCGCCAGCGATGGAACAGCACAGAGCCGATCCAGCACGCGATGAACGCCGCGACGATGCCGTAGCCCAGCTCGCCGAAGCGTTCGTTCAGGCCGGCTATGAGCGTCCACGCGCCGCCGTTTGCACCGAGCTTGTCGGCGATGAGCCCGAGCGCTTCCACGCCGCCGATCACGATCGCCACGAGCGCCGAGACGAACGTGATGCTCGCGTTGTAGTAGAGCTTGCGCCTGGGGTCGTCCATGGCCCAGCCATAGGCGTGGACCATCAGCACGTTGTCGGTGGAATCGACGAGCGTCATGCCTGCCGTGAAGAGCGCGGGGAACACGAGAATCGAATACATCGGCAGGCCCTTGCCCGCTTCGGCGGCGGCGATGGCGAGCAGGCCGATTTCGGTGGCCGTGTCGAAGCCGAGGCCGAACAGCACGCCCACGGGGTACAGGTGCCAGCTTTTCGTGACGAGTGCGAAGAGCGGCCGCAACGCGCGCGAAAAGAGGCCGGCGGGAGCGGGTGCATCGGCGGCGGCGAGCGCCGCATCGTCGCCTTGCTGTGCGCGCCGGTAGCGCAACCACACGTCGCGCAGGATCACGAGATTCACGCCCGCAAGCACGAGCAGGAACGTCGACGAAACGAGCGTGCCGATGGTCGAGCCGATTTCGTGGAACTGCTCGAAGCGCCCATGCAGCGAGAGCGCCGTGAGCGCGATGCCGAGCGTGGCGGCGACCACGACCGTCGAATGGCCGAGCGAGAACGCAAGTCCCACGCCGAGCGGGCGCTGGCCCTGCTGCATGAGCTTGCGCGTGACGGCGTCGATGGCGGCGATATGGTCGGCGTCCACCGCGTGGCGCAGGCCGAAGCCGTAGGCGAGCAACGCCGTGCCGAGCAGCAGCGGATAGTGGCGAAACGCGATCAGCGCCCACGCCCACGCGCCGAGATTGGCGGCGACGAGCGCGGCATAGAGCGGAATCAGGCGGGCGCGCAGCGAGGCAGTGGGCGTCGGCATCGGCTCAATGGTCGTGCGGATGACGGTGGATGGGATCGACCCAGTACACGGTTTCCGGCGCTTCGACGGCGTCGATGTTCAGGTTCACCACCACGGCCTCGTTGTCGCTGCGCACGAGCACGCATTCGAGCGGATCGTCGGTGCTCGCGTTGATCTCCTGATGCGGCACGTAGGGCGGCACGAAGATGAAGTCGCCCGGGCCTGCCTCGGCCGTGAACTCCAGATGCTCGCCCCAGCGCATGCGCGCGTGGCCGCGCACGACATAGATCACGCTTTCCAGTGCGCCGTGATGATGCGCGCCCGTCTTTGCGTTCGGATGGATCGTCACCGTGCCCGCCCAGATCTTTTGCGCGCCTACGCGCGCTGCGTTGATCGCAGCCGCGCGGTTCATGCCGGGCGTCTGCGCCGTGTTCGTATCGAGCTGGTCGCCGCGTATCACCTTGACGCCGTTTTCGCGCCAGTCGGGCGCGGCGTCGTCGTGATGATCGTGGTCATGGCCATGGTCGTGATCGTGGCTCATCGTCGTGTCTCCTTGACTGTGGGCGTCGCAGCGTTATCGCTGCATTGTGGCATGGTCATAATTGCGCCGCGCGCATGAAAAAAAGCCCGTCCGCAAGGGGACGGGCTTTCGTGTGCACAGCAACGCCTGCACGTCGTGCGCTCAAGCCTTCTTCGCGTTGATGACCGCTTCGGCCACGTTCTGCGGGGTTTCTGCGTAGTGCTTGAACTCCATCGTGTACGTGGCGCGGCCTTGCGTGAGCGAGCGCAGCGACGTGGAGTAGCCGAACATCTCCGAGAGCGGCACTTCGGCGCGCACGATCTTGCCGCCGCCGCCCGCGATGTCCTCCATGCCCTGTACGATGCCGCGACGGCTCGACAGATCGCCCATCACGTTGCCCATGAAGTCTTCGGGTGTTTCCACTTCCACGGCCATCATCGGCTCGAGCAGGATCGGCTTGGCCTTGCGCATCGCTTCCTTGAAGGCCATCGAACCGGCCATGCGGAAGGCGTTTTCGTTCGAGTCCACGTCGTGGTACGAGCCGAACGTGAGCGTGACCTTCGTATCGACCACGGGGTAGCCCGCGAGCACGCCGGCCTTGAGCGTTTCCTGGATGCCCTTGTCGACTGCCGGGATGAACTCGCGCGGAATTACGCCGCCCTTGATGGCGTCGACGAACTCGTAGCCCTTGCCGGGCGTCTGCGGTTCGAGCGTGATGACCGCGTGGCCATACTGGCCGCGCCCGCCCGACTGCTTGACGAACTTGCCTTCGACATCTTCGACCTTGTTCTTCACGGTCTCGCGATACGCGACCTGCGGCTTGCCGACGGTCGCCTCCACGCCGAACTCGCGCTTCATGCGGTCGACGAGAATTTCGAGGTGCAGCTCGCCCATGCCGGAGATGATGGTCTGGCCGGACTCTTCATCGGTTTGCACGCGGAAAGAGGGGTCTTCCTGCGCGAGGCGATTGAGCGCGATGCCCATCTTTTCCTGGTCGGCCTTGGTCTTCGGCTCGACGGCCTGCGAGATCACCGGCTCGGGGAAGATCATCCGTTCGAGCACGATGGCATGCGCCGGATCGCAGAGCGTATCGCCCGTCGTCGCTTCCTTCAGGCCCACCGCGGCTGCGATGTCGCCCGCGCGCACTTCCTTGATTTCCTTGCGCTCGTTCGCGTGCATCTGCAGGATGCGGCCCAGACGCTCTTTCTTGTCCTTGGTCGCGTTGAGCACCGTGTCGCCCGAATTCACCACGCCCGAATAGACGCGGAAGAAGATCAGCTGGCCGACAAACGGGTCGGTCATGATCTTGAAGGCGAGCGCCGAGAACGGCTCGTCGTCGCTCGGGTGACGCTCGATTTCCTTGTCGTGGAGGTCGTGGCCGAGAATCGCGGGCACGTCCACCGGCGAGGGCAGGTAGTCGATCACGGCGTCGAGCATGGCCTGCACGCCCTTGTTCTTGAACGCGCTGCCACAAAGCATCGGCACGATCTCGTTGGCGATCGTGCGTTTGCGCAGCCCGCCCTTGATTTCCTCTTCGGTCAGGCTTTCGTGGTCGTGAAGGTATTTTTCGAGCAGCGTTTCGTCGGCTTCGGCCGCGGCTTCGACCATCTTCTCGCGCCACTCGTGCGCCAGTTCGACGAGATTCGCAGGAATCTCCTCGTACTCGAACTTCACACCCTGGCTTTCGTCGTCCCACACGATCGCCTTCATCTTCACGAGATCGACCACGCCCTGGAAGTGATCTTCCGCACCCACCGGAATCTGGATAGGCACGGCAACGCCTTTCAGGCGCTCGCCGATCTGCCGCTGCACGCGGAAGAAGTCGGCGCCCACGCGGTCCATCTTGTTGACGAACGCAATACGCGGGACCTTGTACTTGTTCGCCTGGCGCCACACGGTCTCCGACTGCGGCTGCACGCCGCCCACGGAGTCGTACACCATGCACGCGCCGTCCAGCACGCGCATGGAGCGCTCGACTTCGATCGTGAAGTCCACGTGCCCCGGGGTGTCGATGATGTTGATGCGGTGTTCGGGGTAATTGCCGGCCATGCCCTTCCAGAACGCGGTGGTCGCGGCCGAGGTGATCGTGATGCCGCGTTCCTGTTCCTGCTCCATCCAGTCCATGGTCGCCGCGCCGTCGTGAACCTCGCCGAGCTTGTGATTCACGCCGGTGTAGAAAAGGATGCGCTCGGTCGTCGTGGTTTTGCCGGCGTCGATGTGAGCGCTGATCCCGATGTTGCGATAGCGCTCGATGGGGGTCTTGCGAGGCACGGTGATCTCCTTGGAATGACGCGCCATGGAAGCTGCCGGGCGGCACGCGGCGCGGCCAGCGCGCGGCCCGATGCGCCGCAGGCACGCGCCTTGGTGGCACGCGCCATGCGGGGGTTTATAGGATAGCGCTTGCGCGCCGGTTTTGCAGGGCGTATGCCGCGGCGCGGGACGAAACCAGAGCGGGCGGAACCGGGCCGCGGCGGCGCCAGGCGGGGCGCTGGCGCGATGGGGCGCGCCATGCGCCGTGGCAACGACGCACGCGGGCGCTCTCGGCGTAGGAAAGCGGGCGCAAAAAAAGCCGGCGCCGCGTGCGTGCGGGGCCGGCTTGCGATTGCGCTATTTCGCTATTTCGCTATTTCGCGCTGCGCGCGTATGTCGCGCGTTGGGAAATCGCGCTTATTGCAGCGGCGGCAGTCCCTGAATTTTCATGCCTGGCTTGATGCCCTTCGCCGTGAACCAGCCCTTGGGCATTTCGAGCGCAAAGGTGCCGTTGTTTCGCGGGCAGTGGTTGTTGGTCGTTTCGGCCTGCATCTCGTCGATGTCGGTGATCGTGCCGTCGGCGCGAATGAAAGCGATCGACAACGGGATCAGCGTGTTCTTCATCCAGAAGCAGTGCACGGCGTTTTCGCCGAACACGAACAGCATGCCTTCATTGGGCCCGAGCTGCGAACGGTACATGAGGCCTTGTTCGCGGTCCGCGTCGTTGGCGGCGACCGCCGCGTCGATCACGAACATGCCTGCCGTGAGCTTCACGCGTGGAAATTCGCTGGGCTGCTTGGCCCCCGGCGGTATCTGCTGCGCTAGCGCCATGCTCGACGTTGCCGCCGCGGTGAACGTGAGCGCCGCGAAAGCGGCAAACGGCAATGCAACGACTAGCGCGAGGCGCACGAAGAACGAGCGCAGGGAAAATCGCACGAGAGACTCCTTGCTGTAGGTTAATCCGCGCATGTTACGCGACCAGGTCAGAGCGGGTCAAAATGCGCGGCGCGGTGAACGTCGTCATTCACGTCATCGACGTGATGCGGCGAGCGCGCATGTCAAAAAAATGCCTGCAAATCAAACGGCCAAACAAAAAGGCAGAACGCCTTGCAGCGCTCTGCCTTTCGTCGCGCTGAAGAGCGGCAAGGAATGCCGCTGCTTCATGCGTCTTACAGCAAGCTTACTCCGAAGCTGCCGAAGCGGCTTCAGCCTTCGCTGCCTTCTTGTGCGACGACTTCTTGTGCGACTTCTTGTGCGTCGACGACTTGTGAGCAGCCGAAGCAGCAGCAGCCGGAGCAGCCGAAGCAGCTTCCGGAGCCGAAGCTTGTGCGAATGCAGCCGATGCGAAGAGGCCAGCGACCAGAGCAGCGATCAGTTTGTTCATGTTGTGAATCCTCAAGCTTGAGTTGATTAACCAAATGACCCGGTTTTTGGAGTCAGGTCGGTAAACGTGCCATCCACCTTTCGGTTGACAGTCGCTTTCGACAAATTCGCGTGAATTTGATTTCTGCGTCTGCCAGCGGTCGGGACCGAGCATTGCTGCGAAGCCCCTGAAGGCTGAATGCCGGATAGCTTCTGGAGGCATCTGCGTCGAATAACGCACGGTCTCGCGAGACGGTTGACGCGAAGTTTTCATTTGCTTCGTAACGAGACGCAACAGAAAGACGAGGGACGTACCGCGCGATTCGAAAAAAATCGATCAGCAAGTGAAAAGTGCTTGCACAACAATCACTTGTGTTTGTGAGGTGTGTTTTGCCAGGGCGCATTGGCGGGCACGTCGATGCTGTCGCCGGGCATGAGGCCGAGCGAAAAAATATCGAGTGCGCCAATCGCGACGCGTACGAGCCGCAACGTTGGATAACCCACTGCCGCGGTCATGCGCCGCACCTGCCGGTTTTTGCCCTCGCTGATCGCGATCTCCACCCACGTGGTGGGTATTGACGCGCGATAACGAATCGGCGGATTGCGCGGCCACAAATTCTCGGGCTCAACAATGATTCTTGTTCGGCACGGCTGCGTCACGAAGTCACCGAGATCGACGCCGCGTTCGAGCGCAGCGAGCGCTGCGGCATCGGGCGCGCCTTCCACTTGCGCCCAATAGCGCTTCACGAGCTTGCGCTTCGGTTCGGCGATCCGGGCCTGCAATGCGCCGTCGTCGGTGAGGAGCAGGAGACCTTCGCTATCGGAGTCGAGCCGGCCCGCGGGATACACGCCCGGCACCTTCACCCAGTCCGCGAGTGACTGACGCGTTTCGTGCGGCGAGAACTGGCAGATCGTGCCGAACGGTTTGTTGAGGGCGATTAAACGCATGACGGGGCGACGGGGGCGAAGGGATGACTGGCTAGCGCCGAGATCTTAATGCATATTGCGCCGAGCCGATTTTTATCTCTTATATAAGATATAAGACAGGGGCGAGCCGGATCACCCTTCTGCGGCTTCGACAACCGCGTACGAGCGTGTCCCGCGCGCGGCCCGGACGGACTCGGCATGTGGCGTCGCAGCATCGCAAGCGGCTTGCCTCGCGCCGGCGTTCATGTGAAGCGCGCGGCACGCATGCGCCAGGCGTGGGCTAGAATAGCCGCCAGACCCCCACGCGACGGGCCGCTCGCGCCGCCTGGCAAGCCGCTTACCGCGCTTGTGCTGCGCGGTGCGTCGCGTGTCCCTGGACAGTCTTGCAGCCTATATCGACCGCGTCGACCGCGCCGGTTGTCGAGAAGCCGTAACGGCGAATGCAGGCGGGATGCCTCTCCCGCCGGGCGAACAGGCTTCGTCGCCGCCCAGAGGCATCGGGCGCCGGGCGCCGCGTCAAACCCGCTACAACAGCCTTGCCCTTACTGGAGTCGATCATGTCGTATCAGCACATTGTGGTTCCGACCGGCGGAGAAAAGATCACCGTCAATCCGGACTTCTCGCTCAACGTTTCAGACCGGCCGATCATCCCGTACATCGAGGGCGACGGCACGGGCGTGGACATTACGCCGGTCATGCTCAAGGTGGTCGACGCTGCGGTGGAAAAGGCCTACGGCGGCAAGCGCAAGATCCACTGGATGGAAATCTACGCGGGCGAGAAGGCGACGCGCATGTACGGTCCCGACGTGTGGCTGCCCGAAGAAACGCTCGACGTCGTGAAGGAATACGTCGTGTCGATCAAGGGGCCGCTCACGACGCCCGTTGGCGGCGGCATCCGGTCGCTCAACGTCGCGCTGCGCCAGCAACTCGACCTCTACGTTTGCCTGCGCCCCGTGCAGTACTTCAAGGGCGTGCCTTCGCCGGTGCGTGCGCCGGAGAAGGTCAACATGGTGATTTTCCGCGAGAACTCGGAGGACATCTATGCGGGCATCGAATGGCCCGCGGAGTCCGAAGGCGCGAAGAAGCTCATCAAGTTCCTGCGCGAAGAGATGGGCGTGGCGAAGATCCGCTTCCCGGAAAGCTCGGGCGTCGGCGTGAAGCCGGTGTCGCGCGAGGGCACGGAGCGTCTCGTGCGCAAGGCGATCCAGTATGCGATCGACAACGAGCGCCGCTCGGTCACGCTCGTGCACAAGGGCAACATCATGAAGTTCACCGAAGGCGCGTTCCGCGACTACGGTTACGCGCTCGCGCAGAAGGAGTTCGCTGCGGAACTGATCGACGGCGGCCCGTGGATGAAGATCAAGAACCCGAAGACGGG
Organism: Paraburkholderia sp. JHI869; assembly: GCF_038900775.1. Lineage (NCBI taxonomy): Bacteria > Pseudomonadati > Pseudomonadota > Betaproteobacteria > Burkholderiales > Burkholderiaceae > Paraburkholderia > Paraburkholderia sp. JHI869. The sequence goes on from NZ_JAYMSC010000019.1 coordinate 34,398, forward strand.
CGGCGACATCGTGATCAAGGACGTGATCGCCGATGCCTTCCTGCAGCAGATCCTCCTGCGTCCGGCCGAATACGACGTGATCGCCACGCTGAACCTGAACGGCGATTACATTTCCGATGCGCTGGCGGCGCAGGTGGGCGGCATCGGTATCGCACCGGGTGCGAATCTTTCGGACTCCGTGGCGATGTTCGAGGCCACGCACGGTACGGCGCCCAAGTACGCGGGTAAGGACTACGTGAATCCGGGCTCCGAAATTCTCTCGGCGGAAATGATGCTGCGCCATCTCGGCTGGGTCGAGGCGGCGAACCTGATCATTGCCTCGATGGAGAAGTCGATTCTGCAGAAGCGCGTGACTTATGACTTCGCGCGTCTGATGGAAGGGGCGACGCAGGTGTCGTGCTCGGGCTTCGGTCAGGTGATGATCGAGAATATGTGAGTGTGACGCTGACTCGGTCAACACAACCCCGGTGGACCTCTGGTTCACCGGGGTTTTTCTTTTTGCGCCTCACTCTGTGAGCTTCGTGATCTTTTGCCCTTGCACGCCAAGCCCGGCCATCAGTCCGGCCTGGCCGAATACGAAAGCGTACAGGTCGGAAGTTCTGAGCGCCGGCCTGCAAGCCGTAAGAGAGCGCGCTGACGTTGTAATAGCCAGGCACCTTCCCATCCTTCGAAAACAGCACACCGTTGCCGCCCGAGCCGCCAACGTGCCACCGCGTCGTGCGCGTCGCGATGTCTCCAGTGCGATATGATGATGCTCGTCAACCCGGTCGGTTCTTCGCCCAAGTCGCATGCCTTTTCTGTGTCGTCTTTTCCTTGCTTGCCTGTTCGCGCTCTTCGCCGTGCGCGGCGCGGGGGCTTGCGAGCACATGCACGGAGTTGAGCAGGCGGCGCGCGCCGTCGTTGTGGCCAGCGCTCATTGCGGCACTATGAAACCCGGCAGCATGACGAACGCTGGCGACCACGGTTCGCACGGTGCGTGTGGCGCGAGTTGCTGCGTCGCGGGTTGCGGCGTGCATTGCGGTGCGCCGCCTGTTGCGTTGGCGTTGAGCACGCAAGCTCCCGATGGCTCGACACTGAATGTGCTTCCCGCCCCGATGCGTGCGGGGATTACGCACGCCCCTCCTTTACCTCCTCCGATCGTCTGAGCCGGGCCGCTAGCGTTGTCGCGCGCGGCCCGATGCTCGTCCGAAGTGCTTCGCAAACGCGAAGCGAACGGCTGCACGCGCGGCGCGCCGGATATGGCGCGTCGTGTGCTCAGGCATGAACGAGGTATGAGGATTTCATCGATGAAACGAAGAGCATTTCTATCCGGCGCGGTGAGCGCCGCCACCGCGACCCTGTTTGCGCGCCACGCATTCGCACAACGTGCCGACGATGCGATGCACGCCATGCACGGCATGTCGAATATGCCGGCGATGTCCGCTGGCACGATGGCGACGCAAGCGCCGCTTGCGGCTGCCGACGCATTGCCCGCCGGCGCGCCGCTAGCCGCGTTGCGCACGCTCGCCAACCAGAGCCGTGAGCCGGGCCAGTTTCGCGCGACGCTGATCGCGCAACCTGCTGCGCGTGCGTTGCTGCCCGGGAAACCGCACACGGTGTTCTGGCAGTACGACGCGAGCGCAGCGGCCGAAAACGACGGCCCGGTCATCGGCCCGATGATCGACGTGCGCGAGGGCGATACCGTCGAGATCACTTTCGTGAACCGGCTGCCGCAGCCTTCCACGATCCATTGGCACGGCCTGCCCGTGCCGCCCGATCAGGACGGCAATCCGTCGAAACCCGTCGCACCGGGCGAGCAGCACGTCTACCGCTTCACGCTGCCGAAGGGAAGCGCTGGCACCTACTGGTATCACCCGCATCCCCACATGCTGAGTTCGGAGCAGGTGTTCCGCGGGCTGGCGGGGCCCTTCGTCGTCCGAGCGGCCGACGATCCGCTCGCAGCGTGGCCCGAGCGGCATCTGTTCGTTTCGGACCTGAAACTCGCGGCAGACGGCACGATTCCCGCGAACAGCATGATGGACTGGATGAACGGCCGCGAAGGCCAGTACGTGCTCGTGAACGGCGCGCGCGAGCCGCATATCGAGGTCGTGCGCGACGAGCGCTGGCGCGTCTGGAACGGCTGTAACGCGCGCTATCTGCAACTTGCTTTCGACGATGGCCGCGCCTTCGCGCAGGTGGGGACCGACGGCGGGCTGCTGGGCGCTGCGCGCGAGAGCGTCACCTCGCTTTTGCTCGCGCCGGGCGAGCGCGCGGAACTGATCGTGCGCGCGGGGCAGGGCGCCTCGCGTACGTCGCTCATTGCCGCGCAGTACGACCGCCGCAAGATGGCGATGACGCACGGCAGCTTGCCCGCGGGGCCATCGCTGATCCTGGCGAACGTTGGCTTCGCGCCGGCAAGCGCAACACAATCGGCATTGCCCACGCGCCTGCGCGAGATTGCGCCGCTCGTTTCGTCAGGTGCGCTAACGATCCCGAAAAAAAGCGTGGTGTTCAGCGAAGCCATGGACATGAAAGCGATGCACGCGCCGGGCGCGTCCATGCAGTCCATGCCGCGCGGCATGCAGTTCATGGTGAACGGGGCGGTATTCGATCCGGCGCGCGTGACGCTTATGAGCCGGCGCGGCGAAGTCGAGCACTGGGCGATAGCAAACGGCACGGACATGGATCATCCGTTCCACCTTCACGGCACGCAGTTTCAGGTGCTGGCGCGCGAGCAGGGCGGTGTGCGCAAGGATGAGGAACTGCTGGCGTGGCGCGATACGGTGAACGTGCGGCCCGGCGAAACGGTGCATATCGCAACGGTTCAGCGCGAGGCGGGCGACCGCATGTTTCATTGCCATATCCTCGAGCACGAGGATCTCGGCATGATGGGCACGTTGCGCGTGAGCTAGCGCGCGAACGTTAAAAAACGATGACGCTAAAAAGAAAACCCGGCCGAAGCCGGGTTTCCAAGGTACTGGTATCGAACAGATCAGGCTGCAGACTGAATGTTCGATGCCTGTTTACCCTTCGGGCCTTGCACGACCTCGAAGCTCACCTTCTGACCTTCTTTGAGGGTCTTGAAGCCATTCATTTGAATAGCCGAAAAGTGAGCGAACAGGTCCTCGCCGCCTTCATCCGGCGTGATGAACCCGAAACCCTTCGCGTCGTTGAACCACTTGACCGTACCGGTTGCCATACCAACTTCCCCTGTAACTCATGTCACTACCACGAGCAGTTCGAAAAGCTAAACGATCGCGGTGCGATCGCCCCCTCCTCACAAGCTCACCAACGGCATTTTTTCGAATTTAAGGCGGTTGAAAAAAGTGCCAGCTTGATTGTTGAGGGTCTTTATTCTGCTGTCAAGAATATTTTGAGACGCTCCTTGACGCGTTGTAAAGAGCGCATTTCCAGGGTTTTTCCTGCTTTTCGCCGACGCTGAGCGCCGGTGCATGAAGCAGGGTGCACGAACCATCTTGAAAAGTCGCGCAAGCGACGCATATGCGATGCACCGCACCATGGAATCTGACGTTGAGCGTGCGGGCGCCTACAGTCGCTTCCCACGGCAACGTCAAGGTTGTGCGATACTCAATTCAACGGTGGCGTGAAAGCTGCTGAGAGCAGGATTGTGTACCGGCCCCGCAGCCGGTCCAAGGGATCGGGGCCGGGCCAGGGCGCATGAATTGCTTGCAGCGGGTCGCAGGTCGGGAGCGCCGGGTTCACCGGCCGGCCGGTCAGGTTACGGCAGGATTGCGGGCCTGTCCGAGTTGTTTAGAATGGGTGTATGGCGATTATCCCGGACAAGCAGGATTCAACCGTACTGGAGCGGCAGGAGCAAAAGGTCAAACCGCCCTCCATGTACAAGGTCGTGCTAATGAATGATGACTACACGCCGATGGAATTCGTCGTGATGGTCGTGCAGGAATATTTCAATAAGGACCGCGAGACCGCAACGCAGATCATGTTGAAGGTGCATCGCGAGGGCAGGGGTGTTTGTGGGGTCTATACGCGGGACATCGCGTCGACCAAGGTTGAGCAAGTCGTTACCCATGCACGGCAGGCCGGGCATCCGCTGCAGTGTGTGATGGAGGAAGCATGATTGCCCAGGAACTGGAAGTCAGCCTGCACATGGCGTTCATGGAAGCACGTCAGGCGCGGCACGAGTTCATAACGGTCGAGCATTTGCTGCTGGCGCTGTTGGACAACCCAACAGCGGCGGAAGTGCTGCGCGCGTGTGCCGCCAATATCGAAGACCTGCGACAGAACCTGCGCAACTTCATTCACGACAATACCCCTACGGTTCCCGGCACGGATGACGTCGATACGCAGCCGACGCTCGGGTTCCAGCGCGTGATCCAGCGCGCGATCATGCACGTTCAGTCCACTTCCAACGGCAAGAAGGAAGTGACGGGCGCGAACGTGCTGGTCGCCATCTTCGGCGAGAAGGACTCGCACGCGGTGTACTACCTGCAGCAGCAGGGCGTCACGCGTCTGGACGTCGTGAATTTCATTTCGCACGGTATCGCGAAGACGGGCAGTGGCGAAGCCGCCAAGGCCAGCGACGCGAACGCCGAAGCCGAAGACGCCGCCGGCCAGAAGGAAACCCCGCTCGCCCAGTTCACGCAGAATCTGAACCAGATGGCGAAGGACGGCCGGATCGATCCGCTCATCGGTCGCGAACTGGAAGTGGAGCGCGTGGTGCAGGTGCTGTGCCGCCGCCGCAAGAACAATCCGCTGCTCGTGGGTGAGGCCGGTGTCGGCAAGACCGCGATCGCGGAAGGCCTCGCCTGGCGCATCACGCGCGGCGAAGTGCCGGACATTCTTGCAGACGCTCAGGTCTACTCGCTCGATATGGGTGCACTGCTTGCGGGCACGAAATATCGCGGCGACTTCGAGCAACGCCTCAAAACGGTGCTGAAAGAACTGAAAGAGCGTCCGCACGCCATTCTGTTCATCGACGAAATTCATACGCTGATCGGCGCGGGCGCCGCATCGGGCGGCACGCTCGATGCGTCGAACCTGCTGAAACCGGCGCTCTCGTCGGGCACGCTCAAGTGCATCGGTGCGACGACGTTCACGGAATACCGTGGCATCTTCGAGAAGGACGCGGCGCTGTCGCGGCGCTTCCAGAAGGTCGACGTGGTCGAGCCGACCGTCGAGCAAACCGTGGCGATCCTGCGCGGTCTGAAGTCGCGCTTCGAAGAGCACCACGGCGTGAAGTATTCGTCGGGCGCGCTGAACGCGGCCGCTGAATTGTCGGCGCGCTTCATTACCGACCGTCACTTGCCCGACAAGGCCATCGACGTGATCGACGAAGCGGGCGCGGCGCAGCGCATTCTGCCGAAGTCGAAGCAGAAGAAGACCATCGGCAAGAGCGAGATCGAAGAGATCATCTCGAAGATCGCGCGCGTGCCGGCGCAAAGCGTCTCGCAGGACGATCGCAGCAAGCTGCAAACGCTCGACCGTGACCTCAAGGCCGTGGTGTTCGGCCAGGATCCGGCTATCGACGCATTGTCGGCTTCGATCAAGATGGCGCGCGCGGGTCTCGGCAAGACGGACAAACCGATCGGCTCGTTCCTGTTCTCGGGCCCGACCGGTGTCGGCAAGACCGAAGTGGCGCGCCAGCTCGCGTTCACGCTCGGTATCGAGCTGATCCGCTTCGATATGTCCGAGTACATGGAGCGCCATGCGGTGAGCCGTCTGATTGGCGCGCCGCCGGGCTACGTCGGATTCGATCAGGGTGGTCTGCTCACCGAAGCCGTTACGAAGAAGCCGCACTGCGTGCTCCTGCTCGACGAAATCGAGAAGGCGCACCCGGACATCTTCAACGTGCTGCTGCAGGTGATGGACCACGGCACGCTGACCGACAACAACGGCCGCAAGGCGGATTTCCGCAACGTCATCATCATCATGACGACGAACGCGGGTGCCGAGGCGATGAACAAGTCGACGATCGGCTTCACGACCCGGCGCGAGCAGGGCGACGAACTGGCCGATATCAAGCGCCTGTTCACGCCGGAGTTCCGCAACCGGCTCGATCAGACGATCAGCTTCCGCGCACTCGATGAAGAGATCATCATGCGCGTGGTCGACAAGTTCCTCATGCAACTGGAAGACCAGCTGCACGAGAAGAAGGTCGACGCGGTCTTCACCGACGCGCTGCGCAAGCATCTGGCCAAGCACGGCTTCGACCCGCTCATGGGCGCGCGGCCGATGCAGCGCCTGATCCAGGACACGATCCGCCGTGCGCTCGCCGACGAACTGCTGTTCGGCAAGCTCATGAACGGCGGCCGCGTGACCGTGGACGTCGATGCGGAAGACAAGGTCCAGCTCACGTTCGACGAGCAGCCGGCGCCGCGCAATCCGGAAGCGGTGGAAGTGGAGTAAGCGACACCGCGCACACAGCCTCAAGGCAAGACGGCGCAGTCCGAAAGGACTGCGCCGTTTTTCTTTTGGGCGCCTGTTCTAGCGTCACGCTAGTCGGGGTGCGCGGGCGCGAAGGGCGCGCCCGGTAAAATAACCGTTTGTCCCGCCATCGGCGTTTAGCAGGGGTGTAACAGTGGTACCACGTAAATCGGGCGCGTTCGAAGCCATCGTCGAGCGCGAACAAGGGCTGCGCCAGGGCTTGTCCGCCGGGCAAATGACGATGATCGCCATCGGCGGCGCAGTCGGCACCGGGCTTTTTCTCGGCAGCGGCTTCGCGATCTCATTCGCCGGGCCGGGCGTGCTCATTTCGTACGCGATCGGCGCGCTGATCGCCTTGCTGTTGATGGGCGCACTGGCCGAAATGACGGTCGCGCATCCTGTGTCGGGCTCGTTCGGCGCGTATGCCGAGCACTACATCGGGCCGCTCGCCGGTTTCGTCGTCCGCTATGCGTACTGGTCGGCCTATGTGCTGGCGGTGGGAACCGAAGTTGCGGCGATTGCTGTGTACATGAAATTCTGGTTTCCGCACGTGCCGGGGCTCTACTGGATCGTCGGATTCTCAGCAGCGCTGATCGTTGTGAACGCAATGAGTGTGCGCGCTTACGGCACCATCGAGTACCTCTTTTCGAGCCTCAAGATTGGGGCCATCGTCGCGTTCATCGTGCTGGGCGCGTGGTTCGTGTGGCAGGCGCCGGCCGAATCCGGCGTGGGTTTTGCGAACTACACGTCGCACGGCGGCTTGCTGCCGCGAGGCTGGTGGGGCGTGTGGGTGGGGACGATCGTCTCGCTCTTCAGCTACCTGGGCGTGGAGACGATCGCCGTGGCGGCCGCCGAGGCGCAGGACCCGCAGCGCGCCGTCACGCGTGCGTTTCGCGCGACCGTGCTGCGCCTCGTGCTGTTCTACCTGCTCACGCTCGCGCTGATGCTTGCCATCGTGCCGTGGACCCAGGCGGGCGGCAACGAGAGCCCGTTCGTGAAGGTGATGGCCGCAACCGGCGTGCCGTACGCGGCGGGCGCGATCAACTTCATCGTGCTCGTGGCCGCGCTTTCGGCCATGAACAGCCAGCTCTACATCACCACGCGCATGATGTTCAGCCTCTCGCGCGCGGGCTATGCGCCCGCGGCGTTCGGGCGTCTCACGCGCCACGGCGTGCCGACCGCTGCGCTTTCGCTCTCGACCATCGGCATTGCCGTGGCGGCGGTGCTCAACGCCCTCTGGCCGCAAGCGGCGTTCACGCTGATGATGTCGATCGCCATGTTCGGCGCGATGTTCACGTGGTTCATGATCTTCGTCACGCAGATTTTTTTCCGCGTGCGCCAGGCGCGTGAAGGCGGCGCGCCGCTCGCGTTCCGCATGTGGGGTTTTCCGTTCACGAGCGTGCTGGGCGCGCTGCTGATGCTCTGCATTCTCGCCGGCACGGCCTTTACGCGTGAATTCCGCATGACGCTGGCCTACGGTCTCGCGTTTCTCGCCGTACTCGTCGTGGTCTATGCGCTCTGGTATCGCCGGCGCCCCGGCGCGGCGCGGCAAACCGAAGCTTCCGTCTAAACGAAAAAAGCACGCCGAGGCGTGCTTTTTTGTTGCCAGCGCAACCGCTTCAGGTCAGTGCTTGCCCGTGCTGCCGAAACCGCCGGCGCCGCGCTCGCTCGCCTCGAAGTCGTCGACGATGTTGAACTGCGCCTGCACAACCGGCACGATCACGAGTTGCGCGAGGCGCTCCAGCGGGTTGAGCGTGAAGGTGGTGTGGCCGCGGTTCCAGGTCGAAATCATCAGCTCGCCCTGGTAGTCCGAGTCGATCAGGCCGACCAGGTTGCCGAGCACAATGCCGTGCTTGTGGCCGAGGCCCGAGCGCGGCAGGATCAGCGCCGCGTAGCCGGGGTCAGCCACGTGGATCGCGAGGCCCGTCGGTACGAGCTTCGTTTCGCCCGGTTCGAGCGTGATCGGCGCGTCGAGGCACGCGCGCAGGTCGAGGCCGGCGCTGCCCGGCGTGGCGTAGTGGGGCAGCTGGTCGCGCATGCGCTCGTTCAGGATCTTGATGTCGATTTTCATGAAGTCTGGATGATGGGGCGGTGGTGGATCGCTCAAGCGCGAGGCAGCTGGAACGCCTCGGCGAGAAGTTCATAAGAGCGCAGACGAGCCTTGTAGCTGCCCGCAACGGTCAGCACGATCAGTTCGTCGGCGCGGAAGTTGTCCTTGATCGCGAGAAGGCGCTCGGTGACGCTCTCCGGCGTGCCGATGACGCTGCGCGGCTTCTCGCGGTCGATCACGATCTGCTCGCGCTCGCCGTACTCCTGCGCGCGTCCTTGCTCGAGGCTCGGAATCGGCGCGTTCAGGCCGTACGCCATCTGCACGCGGCGCAGGTCGACGGCCTTTTCGAGGTCGGCGGCTTCGGCTTCGGTGTCGGCGCAGATCGCGAACACGGCGCACGCGAGATACGGCTTGGCTTCGTGGCCCGGCTTGAAGCGGTCGAGATACGCCTCGGCCACGAGATGCCCGAAGTGCGCGTTGATGAAATGCGCGAACGAGAAGCGCAGCCCGAGCTGTGCGGCGAGGATGCCGCCGAAGTCGCTCGAGCCGAGCACCCAGAGCTGCGGGCGTGTCTGGATCTGCGGCTGCAGCACCACGCCATGCGCGACGTGGTCGGCGGGGAGATTGCCGTCCATCAGGCCGACGAGATCTTGCACTTGCTGTGCGAACTGGTCGCCGCGGTTATACGTGCCCGCAGCCACAGCCTGCGCCGTGCGCATGTCGCCACCCGGTGCGCGTCCGACACCGAGATCGACACGGCCCGGAAACAGCGCCTCGAGCATCATGAACTGCTCGGCGATCTTGAAGGGGCTGTAATAGGGCAGCATGATGCCGCCCGAGCCGATGCGGATGCGCTTCGTCACGCTGCCCAGACGCGCGAGCATGACTTCGGGGCAGGGGTTGCACACGCCCAGCAGGCCGTGGTGCTCGGCGCACCAGTAGCGCGTGTAGCCGAGGTCGTCGGCGAGCTGTGCAAGCTCGATTGTGGCGGCGATGGCGTCCGCCGCGCTGTGCCCGGCGATGACGGGCGACTGGTCCAGTACGGAAAGCAGTGTCATGGCAGTACTGCTCCTTGCCTGTGTTCGCGGCGCCGCACGCCGGCACGCGAGGGTGCCGACGCGCGCGTCACGAGATGATGCTCTGGTCCGGCAGACGCCGCGCGATCTCGGCGACGAGCGTCTGCGCGAGTGCCTGCTTGGCCGCACGCGGCAGCGGCTTGCGGCCACCTGCCTCGAACAGCACGACTTCATTGTCGTCCTGACCGAAGGTGAGCGGGCCGAGATTGCCGATCAACAGCGGCACTTTCTTGCGCGCGCGCTTTTCTTCGCCGTGCACGTCGAGGTCACCGCTTTCGGCGGCGAAGCCCACGCAGTAAGGCGGATTCGGCAAGGCCGCGACCGAGGCGAGGATGTCCGGGTTCTCGACGAACGTGAACGTCGGCATGCGGTGCTCGGCCGTTTTCTTGATCTTGTGCTCGGCGACATGATCGACGCGCCAGTCGGCCACAGCGGCCACGCCGATGAAGACATCGGCGCCGGTCGCGGCGCGCATCACCGCGTCGTACATCTGCTGAGCGGTCTGCACGTCTTCGCGATAGACGCCCCACGGCGTTGCCAGCGCGACCGGCCCCGCGACTAGATGCACCTCGGCGCCGGCTTGCTGCGCCGCGCGCGCGAGCGCGAAGCCCATCTTGCCGCTCGAACGGTTGGTGATGCCGCGTACCGGGTCGAGCGGCTCGAAGGTCGGGCCGGCGGTGATCAGGAGCTTGCGGCCCGCGAGCACCTTCGGCGCGAAGAACGAGACGATTGCCTCGTACACGGCTTCGGGTTCGAGCATGCGTCCGTCGCCGATCTCGCCGCACGCCTGCGGGCCGGAATCGGGGCCGAGCGTTTCGATGCCATCCGCGCGCAGTTGCGCGACGTTGCGTTGCGTCGCCGGGTTTTGCCACATCTGCCGGTTCATTGCGGGCACGACCAGCAGCGGACAGTCGCGCGCCACGCAGAGCGTAGAGAGCAGGTCGTCGGCGAAACCGTGGGCGAGCCTGGCAAGAAAGTCGGTGGAGGCGGGCGCGATGACGATGGCGTCCGCTTCGCGCGAGAGGTCGATGTGCGCCATGTTGTTGGGCATGCGCGCGTCCCACTGGCTCGTGTAGACGGGGCGGCCCGACAGCGCCTGCATGGTGACCGGCGTGATGAACTGCGTGGCCGCCTCGGTCATCACGACCTGCACGGTCGCGCCGGCCTTGGTCAACAGGCGCGTGAGCTCGGCGATCTTGTAGCAGGCAATGCCACCCGTCATGCCGAGCACGAGGTGGCGGCCGGCCAGTTCGCCTGGGTTTGCAGCGGACGTGTTCAAGTCACAGCTCCTTTAACCGTGCAGCCCGCACACTCAGCGCGCGCCGCGCACGCGCCGCAATTCGTCGAACACCAGCAGCACCGCGCCGATGGTGATCGCGCTGTCGGCCAGGTTGAACGCCGGCCAGTGCCAGCCGCCCGCGTGGAAGTCGAGAAAGTCGATCACGTGGCCGTACATCAGCCGGTCGATCACGTTGCCGAGCGCGCCGCCCATGATGAGCGCGAGCGCCGTGCAAAAGAGCTTCTGCGTGGCGTGGCGCTTGAGCAGATAGCAGATCACGAGCGCCGCCACCACGCCAAGCGCCGTGAACGCCCAGCGCTGCCAGCCGCCCGCGGCGGACAGGAAGCTGAACGCCGCGCCCTTGTTGTAGACCAGCACGAGGTTGAAGAACGGCGTGATCACGCGGCCTTCGCCGTAGCTGAACACTTTGTTGATGGCGATTTTCGTGAGCTGGTCGGCGAGGATCACGATGACCGCGACCCCCAGCCACGGCGCGAGCGTACCGCCCGCACCGTTCGATCGGGTTTGCTTCGGCAGGGTTTTCGCCATTATGCCGCGCTCCGTTTTTCACCGTCGCCGAACAGATTCACGACGCAGCGGCCGCACAGGCCCGAATGCTCCGCGTTCGCACCCACGTCCTCGCGGTAGTGCCAGCAGCGCTCGCACTTGAGGTACTTCGAGGTGACGACTTCGACGCCTTCCTCCGCTTCGCCTTCCACCTTCACAACTTCCGCCGCCGAGGTGATGAGCACGAACTTGAGGTCGTCGCCGAGCGAGGTGAGGGCGTCGTAGCGCGCGCCGCTCGCGAGAATGCGCACTTCGGCCTGCAGTGACGAGCCGATCTGGTTCGCCACGCGCGCTTCTTCCAGCGCCTTCGTCACGTTGCCGCGCACTTCGCGCAGCAGCGTCCACTTGGCGATCAGCTCCGGCGCACCTTCGACGTCCGGGAAGGCGTGGAAGGTTTCGGTGAAGATGGTTTCGCTTTGCGGCTGGAACACCTTCCACGCTTCTTCGGCCGTGAACGAGAGGAACGGCGCGAGGATGCGCAACAGGCTATGCGTGACGTGGTGCAGCGCCGTTTGCGCGCCGCGGCGGGCCTTCGAGTCGGCTGCGCTCGTGTAGAGGCGGTCCTTCAGCACGTCGAGGTAGAAGCCGCCCAGGTCTTCCGAGCAGAACGTCTGGAGCTTGGCCACGACCGGGTGGAACTCGTAACGGTCGTAGTGCGCGAGCACGTCGTTTTGCAGCGTATGCGTGAGCGCCACCGCGTAGCGGTCGATTTCGAGCCACTCGCTTGCGGGCAGCGCGTGCTTCTCGAAGTCGAAGTCCGAGAGGTTCGAGAGCAGGAAGCGCAGCGTGTTGCGGATACGGCGATAGCCTTCCGTCACGCGCTTGAGAATTTCCTCCGAGATGGCCAGTTCGCCCGAGTAGTCAGTCGAGGCGATCCACAGACGGATGATTTCCGCGCCCAGGCGGTTCGCTACTTCATGCGGATCGACGCCATTGCCGAGCGACTTCGACATCTTGCGGCCTTCGCCGTCGACGGTGAAGCCGTGCGTGAGCAGCGCGTTGTAGGGCGGGCGGCCGTCCAGCATCGAAGCCGTGAGCAGCGACGAGTGGAACCAGCCGCGGTGCTGGTCCGAGCCTTCCAGGTACAGGTCGGCCGGGAACTGCAGCTCGTCCTTGTGCGAGCCGCGCAGCACGTGCCAGTGCGTCGTGCCCGAGTCGAACCACACGTCGAGCGTGTCGCGGTTCTTCTCGTACATGTTGGCGTCGTCGCCGAGCAATTCGCGCGGGTCGAGCGTTTGCCACGCTTCGATACCTTCCTTTTCCACGCGCTGCGCAACCTGTTCGAGCAGCTCCAGCGTGCGCGGGTGCAGCTCGCCGGTTTCCTTGTGCACGAAGAACGCCATCGGCACGCCCCATTGGCGCTGGCGCGAGAGCGTCCAGTCCGGGCGGTTGGCGATCATCGAGTACAGGCGCTGCTTGCCCCATGACGGATAGAACGCCGTCGCCTCGATGCCTTCGAGCGCCGTTTCGCGCAGCGTCTTGCCGCCGTCTTTCGGCGTCACGTCCATGCCCGCGAACCACTGCGACGTGGCGCGGTAGATGATCGGCGTCTTGTGGCGCCAGCAGTGCATGTAGCTGTGCAGGTACTTTTCGCTGCGCAGAAGGGTGCCGGCGGCGTCGAGCGCGTCGACGATCTTCGGGTTCGCCGCCCAGATCGAGAGGCCGCCGAAGAGCGGCAGCGATTCGATGTAGCGGCCATCGCCCATCACCGGGCTGATGATGTCCGAATCGGCCATGTTGTGCGCCTTGCACGACACGAAGTCTTCCACGCCGTAGGCGGGCGCCGAGTGCACGATGCCCGTGCCGGTGTCGGTCGTGACGTAGTCGCCGAGATAGATGGGCGAGGTGCGCTTGTAGCCCGGGTGCGCCGAGGCGAGCGGGTGATTGAAACGCAGCAGCGAGAGCTTTTCGCCCTTCGTCGTGGCCACGATCTTGCCTTCGAGGCCGAATTCCTTCATGCACGCTTCCACGCGCTCGACGGCGAGGATCAGCAGGCCGCGTTGCGTGTCGACGAGCGCGTAGTCGATTTCCGGGTGCACGTTTAGCGCCTGGTTCGACGGGATCGTCCAGGGCGTGGTGGTCCAGATCACGATGCCGCCTTCCTCGCGCGGCAGGGCCGGCAGGCCGAACGCGGCCGCCGTTTCGGCCGGTTGCGCGAACGTGAACAGCACGTCGATGGTCGGGTCGGTCTTGTCCTTGTACTCGACTTCGGCTTCAGCGAGCGCCGAACCGCAGTCGAAGCACCAGTTCACGGGCTTCAGACCGCGGAACACATAGCCCTTCTCGATGATCTTCGCGAGTGCGCGGATCTCGCCGGCCTCGTTCGCGAAGTTCATCGTCTTGTACGGGTTGTTCCAGTCGCCGAGCACGCCCAGGCGCTTGAAGCCCTTCTTCTGCGTCTCGATCTGGCCGGCCGCGTACTCGCGCGCCTTCTGCATCACTTCCTGCGCAGGCAGCGACTTGCCGAACTGCTTTTCGATCTGGATTTCGATCGGCATGCCGTGGCAGTCCCAGCCCGGCACGTAGACCGCGTCGAAGCCCGCGAGATTGCGCGCCTTGACGATCATGTCCTTCAAGATCTTGTTCACCGCGTGGCCGAGGTGGATGTCGCCGTTTGCATACGGCGGGCCGTCGTGCAGGATGAACTTCTTGCGGCCCTTCGAGGCCGCGCGGATCTTCTCGTAGACCTGGTTCTCTTCCCACTCCTTGACCCATTGCGGCTCGCGCTTGGGCAGGTCGCCACGCATCGGGAACGGGGTGTCGAGCAGGTTGACGGGGTACTTCGATTCGGACTTCTGCGGCTTGCCGGAGGATGCTTTTTTGTCGCTCATGGTGAGATCACGTGGAATTCGGGGGATGCATGGCGTCAGCGTTGCGGCCGATGCCGCGCAACCGTCGCCTCGGGCGCTGCATGCGGTGCTTCGGGCACGCGGCGCCTGGGGGCGGGGCAGCCCGCGCACGCGGGCCGCAGGTCACCTAATTCGGTCGGTGGCCGAAGTGGCGAAGCCGGTCGATGCGCCGCCGGCCACGTCGGCGCCCGCGGCGGCGAACCACGCGCGGGTGTTCGCCACGTCGCGAGCGATCGCGGCGGTGAGCGTTTCGAGGTCGGGAAACTTCTCCTCGTCACGCAGCTTCTTGAGGAACTCGACGCGCACGAGTTTGCCGTAGGCGTCGCCGTGCCAGTCGAGCAGATGCACTTCGAGCAGCACGCGGCCCGAGTCGTCCACGGTCGGGCGCAGGCCGAGGCTCGCCACGCCTGGCAGCGGATGGTCGGCAAGGCCGTGCACCATCACGACGAAAATGCCCTTGAGCGCCGGCCGCTTGTGGCCGATCAGCAGGTTCATCGTGGGGAAGCCCAGGTCGCGGCCGAGCTTCAGGCCATGCGTGACGTGTGCGCTGATGTGATAGCCGCGGCCAAGCGAGGCGCGCGCGGCGTCTAGGTCGCCCGCGTTCAGCTGCGCGCGCACGGCGGAGCTGGAAATGCGCACGCCCGAGGGGTCGGCCACCGTTGCCATCTGTTCGACTTCGAAGCCGTGCTGCGCGCCCGCGGCTTGCAGCGAGGCGAAGTCGCCCGCGCGCTTCGCACCGTAGCGGAAGTCGTCGCCGATCATCATCCAGCGTGCGTGCAGCCCGCCCACGATGATGCGTTCGACGAACGTCTCGGGCGACTGGCTCGCGAACGTGTGGTTGAAATGCTCGACCACGACGCGGTCCACGCCGTTCTCGCGCAGCGCTTCGAGCTTGTCGCGCAGCATGGCGATGCGCGGCGGGGCGCTGGCCGGGTTGAAGAATTCGCGCGGATGCGGCTCGAAGGTCATCACGCAGACGGGCAGGCCGCGCGCGTCGGCTGCCGCGCGCACACGCGCGAGCAATGCCTGATGCCCGCGGTGGACACCGTCGAAATTGCCGATGGTCAGCGCGCAGGGCGCGCGGCTTTCGGCATTGGGAAGACCGCGGAAGACTCTCACGATAGCGGAACCTGGTGGAACCTCGAAAAGCGCGCTGGCACAGCACGCGTACTCTGGACCGACTGACTTGGCCACTCGCGGCCCAAGGACCGCGACGAAACAGAAGATTATAAACGCACGAGGCGACGATCGCCGCCGTACGAGCGTTGAGCCCGCCCCCCGATGATAAAATCCGCGGATGAAAAATCTCGTCATCCTGATTTCGGGGCGGGGCAGCAACATGGAAGCCATCGTGCGCGCTTGCGCGCAGGAGGCTTGGGGCGCGCGCATCGCCGCCGTGATTGCCAACCGTCCTGACGCCGCGGGCCTCGCGTTCGCGGCTTCGAACGGCATTGCCACGGCGGTCGT
Organism: Paraburkholderia sp. JHI869; assembly: GCF_038900775.1. Taxonomy (NCBI): domain Bacteria; kingdom Pseudomonadati; phylum Pseudomonadota; class Betaproteobacteria; order Burkholderiales; family Burkholderiaceae; genus Paraburkholderia; species Paraburkholderia sp. JHI869. The sequence goes on from NZ_JAYMSC010000019.1 coordinate 50,070, forward strand.
CGATCACCGCCAGTTTCCCGATCGCGCCAGCTTCGACACGGCGCTCGCCCAAGTCATCGACGGCTATGCGCCGGACCTCGTCGTGCTGGCGGGCTTCATGCGCGTGCTGACCGAATCGTTCGTCGGCCATTATTCGGGTCGGATGGTCAATATCCACCCGTCGCTGCTGCCGATGTTTCCGGGCCTCAAGACGCACCAGCAGGCGCTCGACGCTGGCTGCCGCGTGCACGGCGCGACGGTGCATTTTGTCACGCCCACACTCGATCATGGTCCGATCGTCGCGCAGTCGGTGGTTCCGGTGCGCGCGGGCGACGACGCCGCGGCGCTCGCCGCGCGCGTGCTCAAGACCGAACATGTGATGTATCCGCGCGCGGTGCGCTGGTTCGTCGAAGGGCGCCTCGCGCTCGACGGCGAACGCGTAACGCTCACGCCTGCCGAGCCACAGTGGCTCTTCTTTGACGACTCGCAAGCCGCCGGGGAGGGCGCATGAGACTGCATGGATTTTTGATTGGACAGACCGAAACGTTGCTCGCCGACGTTCTCAAATTCACGGGCCCGGCCGACGCGGCGACGAGCCGCTTTTTCCGCGAGCATCCGAAGCTCGGCCACTCCGAGCGGGGCGTGATCGCCGAAGCCGTGTTCGCGGTGCTGCGCCGGCGCATGGAGTTCGCGCACCTGGCCGAAAGCGGCACGGGCAGCCCGATGCGCCGCCTCACGCTGCTTGGCCTCATGTCGACCGCTGGGCGCGCGGCGGTCCGTCCGTTCGTATCGGACGCCGAGGCGAGCTGGCTCGAGCATGTTTCGAAGATCGACCCGGCGAGCCTGCCGCTACGCGTGCAGCTCAATCTGCCGGAGTGGATCATGAAGGCACTGGAAACGCGCTTCCAGCCCGCCGAACTCGCGCAACTGGCCGCCGCGCTGAACTACCCGGCGCCGCTCGATCTGCGCGCGAATCCGATCAAGGCGAACCGCGACGAGCTGATCCGCGCGCTGTCCGAGTCGGGCATCGAAGGCGGCGAAACGCCGTTCGCGCCGTTCGGCGTGCGCGTGACGGGCAAGCCCGCGCTCTCGAAACTCGACTCGTTCAAGAACGGCTGGTTCGAGGTGCAGGACGAGGGCAGCCAGCTGCTGTGCACGCTCCTCGCGCCGCGCCGCGGCGAGATGGTCGTGGACTTCTGCGCGGGCGCTGGCGGCAAGACGCTGGCGCTTGGCGCGATGATGCGTTCGACGGGCCGGCTCTACGCCTTTGACGTGTCGGACCGGCGCCTCGCCAAGCTCAAGCCGCGCCTCGCGCGCAGCGGCCTCTCGAACGTCAATCCGGTGCTGATCGATAGCGAGCATGATGCCAAGATCAAGCGCCTGATCGGCAAGATCGACCGCGTGCTCGTGGACGCGCCGTGCTCGGGCCTCGGCACGCTGCGCCGCAACCCCGACCTCAAGTGGCGCCAGTCGCCGGAGTCAATTGCGGAACTCGCGCCCAAGCAGCTTTCGATTCTCACGAGCGCGGCGCGCCTGCTCAAGCGCGGCGGGCGTCTCGTCTACGCGACCTGCAGCATTCTCGAAGCCGAGAACGAAGCGGTCGTGAAGCAGTTCCTCGAGGCGCATCCGGACTACGTGCTGGTGAGCGCGCGCGACGTCCTGGCCGAGCAGCGTGTGGGCCTTGACACGGGCGACTACCTCTCGCTGTGGCCGCACCGCCACGCCACCGACGGCTTCTTTGCTGCCGTGCTGGAGCGTCGCGGCGAAGCCAAGCCGAAGACGAAGTCGGCCGGCGCGCAAACTACGCCGGAAGAAGCGGCAGCGGAGCAGGAAGCGTCCGACGCGATCGCGAAGGCGCAGGATAGCGAGGCCGCCGAGCCAGACGCCGCGCTGGAGTAAGGAGGGCTGTGAAGCCATGTCGCGGAAGCGCCCAGCCTTCACGGGCTGGGCGCTGCTGGCCAACCGCGCGTTGCATATTGGCGACACCGTCAGCGCAGGCCGTATTCGGGGCCTGAGCAGACACGCCATCGAGACCTGATTCTCAGCGAACGCCTTAATTCATCAAATATTCAGGCGCCCCTGTGCAAGTCGAACTACGATTCTCGATAGAGGGCGCGGAACGTGGCTTGCGCCGCAGCCGGGGCAGGTCGAAATTCGGGCCGCGCGATGAAAGACTGGATGGGGCCAGATGTGGTGGAAAGGGTCGGTTGGGGTGCGGCAAAGCGCCTCGAAACGTCCTAAAGACGTTGACGCCGTAACCATTAAAGAAAAAAATCTCCCTTTGTTACAAACACTTGGAACGGTTCTAGTAGAATGCCGTCCAACCGCATCCAGGTCGCTTTCACTTTCTTGACACCCGCGCCGGGCTGAAAGGCCGACGCGCTTCGCTTCACAGGTAAATGCCTTGTTGAACTCCCTGCTTGATTTCTTCGCCCACGGGGTGCTCCATTTCTCGTGGTGGCAGATCGTGCTGTTCGCGGCGGTGGTCACCCACATCACGATCATCGGCGTGACGGTGTATCTGCATCGCTGCCAGGCGCACCGCGCGCTGGATCTGCATCCCATCGCGAGCCACTTCTTCCGCTTCTGGCTGTGGATGACCACGGGCATGCTCACGGGCCAGTGGGCGGCGATCCACCGCAAGCACCACGCCAAGTGCGAGACCGAAGAAGATCCGCACAGCCCGCAAACGCGCGGCATCTGGAAGGTGCTGCTCGAAGGCGCCGAACTCTATCGCGCCGAAGCGAAGAACGAAGAAACGCTGCGCCGTTTCAGCCACGGCACGCCCAACGACTGGATGGAGCGCAACGTCTATACGCGCTACCCCATTCTCGGCGTGAGCATCATGATGGTGATCGACGTCGCGCTGTTCGGCGCGGTCGGCCTCACCGTGTGGGCCGTGCAGATGGCGTGGATCCCGTTCTGGGCGGCTGGCGTCGTGAACGGCCTCGGCCACTTCTGGGGCTACCGCAACTTCAATTCGTCTGACGCGAGCACGAACCTTCTGCCGTTCGGCATCATCATCGGCGGCGAGGAACTGCACAACAACCACCATACGTTCGCGACTTCCGCGAAGCTTTCGAACAAGTGGTACGAGTTTGACATCGGCTGGATGTACATCCGCATGATGCAGGCGGTTGGTCTTGCCAAGGTGAAGAAGGTCGCGCCTACGCCGCGCCTCGCCAAGGGCAAGCTCGTGGCTGACCACGAAACGCTGCAAGCCGTGTTGTCGAACCGCTATGAAGTGATGGCGACGTACGCGAAGGCCGTCAAGCAGGCGTACCGGCAGGAACTGGCGCACCTGAAGGAAGTGGGCGAGCGCGAGAAGTACAAGGTCATGCGCGGTGCGCGCAAGTGGTTCGACAAGGAAGAAGCCAGTCTGAACGAGCCGCAAAAGCGCCAGCTGCCGCAAATTTTCGCGAACAGCCAGAAGCTGCGCACGTTCATCGAACTGCGCAACGAACTGGCCACGATCTGGGAACGTTCGAGCGCATCGCGCGAACAACTGCTCACGCAGCTCCAGGATTGGTGCCACCGCGCTGAACAAAGCGGCATCAAGGCGCTGCAGGAATTCGCTTCGCGCCTGCGCCGTTACGCCTGATTGACCTGACCGGCTTGAGGGGATTTTGGCCCCTCAGTGGCGCGTAGGAAAATCCTTTAGAATGACGAGACGTCACAAAACCCCGCGCTGGCGGGGTTTTTCTTTTTGGGCCGCAAAAAAAGCCGGAGTCCCCACAATGGCTTCATGGTGCGGCGATCGGTAGGGGCAGGAGATGATGAGTCAGGCAATCAGGAAGGTCGAATACGACCGGCCGCAGGGTGCCGTCTGCAGCGTTGGACAGGCGTGGGCACGCGTGCCCGATGCACCGTCCACCGCAGAGCGCGTGGCATTGAAGGAGCGGATTCGCGCGTTGCTCAAGCGCGAGAAGGCGGTGCTTGTCGCGCACTATTATGTGGACCCCGAATTGCAGGAGCTCGCCGACGAAACCGGCGGCTGCGTGGCCGATTCGCTCGAGATGGCGCGCTTTGGCCGCGACCACGAGGCACAGACGCTCGTCGTGGCGGGCGTGCGCTTCATGGGCGAGACCGCGAAAATTCTGAGTCCGAACAAGCGCATTCTCATGCCCGACCTCGACGCGACCTGTTCGCTCGACCTCGGTTGCCCCATCGACGAATTCTCGGCGTTTTGCGACGAGCATCCGGACCGCACCGTGGTCGTCTATGCGAACACGAGCGCGGCCGTGAAGGCGCGTGCGGACTGGATGGTCACGTCGTCCATCGGCCTCGAGATCGTCGCCGACCTGCACGCCAAGGGCGAAAAGATTCTCTGGGCGCCGGACCGGCACCTGGGCAGCTACATCCAGAAGAAGACCGGCGCCGACATGCTGCTGTGGCAGGGCTCGTGCCTCGTGCACGATGAGTTCAAGGGCATCGAGCTCGATCTGCTGCGCGCCGAATATCCGGACGCGAAGATTCTCGTTCACCCCGAATCGCCGGAAGCCGTGGTCGCGCTCGCGGACGTGGTCGGCTCGACCACGCAACTGATCGACGCCGCCGTGAAGCTCGACGCGCAACGCTTCATCGTCGCGACCGATCTCGGCATCCTGCACAAGATGCGTCTCGCGGCGCCGGGCAAGACGTTCATCGAAGCGCCCACGGCCGGCAACAGCGCCACTTGCAAGAGCTGTGCGCATTGCCCGTGGATGGCCATGAACGGTCTCGCGAATCTCGCCGACGTGCTCGAGCGCGGTCACAACGAGATTCATGTGGACGCTGCGATCGGTGAGCGCGCACGTCTGCCGATCGATCGCATGCTGGCGTTCGCCGCTGAGCACAAGCGCCGCGTGCAGGCGAGCGGCGACCTCGCGCGCGACACCGCGCTGTTCTCGCAAGTGGGGGCGGCGTAAATGGGTGCACTCGAATTGCTCGCAGTCGATGCCGTTTCGCCCGTGCTCGCTGAAGTGCGCGCGCAGTACGGCGCGGCGTTCGACGCCGCGATCGTACGCAACGTGGCCGATGCGCTAGAGGAAGACGTGGGCCCTGGCGACCAGACCGGCCGCCTCGTGCCCGCCGACGAAATGCGCGACGCGCGCATCATCGTCCGTGAAGAGGCGGTGCTGTGCGGCGTGCTCTGGTTCGACGGCGTGGTGAAGCGGGTCGATCCGCGCATCGAAGTGCGCTGGCACTATCGCGAAGGCGATCGCATGGCCGCCGACACGACCGTCTGCTCGCTGCGGGGTCCGGCGCGCTCGCTGCTCACGGCTGAGCGCAACGCGATGAACTTCCTTCAGCTCCTTTCGGGCGTGGCGAGCGTGACGCGCCGCTACGTCGACATGATCGCGCACACGAGTACGCGCATTCTGGACACGCGCAAGACGCTGCCCGGCCTGCGTCTTGCGCAGAAGTACGCGGTGCGCGTGGGCGGCGGCGCAAACCAGCGTCTCGCGCTTTACGACGGAATCCTCATCAAGGAAAACCATATCGCTGCGGCAGGCGGTGTGGATGCGGCGATGGACGCTGCGCTCGCGCTCGACTCCGGCGTGCCGATCCAGATCGAGGTCGAAACGCTCGAGCAGCTTGAAGCGGCGCTTGCACATGGTGCGAAGTCGGTGCTGCTCGACAACTTCTCGTTCGACATGATGCGCGACGCGGTGAAGATCACGGCGGGGCGCGCGGTGCTCGAAGTCTCGGGCGGCGTGAACTTCGACACGGTGCGCACGATCGCGGAAACTGGCGTGGACCGCGTCTCCATCGGCGCGTTGACGAAAGACGTGCGCGCGACGGACTTCTCGATGCGCATTGTCTGACGCTTCAAGTTCGTTGATCTGAGCCAGAACGAAAAAGGCCGCCTCGCAATGAGGCGGCCTTTGTTTTTGCGGCGCGTTGAGTGCGCAAGCCTCACGAAACCGTGCGATTGCGCACGCGCTCCGGTGCGAGTACGGTCGGCAATGCCTTGGGCAGCGAGTTCGGCCAGTCGCGGCTGTAGTGCAGGCCGCGGCTCTCGCGGCGCGAGCGCGCACTTTCCACGATCAGCGAAGCGACTTCGACGAGGTTGCGCAACTCCAGCAGGTCGCGCGTGACGCGGAAATTCGCGTAGTACTCGAGAATTTCGTCGCGCAGGAGTGCGATGCGATGCTGCGCGCGCTCGAGCCGCTTGTCGGTACGCACGATGCCGACGTAGTTCCACATCAGCCGGCGCAGTTCGTCCCAGTTGTGGGCAACGACGACTTCTTCGTCGGAATCGGAAACGCGGCTTTCGTCCCAGTCGGGCAACGGTGCATGCGCGGCCGCGCTGAAGCCTTCTTCCTCGATCGCCTCGGCGGCCGAGCGGCCGATCACGAGACACTCCAGCAGCGAATTGCTCGCCAGACGGTTTGCGCCGTGCAGGCCCGTGTACGAGGTCTCGCCTACGGCGTAGAGGCCCGCGAGATCGGTGCGCCCGGCCAGGTCGGTGACGACGCCGCCGCACGTGTAATGCGCGGCGGGCACGACCGGAATCGGCTCCTTCGTGATGTCGATGCCGAACTCGCGGCAGCGCGCGAGGATGGTCGGGAAGTGCTCTTCGAGAAACGCCGGGGGTTGATGGCTGATGTCGAGATGCACGCAGTCGATGCCGTGCTTCTTGATTTCGAAGTCGATCGCGCGGGCGACGATGTCGCGCGGCGCCAGTTCGGCGCGCTCGTCGTGCGCGGGCATGAAGCGCGTGCCGTCGGGCAGGCGCAGCACGCCGCCTTCTCCACGCACGGCTTCGGAAATCAGGAACGACTTGGCGTGCGGGTGGAAGAGGCAAGTCGGGTGGAACTGGATGAACTCCATGTTCGCCACGCGGCAGCCCGCGCGCCACGCCATGGCGATGCCGTCGCCGGTGGCCGTGTCGGGGTTCGTCGTGTACAGGTAGACCTTGCCCGCGCCACCCGTGGCGAGCACCGTGTGCGGCGCCTGAATCGTCACCGTGCGATCGTTCTTCAGATCGAGCGCATAGAGGCCGTGGCAACGGCGGCCCGGCAGGCCTAGCCGGTCGGACGTAATGACGTCGATCGCCTGATGGTCTTCGAGGATCGTGATGTTCGGGTGCGAGCGCGCGCGCTCGAGCAGCGTCTGCACGACCGCGTGGCCCGTGGCGTCGGCGGCGTGGATGATGCGGCGGTGGCTGTGGCCGCCTTCGCGCGTGAGGTGAAAGCCGAGTTCGGCGGCGGCGTCCTTCGTGAACGGCACGTCCTGGGCGATCAGCCATTCGATGGCCTCGCGGCCATGCTCGACGATGTAGCGCGTTGCCGCCTCGTCGCACAGGCCGCCGCCGGCGACGAGCGTGTCGTCCACGTGGTTCTCCACGCTATCTGCCGAATCGAGCACGGCGGCAATGCCGCCTTGCGCGCGGTCGCTCGCGCCTTCGGTCATCGCGCGCTTGGCGATGATGACGACGCGACGCGAGTCGGCGAGATTCAGCGCGACGCTCAGTCCTGCGAGGCCGCTGCCGACGATCGCTACATCGAAATTCATGATCCTGCTTCTCCGTCTCTCTTGTTCTACGCTTTCCGGCTGCGCCGTCACGGGCCGCCGTCACGGGCATATGACACGCGTGTGGCAGCCGGTATAAAGCGGGAAGCATACTCCGAGAGAGGAGCGAACGGATAGCGCCAGTTTGGGCGTTGCCGTTAAATCACCGTTGCACGGCGCGCCAAAAGAAAAACCCCGCTGAAAAGCGGGGTTTTTCTGTCTTCGTCAGGCTCGAAACCGGATCAATTACTTGATCTTGGTTTCCTTGTACTCGACGTGCTTGCGAACAACCGGGTCGAACTTCTTGATCGACATTTTTTCCGGCATGTTGCGCTTGTTTTTCGTCGTCGTGTAGAAGTGACCCGTGCCTGCGGTCGACTCGAGCTTGATCTTGTCGCGGATACCCTTGGCCATGATTTACTCCTTACAGTTCGCCGCGTGCGCGCAGGTCTGCGAGCACGGAATCGATGCCGTTCTTGTCGATCAGGCGCAGGCCTGCGTTCGAGATGCGCAGACGCACCCAACGGTTTTCGCTTTCAACCCAGAAACGGCGATTTTGCAGATTCGGGAGGAAACGGCGCTTGGTTTTGTTGTTTGCGTGGGAAACGTTGTTGCCGCTCATCGGCGCTTTCCCAGTGACTTGGCATACACGTGCCATGAGTGCACTCCTACGGAAATTCTGAGTTCGAGAGCCGCTTAATTAAGTTTCCCAGGCGAGAAATGGCCGGAATAAGAGCGCGCTCACGTATGGATGAGAGACAACCTCGAACCCAGGCCGTATTTCCCCTGGAAGGCCTTGAAGGGCTTCAGAACAGGGTTGGAAATAGGCAAACCGTGAGTCTAGCAGAAAAAGCCCTGGAAAATCAAACACGATTTGCGCATGTTGTTGTGCGGCGCCTCACCAGCCATGGCGTGCAAAGGAAAACGTCTCCCGTGTACCGATGACCAGGTGATCGATGAGCTGAACCTCCACGAGCGCCAGCGTTTCGCGCAACACCCGCGTGAGGCGCCGGTCGCTCGCGCTCGGCTGCACCGCGCCCGAAGGGTGATTATGGGCGACGATCAGGCTCGCGGCATTGAGCGTCAGCGCGCGCCGCACGATCTCACGAGGATACACCGCCATGCGCGTGAGCGAGCCGCGCGAGCTTTCCTCCGAGCGGATCAGCCGGTGGCGCGCATCCAGAAACAGGCAAACGAACACCTCGTGTGGACGGCCGCCGATCAGGAGGCGCAAATAGTCCTCGACCGCGCCCGGAGAGTCGACGAGCGGTTTGTCGTCGAGCGCTTCGGCGAGCGCGCGCCGCGCGAGCTCGGTGACCGCTTGCAGCATCGAGGCTTTCGCGGGCCCGATGCCGCGCAGGGCCTCGAATTCTTCGCGCTGCGCGTCGAGCATGGCGCGCAGCGAGCCGAATTGGGTCAGGAGTGCGCGGGCGACCTCGAAGACATCGTGGCCCGGCAAGCCGGAGCCGAGCAGGATCGCGAGCAGTTCCACGTCCGAGAGCGCAGCCGCGCCGGCCTTGCGCAGCCGCTCGCGGGGCATGTCGTGGCGTCTCGCCGCAGGCGGCGCGTCGGGCAAGGCAAGTTCCGTCATGGCAGTCTCCAGGAACAGATACGGGGCGCGAAGCGCACGCGTGCGGTGGCGGGGGCGGTGCACAATCGTGCCGCGACCGCCCCGGCCAAGTGGCTTACAATAGATGCTTTCCGGCCGCCCAAGGCAGGCCGGACCGGCGCCTTGCGGCGCGCACGCGCGAAGCGCGCGTCCCGACGAAAAGAGTTACGCATGAGCATCATCGACATCTCCGAAGTGAAATCCGGTTCCCACGTGACGCTGAATTACCGGCTTTCACTCGCCGATGGCACCGAAATCGTCAATACCTTTGTGGACCGTCCCGCCACCCTGCTGATGGGCGCCGGCCAGCTCGCGCCGCCGCTGGAGGACATTTTGCAGGGCCTGAAGGTGGGTCACCACTCGACCTTTCAGCTAGAACCCGGCATCGCTTTCGGCCAGCGCAACCCCGACCTGATCCAGCGCGTCTCGCTCAAGACCCTGCGCGAGAACGGCATGATCGGCGAGGAGTTCAATCCGGGCGACCTGATCGAATTCAATGCGCCCAACGGCGGCCGCTACGCGGGAGTGCTCAAGGAAGTGAACGAGACCTCCGCCCTGTTCGATTTCAACCACCCGCTCGCTGGCCAGGCGGTTGCGTTCGAAGTGCAAATCATCGGAATCCTTTAAAGCCCATGACCAACACGGACACGTCCCTCATCGCAGAACTGGCCGAAGCGGAAATCCTGCTCGCCCAGCCGCGCGGCTTTTGCGCCGGCGTGGATCGGGCCATCGAGATCGTCGAGCGCGCCATCCAGCTTCACGGCGCACCGATCTATGTGCGCCACGAGATCGTCCACAACGCTTATGTCGTCGAAGACCTGCGCAAGAAGGGGGCGATCTTCATCGAGCAGCTCGATGAGGTGCCGTCCGGCAATACGGTGATCTTCAGCGCGCACGGCGTTTCCAAGTCAGTGCGCGCCGACGCGGAAGCGCGCGGCCTGCGCGTCTACGACGCGACTTGCCCACTTGTCACCAAGGTGCACGTGGAAGTCGCGAAGATGCGCGACGAGGGGCTCGACATCGTCATGATCGGGCACAAGGGCCATCCTGAAGTGGAAGGCACGATGGGCCAGGTGGCCGAGGGCATGTACCTCGTCGAAGACATCGCCGATGTCGAGGCGCTCAAGTTGCGCGATCCGCAGCGCGTGGCGTTCGTCACCCAAACCACGCTGTCGGTGGACGACGCCGCGGAAATCATCGCGGCGCTCAAGGCGCGCTTTCCAGCGATTCGCGAGCCGAAGAAGCAGGACATCTGCTACGCCACGCAGAATCGCCAGGACGCCGTCAAGTTCATGGCGCCGCAGTGCGATGTCGTGATCGTGGTGGGCAGCCCCAATAGCTCCAACTCGAACCGCCTGCGTGAAGTGGCCGAGAAACGCGGTATTCCCGCCTATATGGTGGATGCCCCTGAGCAGATTGACCCGCTGTGGCTCGTCGGCAAGCGCCGGATCGGTTTGACGGCCGGAGCGTCGGCTCCCGAGGCGCTTGCGCAGGAAATCATTCGCCGCCTGCACGAGCTTGGTGCGCGCAACGTGCGTGCGCTCGAAGGCATCGAGGAGAACATTGCGTTCCCGTTGCCGCGCGGACTCGGCCAGCCGGTCTAAAGTCTCCCGCTCTCTACAGAAACGCGCCCATCCGGCGCGTTTTTTTATGCCCGTGCCATGTGCGTATCGTGCATAACAAGGGCCATATCGAGAGAAAGGGCAGGTTAACCTCACATTGGCTGGGTGTTCTTATTAGTGTTTTCGCTAGAGTGCGGGATCAAATCGCGTGGTGTGACCCCGAATTTCCGGGGTAATTGCCACGCTTTCGACACGAATGCACCGGTGCGGGGCGGGATTATTATGCTCTCCCTTAAATACCATTCATTTGACCCAATGCCCGCCCGACAAGGCATTGCGGCGATTATCTGCAACACATGATGCGAAGCCCGTCGATTTTTGGTGCAACTGGTGCACGAAAATACGGCGCAACCTTCGGTGCAACCCGACGCATACGCTTATCTAAAAATATGGTTGCAATGCAGGAAAACCCTGCCGGTTCAACAATATTGCCCGTCGCATAATTGGCGTTACAATGCGCGCGTTCTGAGGGCTGGATGTCCTTCAAAAGGCCCATCAGACAAGCATTTCGCAAGGCGCAGGAGACCTCAATAATGCAATACGAGTTTGCTTTTGCCGCGCCTTTGGCAAATGCGGTTGCGTCACACAATGTGTGGGATAGCCGTGCTGCCGAAACGGGCGTAAGCCCAACGTTGATGGATTCTGGCATGCAGATTGCTTTTGCATGCTCCGGCGTTGTCATGCCGGTTTGCCGCCTGGGTGCGATGGATCTCGCAAGTGAGATCGCGGAGTGCGCGGGCGGCCGGGGAGAGGGAGTCATGACGTTTGACGCATTCGCGTTTGCCGGCCGCAAGGCTCGCCGCGAATACGCCAACGTGAATATGACGCGTAGTTGATTGAACCCGACGGCACCGAACCATCCGACGGTGCCGTTTTTGCATCCGCTTAAGGCGAGCCTGCCGCTGCAACACAGTGGCAACGCAAACCAGGGCGGCCAACCGTTACCGGTTTTTACTTCAATACCCGAAAGTGTCGTTGCGGTTCCGTAAAACATCGCCCACCGGCCGATGACGAGCGCGAATCCGGTTGCACGGGCTAAGGAGCATTAAATGGATATTTTCATCCAGCAGATCCTGAACGGGCTGGTGCTTGGCAGCATTTACGCCATCATCGCCCTTGGCTACACCATGGTGTACGGGATTCTGGGCATCATCAACTTCGCGCACGGCGACGTGCTCATGGTGGGCGCCATGGTCGCGCTTTCCGCCATCAACGTGCTCCACAATCACTTCCCGGGCCTCGGGAACATCCCCACGCTGTGCATCGCGCTCGCGGTTGCCGCGGTCGTATGTGCGGGCGTCGGGTACACGATCGAGAAGGTCGCGTACCGGCCGCTGCGCCGGGCGCCGCGCCTCGCACCGCTGATCACTGCGATCGGTGTGTCGATCCTGCTGCAGACGCTCGCCATGATCATCTGGGGCCGCAATCCGCTCGCGTTCCCCCAGCTCATTTCGACCGATCCGATCAACGTCATCAAGCCGACTGAAACCGGCGTGGGCGCCGTGATCTCGATGACGGAAATCGTCATCATCGTGGTCGCGTTCCTCGTGATGGCGGGTCTCCTGCTCCTCGTGCACAAGACCAAGCTCGGCCGCGCCATGCGTGCGATCGCCGAGAACCCGAACAATGCCTCGCTGATGGGCGTGAACCCGAACTTCGTGATCTCGGCCACGTTCATGATCGGCTCGGCGCTCGCGGCGCTGGCAGGCGTGATGATCGCCTCGGAATACGGCAACGCGCACTTCTACATGGGTTTCATCCCCGGCATGAAGGCCTTCACGGCGGCGGTGCTGGGCGGTATCGGCAATCTCGGCGGCGCGATGGTCGGCGGCGTGGTGCTCGGTCTGATCGAGCAGCTCGGCGCAGGCTACATCGGCAACCTGACCGGCGGGGTGTTCGGCAGTAACTATCAGGATGTCTTCGCATTCATCGTGCTGATCGTCGTGCTCGTGTTCCGTCCGTCGGGGCTGTTGGGCGAACGTGTCGCGGACCGCGCATAAGAGGGAGTAGCACAACATGACTTCAATTCAACCGATCGAGCCGTCGACGACGCTCATCCCCGAAAAGAACACGACGAAGACGCTCGCTGTCGGCATCGTGACCGCCATCGTCGTGGCCGCGCTGCCCTTCGTTGTGGGCGCCACGGGCGGCAACTACTGGGTGCGTGTGCTCGACTTCGCGATGCTGTACGTGATGCTCGCGCTGGGCCTGAACGTGGTCGTGGGCTTCGCCGGCCTGCTCGACCTGGGCTACATCGCGTTCTACGCGGTGGGCGCCTACACGGCCGCGCTGCTCACTTCGCCGCACCTCTCCAACCAGTTCGCGTGGATCGCCGCCATGTTCCCCGGCGGCATGCATACGCCGTACTGGATTGTGATCCCGTGCGCGATGGCGCTCGCCGCGCTCTTTGGCGTATTGCTCGGCGCGCCGACGCTGCGTCTGCGCGGCGACTACCTCGCCATCGTGACGTTGGGCTTCGGGGAAATCGTTCGTATCTTCATGAACAACCTCGACCGTCCGGTGAACATCACCAACGGGCCGCAGGGCATTACCGGCGTCGCGCCGCTGCAGGTGTTCGGCTTCAACCTCGCGCAGCCGCACGAGATCCTCGGCTTCACGTTCACGTCGGTCTACATGTATTACTACGTGTTCGTGATCTGCGCGCTGCTCGTGATCTGGGTGTGTACGCGTCTGCAGCACTCGCGTATCGGCCGTGCATGGGCCGCGATCCGCGAAGACGAAATCGCCGCCAAGGCCATGGGCATCAACACCCGTAACGTCAAGCTGCTCGCGTTCGCGATGGGCGCGTCGTTCGGCGGTCTTTCGGGCGCGATGTTCGGTGCGTTCCAGGGCTTCGTGTCGCCGGAATCGTTCACGTTCTGGGAATCGGTCGTCGTGCTCGCCTGCGTGGTGCTGGGCGGCATGGGCCACATCCCCGGCGTGATTCTCGGCGCCGTGCTGCTCGCCATTTTCCCCGAGTTCCTGCGCTCGACGATGGGCCCGCTCCAGCACATGCTGTTCGGCCACGAAATCGTCGATACGGAAGTCATTCGCCAGCTGCTCTACGGCCTCGCCATGGTCGTCATCATGCTCTATCGCTCGGAAGGCCTGTGGCCCGCGGCGAAGCACGAAGACAAGATTGCGAAGATCGCCAAGCGCGCGAGCAAGAAGCCGATTCGCGCATAACGGGGAGAACAGACTATGAGCAACAAATCCATCCGCCTGTCCGTTAAGGGCGTGAACAAGCGCTTCGGCGGTCTGCAGGCGCTGTCCGACGTCGGTCTGCAGATCGAGGAAGGCACGATTTACGGCCTGATCGGCCCGAACGGCGCTGGCAAGACCACGTTCTTCAACGTGATCACGGGCCTCTACACGCCGGATTCAGGCGAATTCAAGCTCGACGGCACGGCCTACACGCCGACCGCCGTGTATCAGGTGGCGCAAGCGGGCATTGCACGTACGTTCCAGAACATTCGCCTGTTCGGCGGCATGACGGCGCTCGAAAACGTGATGGTGGGCCGTCACGTGCGCACGAAGCACGGGCTGCTCGGCGCTGTGTTCCAGACGCCGTCGGAACGCCAGGAAGAGCGCGAGATCAAGGAACGCGCGATCGAACTGCTCGAATACGTGGGCATCGCGCAATACGCGGACTACACGTCGCGCAATCTCTCGTACGGCCACCAGCGCCGTCTGGAAATCGCGCGTGCGCTCGCGACCGATCCGAAGCTGCTCGCGCTCGACGAGCCGGCGGCCGGCATGAACGCGACCGAGAAGGTCGAACTCACGCGCCTGCTCGACAAGATCCGCGCCGATGGCAAGACCATCCTGCTGATCGAGCACGACGTGAAACTGGTGATGGGCCTGTGCAACCGGATGACAGTGCTCGACTACGGCAAGGTGATCTCCGAGGGGCTGCCGCAAGACGTGCAGAAGGACCCGAAGGTGATCGAGGCATATCTGGGTGCGGGGGTTCACTGATGGCTACATCGGTTCTGAAAATCAAGGGTCTGCAGGTCAACTACGGCGGGATCCAGGCGGTCAAGGGCGTGGACATGGAAGTTCGCCAGGGCGAACTCGTCACGCTGATCGGCGCGAACGGCGCAGGCAAGACCACGACGATGAAGGCCATCACGGGTCTGAAGCCGTACGCGGCGGGCGACATCGAGTACATGGGCCAGTCGATCAAGGGCGTGCCGGCGTACGAACTGCTCAAGCGCGGTCTGGCCATGGTGCCGGAAGGCCGAGGCATCTTCGCGCGCATGTCGATCCTCGAAAACATGCAGATGGGCGCGTACCTGCGCAGCGACAACGACGGCATCCAGAAGGACGTCGATCGCATGTTCGGCTTCTTCCCGCGCCTGAAGGAACGCGCGACGCAGCTCGCGGGCACGCTCTCGGGCGGCGAGCAGCAGATGCTGGCCATGGCGCGCGCGATCATCAGCAAGCCGAAGCTTCTTCTGCTCGACGAACCTTCGATGGGTCTCTCGCCGATCATGGTCGAGAAGATCTTCGAAGTGGTGCGCACGATCTCGTCGGAGGGCATCACGGTGCTGCTCGTGGAGCAGAACGCGCGTCTCGCGCTGCAGGCGGCGAACCGCGGCTACGTGATGGACTCCGGCCTCGTGACGATGGAAGGCGAAGCGAAGCAGATGCTCGACGATCCGAAGGTGCGCGCGGCGTATCTCGGCGAGTAAGCTGCATTGCATTGCGGTCCTCGCGGCCGCATAAATGCAAAAGCCGCATGGGTGCGTAACCCATGCGGCTTTTTTCATGACGTCGCCCGATAAAGCTCAGACGAGCGCTTCGGACTCCTGCACGGCAAGACGCTTGCCGAGACTCACGACAGCATCGGCGCGATAGCCAAGCTGCTCGTAGAACGCGAGCACCTCGGCCTTGTCGGTGAGCACTTGAAGGTTGAGCTTCAGGCAGCCCATCGCGGCGAGCGCGCTTTCCGCATGACGCACGAGCCGCGTGCCAAGACCGTGGCGCCGCGCTTCAGGCGCGACGGCGACCGAATAGAGCCAGCCGCGATGGCCGTCGTAACCGGCCATCGCCGTGCCGACGATCGCGCCGTCAACATCGCGCGTGGCGACGAAGAAAAGCTCCGGCTGCGTACCGAGTTTGTTCGCGATCGACAAACGCGGATTGCGATGCGGCCGGCTCGCGTCGTTGTACTCGGGAAACGCCTGCAGCCAGAGCGCGATCACCGCTTCGGTATCGGCTTCGCTGAACACGCGGATCGTGACGGCCATCGCTCGTGCTCCGTCCGATTACAGCGAGTCGAGGATCGTGCGCAGCATCGCCATCATCTGGTCGATTTCCTGCGTCGTCACGTTCAGCGCCGGCATGAAGCGCAGCAGGTTCGGGCGCGCGGCGTTGAGCAGCAGGCCGTCCGGCTGCATGAGGCGCGCCTTCTCGACGATCTCCGGCCCGATGTCCTTGCCGAGCAGCAGCGCGCGCAGCAAGCCTTCGCCACGCTCGCCCTCGAAGCCGCGTTCAGCCGAAAGCTCGAGCAGCTTTTCGCGCAGATACTCGCCGCGAGCGCGCACGCCTTCGAGGAAGCCGGGCGCCACCAGTTGCGAGATCACCGAATAGCCCACGGCCGTCATCAGCGGGTTGCCGTTGTACGTGCCGCCCTGGTCGCCCGCTTCGAACACGGCGATTTCCTTCTTCGCGAGCAGCGCCGCGAGCGGCACGCCGCCGCCGATGCCCTTGCCGAGCGTCATGATGTCCGGCTCGATGCCCGAAAGCTCGTAGGCGAAGAGGGTGCCCGCACGGCCGCAGCCGCTCTGCACTTCGTCGACGATCAGCAGGATGCCGTGCTTTTTCGTGAGCGCGCGCAGTTGCTGCATGAATTCGCGCGTGGCGGGAATCACGCCGCCTTCGCCCTGGATCGGCTCTAGCATTACGGCGACGGTCTTGCCGGTGATGAGCTTTTCAACCGAGGCGATGTCGTTCAGGTCGGCCTTCGGGAAGCCCGGCACTTGCGGCGCGTAGATCGTGTCCCAGCCCGGCTTGCCGCTTGCCGACATCGTCGCGATCGTGCGGCCGTGAAAGCTGTGGTCGAACGTGATGATCTCGTAGGCGCCGTCGCGATGCTTCTTGCCCCACTTGCGCGCGAGCTTGATCGCGCCTTCGTTGGCTTCGGCGCCGCTGTTGGCGAAGAACACCTTGTCGAAGCAGCTGTGCTTAGTGAGCAGGCCCGCGAGCTTCGCCATCGGCTCGTTGTAGAAAGCAGGCGACGGGTTGATGAGCAAGCGCGACTGCTTTTCCAGCGCCTCGATCATGCCTTCGTTGCAGTGCCCGAGGCTGTTGACGGCCCAGCCCTGGATGAAGTCCAGGTATCGCTTGCCTTCGTTGTCGTAGAGCCACGACCCCTTGCCATGCGTGAAAACGATTTCGGGCCGGTTGGTGATGTACATCAGCGACTCGATCGGGTACTCGGAATAATTCATGGCAACGGGCTCCGCGTTGGGGCTGCAAAAAGGTTGAAGACGGCGTTAAAAAAGTACGGCGGAAAAACAAAAAGCCACGGACTGGCCGTGGCTTTCGTGATTCGAACTTGCTGTGCGTTGAGAAGTGCAACGCGCGTCCGCGAGTAGCCAGGCCCTAAAGACGGGGCGAGCGGCGACGTCGAAGGGCGGACAGGATGCAGTTCATGGGCGCAAGAATACGACAAGCCGAATGGCGATGTAAACCGTCAATGTGCCGAATTTTTCCGATCGGCCGAAGAATTTTTCGTGACGGCGGCCTTCCCGACCGATGCGGGGTCGATGCATTGCACACGCAACGACCCGCTCAGACAAGCCTCAGACGGCGTTCGCGAGGTCCGCGGCGCTCGTGAACGAGTCCGCGTAGAACTCGTCTTCGGGCAGGCTGTGGTGCTGCGTGAAGTCGCGCTGCGCCGACTCCACCATCACGGGTGCGCCGCACGCATAGACCTGGTAGCCCGAAAGGTCCGGCAGATCCTCGATCACGGCGCGGTGCACGAATCCCGTGCGGCCGTTCCAGTTATCTTCGGCGGCGGGCTCGGAGAGCACCGGCACGAAGCGGAAGTTCGGGATGTCCTTCGCCCATTGCTCCGCCAGATCCATCAGGTACAGGTCCTTCTTCTGGCGCGCGCCCCAGTAGAGCGTCATCGGACGGTTCAGGTTCTTGTGGACCGCGTGTTCGACGATCGCCTTGAGCGGCGCGAAGCCGGTGCCCGAGGCGAGCAGCACGATCGGCTTGTCCGACTCTTCGCGCAGGAAGAAAGTGCCGAGCGGCGCTTCGAAGCGCAGGATGTCGCGCTCCTTCAGCTGCGAGAAGACGTGGTCGGTGAACTTGCCGCCCGGCATGTGGCGGATGTGCAGCTCGATCGGGCCTTCCTCGTGCGGCGCGCTAGCCATGGAGTAGCTGCGACGCGTACCGTCCTTGAGGATGAATTCCAGGTACTGGCCGGCAAGATACTGCAGGCGCTCGTTGGCAGGCAGTTGCAGCTTGAGGACGACGACGTCGTCGGCTTTGCGCTCGATGGCGGCGATGCGGGTGGGCAACTTGCGCACTTGCACGTCGCCCACGCCGGCCACTTCGCGGATATCGATTTCGAGGTCGGTTTGCGCCGTCGCACAGCAGAAGAGGGCCATGCCGCGCGTTCTTTCGTCATTGGAAAGCGCCGAGGCCGCGTGAGCGCGCTGCTCGACCTCGCCATGGCAGACCGTGCCTTTGCAGGAGCCGCAGGCGCCGTTCTTGCAGCCATACGGCAGGCCGATGCCCTGGCGCAGGGCGGCGTTGAGAATGGGTTCGTCGGGCTCGACCTGGAATTGCCGGCCGCTTTGCTTGAGCGTTACGTTGAAAGCCATATTCAGGGAAGCGTAAGTCTGTATCCGAGGGTTGAATCCGGTCGCGGGCCGTCTCCGGCAGTTTCCGGCTAGTGTCCGCGTTTCCTTGCCGGCCTTCGCCGGAGGGCGCGGGCCGCTAAAATGGTTCCACCATGATTGCCACACGAACCTTGCGCCGTGCGCGCATCCTGATTGTCGGTAGCGGCGACGTCGGCCTTCGCTGCGTCGCCCAGTTGCGCGAGCGGCCAGACCGCGCGCGCGTTTTTGCGCTCACACGCCGTGCCGAGCGCGCAGACGCGGCGCGGGCCGCGGGCGCAACGCCGGTGCGCGGCGACCTCGATTCCCGCGCGAGTCTCGCGCGGATCGCGGGCCTGGCGGGCACCGTGCTGCATCTCGCTCCGCCGCAAAAAACCGGCGACGACGACCTGCGCACGCGCCGCCTGATCGCAGCGCTCGCGGCGCGCCGTCGCGCGGCCTCGCGGCCCATGCTGGCGGGCGCGGCGCCGCGCGCATTGCGGCCCCCATTGCATTCGCTGGTGGACCGCATTCGCCGCAGCGCTTTCGGCGATGCCGCAGGCTTTGGAGCATCCGTTATTGTACCCGAGCGCATCCGGCGGTTTTCTCGCACCCGGCGCAAGCGCCTGAGCCGGCCGAATTGGCCAACGCTCGTCTACGCCAGCACGACGGGGGTGTACGGAGATTGCGGCGGCGCGCGCATCGACGAAACCCGCACGGTACAGCCCGCCAACGCCCGCGCCATACGCCGGGTGTCGGCCGAACGGCAACTGCGCCGCGCAACGGCGCGCGGCGCGCTTCGCGCCACGATCGCGCGCATTCCCGGTATCTACGCGGCGAACCGACTCCCGCTTGCGCGGCTGGAGAAGCGCACGCCGGCGCTCGTTGCGGGCGAGGACGTCTTCACGAGCCACATCCACGCGGACGACCTCGCGACGATTCTCCTGCGCCTCGCGACGCACGGGCGAGCGTCGCGCACGATCCACGCAACGGACGACAGCGAACTGAAGATGGGCGAGTATTTCGACCGCGTAGCCGATGCCTTCGGCCTCGCGCGCGCGCCGCGCGTCAGCCGCGCTGAGGCCGAGCGCGAACTCGAGCCCGTCTTGCTGTCGTTCATGCGCGAGTCGCGACGGCTCGCCAATACGCGCCTCAAGCGCGAATTGCGCGTGCGTTTGCGTTATCCCGATGTGGATGCGTTCTTGCGCACGCTGCCGCCGCACCCGTGACTGCGGGCGGGCGGCGCGGCGCAAAGCGTGCCGTTCACGTGATGGCCGGCAGCGCTTCGAGCAGGAGGAAGCACAATAGCGCTCCGATGAGCGCCCCGATGAGGTTCGGATGATACTGATGTCGCATATGCATCGACGCGAGCAGGCCACCAATCAGAACCGCCCCAAGCGCCATGAATGCCATCAACATGAATGAGATTTCGAATGAGCCGTTGATGATCATGATGCCCCTCCTTGCAACTTGTAATCGTTCTTGAGACGAGTATAGGGCGGAAGCCGGGCAACGACATGTTGCGCCGCGACGTAAACGCAGCCTGTTTGCAAGCATCGGTACGTCAACGCACTGAGCGGCGGGCGCTCGCGCCGCTCGGTGGTGGTTTACCCCTTGTTGCGCAATGCGTCGAGCGCGGCGGCGTCGAGCCATTGCCACGTGCCCGGAGTCAGGCCCGCGGGCAGGGAGAAGCCGCCGATGCGCTCGCGGTGGAGCGCCTCGACACGGTTGCCGGCCGCGGCCACCATCCGTTTGACCTGGTGATACTTGCCCTCGAGCACCGTCAGCTCCAACTCGTGCTCTGCACGTGCGTTTGCCGCGACGGCGGCGCTCGGCTCCCGCTCGCCATGCAGCAGTACGCCTTCGCGCAGGGCGCCCAGTTGGGTTTCGTCGAGCGGATGGCGCGTCGTCGCCACGTAGACCTTCGGCACTTTGCGCTTGGGAGACGTGAAGGCGTGGACGAACTGGCCATCGTCGGAAAGCAGCAGGAGGCCGGTCGTATCCTGATCGAGGCGGCCCACGCATTGCACGTTGCGCTCGGCGAACTGCGGCGGCAGCAGATGAAACACGCTCAAATGATGCTGCGGATCGCGCGAGCACTCATAGCCCGCGGGCTTGTTGAGCGCAATGTACGCGCGTTCGTGAAACGGCCACGGCGTGCCGTCGACGCTGAAGACGAGGCTCGCCGTGTCGAAGGTGGCGAGCGGGTCCGTGCACGGCTCGCCCGCGACGGCGACCCGCGCGTCGGCGATGAGCGCACGGCATTGGCGGCGTGAGCCGAAACCCTGGGTGAAGAGAATGCTTTCGAGATTCATGACGGACGGCGACCAACGTAGAGCCGGGTATTTTATCCGCCTCGACGTGTTGCGCGCCCACGTGCCCACCGTGCCAGCGCGCTTCGCGCGGCTTGACCGCGTATTCCGGGCGGAAGGCGTAACGTAGCGCAAAGCATTGGCAGGCCCCGCTGTGTTGCAGGGCCTGTGCGCCCGGATAATTGACCCCCAATTTTCTTCTCGCGCAGCGCCCGGCCTCGGTGCGCGCGCTGCGCTATACGGCTCATGTGGAGAACACCATGGCGAAGACGATAGCGGATCATCTGGCGAAAACGCTCGAGGCAGTTGGCGTCGAGCGCATCTGGGGCGTGACAGGCGACAGCCTGAACGGCTTGTCGGCGAGCTTGCGCAAGCTCGGCACGATCCGCTGGATGCACACGCGGCACGAAGAAGTCGCAGCCTTCGCGGCAGGCGCCGAAGCTGCTGCAACCGGTCGGCTCGCCGTGTGCGCGGGCAGTTGCGGGCCCGGCAATTTGCATCTCATCAACGGTCTCTACGACTGCCATCGCAACCGCTCGCCGGTGCTCGCGATCGCGGCGCACATTCCATCGACGGAAATCGGCCTCGGCTATTTCCAGGAAACCCACCCGACCGAACTCTTCCGCGAGTGCAGCCATTACGTCGAACTGGTGACGAACGCCTCGCAGTTCCCGCGCGTGCTCGACACCGCGCTGCGCACGGCGATCGACCAGAAGGGCGTCGCGGTGATCGTGCTGCCCGGCGACGTGGCGCTTCTGGAATCGTCCGACGAGGAGCCGGCATGGGCCCAGGCGGCGCGTCCGGCGACCTTGCCCTCGTCGGCGGATATCGACCGGCTCGCCGAGTTGCTGAACCGCTCGGAGGCCGTGACGCTGCTGTGTGGAAGCGGCTGCAAGGGCTCGCATGACGAAGTGGTGGCCTTCGCGGATGCGCTCGGTGCGCCGACGGTGCATGCGCTGCGCGGCAAGCAGTACGTCGAATGGGATAACCCATACGATGTGGGCATGACCGGGCTGATCGGTTTCAGCTCGGGCTACCACGCGATGATGTCGTGCGACACGCTCGTCATGCTCGGCACCGACTTCCCGTATCGCAACTTCTACCCGCAGCACGCGAACATCGTGCAGATCGACCGCGACGCGGCCGCGCTCGGCAAACGCGCGCCGCTCACGCTTGGACTCATCGGCGACGTGCGCGAAACGCTGCGCGCGCTCACGCCGAAGCTCACGCGCAAGACCGACCGGCGCTTCATCGAGCATGCGCGCGAGCACTACGCGAACGCGCGCAAGGGACTCGACGAACTCGCGCGCCCGGCGGCCGCGGGCAAGCCGCTGCATCCGCAGTACGTGGTGTCGCGTCTCGACGCCATCGCCGAGGACGACGCGATCTTCGCCGTCGACGTGGGCACGCCTACGCTCTGGGCCGCGCGTTACCTGACGATGAACGGCCGGCGCCGCTTGCACGGGTCGTTCAACCACGGCTCGATGGCGAACGCCATGCCGCAGGCGCTCGGCGCGCAGGCTGCGCACGCCGGGCGTCAGGTGGTCTCGCTCTCCGGCGACGGCGGCTTGTCGATGCTGCTCGGCGACATCCTCACGGCGCGTCAGCTCGATCTGCCGATCAAGATCGTTGTCCTGAATAATGGCTCGCTCGGTTTTGTCGCGATGGAGATGAAGGCTGGCGGCTACGTCGAGACGGGAACCGATCTCGTGGCCACCAACTTCGCGGATATCGCGAAAGGTGCGGGTCTCTTCAGCGTGCGCGTGGAGACGTCGGAAGCACTCGACGAGGCGTTGCGCGCGGCGTTCGCACACGCTGGTCCGGCGCTCGTCGACGTGGTGACGACGAAGCATGAACTGGCCATGCCGCCGAAGCTGCAGTGGGCGCAAGCGAAGGGATTCAGCCTCTATATGCTGCGCGCAGTGCTGAGCGGGCGCGGCGACGAGGTGGTGGAACTGGCGCAGACGAATTTGCGCTGAGGTTCGTGCGGTGCGCCTGCGTCAGTCAGTGATCGAGACGCAGGTGCCGTCTTCGGGAATGGTGCGAAATTCATCGACCCGGCCCGCGCGCACGTCGAGCAGCAAACGGTCCAGCGCCTCGAGCCTGGTGGATCTGTCTTCGCTCGATCGGATCAGCGTTGCGGCGGAGCGTCCGCAGACAGATTCGTGGGCCTCGATGAGGATGCGTATGGCTTCCTCTCGCGTCATGAAAATGCGGTCCATTTTGCGCTCCGGCTTGCTATCTCGATAACGTCGAAAACGATAGCAGCGGGGCGCGGCGCGCCGTGCGACATCCGCAGAATGTTTGATGTTTGTCCAAATGAGGACGTGCCGCATTCAACCGGGCAACAAAAAACCCGCGAAGCCGTGAGCTTTTGCGGGTTTGTGTACTGCGCCGGAACTTGCCGGAATATTCTTTGGTGCCTCGGGCCGGAATTAAATCATGCCGGGAAAGGCTTTCCACGCAAGCCAGTTCACTTTTCGGCTACTCAGAAAACCCCCAAAAAAACCCCCATCGTTGCGACGCTAGAGATGCGTCTAGAGGATTGTGCCGTGTTGCTGCTTTGCAACAAAGCGAATACGTACACAGATCAGATGAGATCTTCACAAATTTGTGAATTGTGACTACAATGCGCAGTGTGGAGATAACCGGGAGAGGGCATGCCATGAAACTTACACCGTTTGGCGAGGCAGTTCGCCACCTGAGGATGCGCTACGACGCGTCGCTGAAGTCGATGGCTGAGGAGATGCAGATCAGCTCGTCGTATCTGAGCGGCATCGAATACGGTGAACGTCGCCTGCAGCAGAAGCATGTTGATTCGGCGTTGGCATTTTTCCGCGGGCGTGCAACCGACGAAGAGCTCTCGAGCCTGCGTGACGCGGCCGCGCGCTCGAAGGACGTGGTCGCTCTGGAGACTCTCACACCGGACGCTCGCGGGCTCGTTGCAGCATTTGCGCGTCGCCTCCAGGAGGGTGCGGTGCCGACGCCTGAAATTCACGAATGGATCGCGAAGAAAGAGGTGAAACGAAAATGACGACACTCGGAACCGCTAAAAAGGGTGCGCGCACCCCGTCTGGGATGAAGGTCGCGCCCACAAGCTACGACAAGCTCGAGCGCGCAGCGAAGGATCTGCGCCCGCTGTTGCCGACGCTTTCCGGCATGGGGTGGTCGAGTTCGGCGATCGACTGCGTGCGCGTGCTCGAGCAGACGCTCCCCCAGGCCGGCTACAACTACATGATCGAGGACGTCGAGGATCTGAAGGACTGTGCGGCGTTCACGATCCCCGAGCGCAATGTCGTTGTGCTGCGTGAGGATGTATATGAGGGCTTGTTCGACGACTCGCCATTCTCGCGCAGCACGGTGATTCACGAGCTTGCGCACATCGTGCTGCGGCATCACGTGACCCTGCATCGCGGAGCGATCCTGGGGCAACACCAGTTCTGCGAGGACTCGGAGTGGCAGGCGAAGGCGCTGACCGCGGCGGTAATGATGCCGGTCGACGCGTGCCGATCAGCCCGATCAGCTCACGAGCTGGCTGAGGCCTGCGGAACCAGCTCTCAAGCTGCGGGCTACCGCATAGATAACCTTGTACGGCGCGGCTTGATCAAGCCGAAGCCGCAGCACGGGCTGTTTGACGTGAGCTTTGGGCAAGAATAAGGGCCGTTAGCGCTGCGAACGCTTTCGACCCTTGGGGTAAAACGTGAAGCTCAAAGTGCTCATGAGCAACGCGTCTCGACTGCTTGGTTTAGCGACCTGCATGATAGTCACGCAAATTGTGATTGTCAAACGTCGAGTTCGATGTTGAGCGCGCGTCATGGAGCATTGATATGCCCACGAGCAGCAACGACGAGCAGGTCATCTACCGGATGACCATCACGGTCAAAGGGAAGGTGATTCGCCGCCCTAATGGCCAGCCGTTCCGCATCGTTCTTCGCAAGAAGAAAGGTCAGTAACGGATAGCGCGATGAAACCCAGCCCCTCGGTTAGATCGAGGGGCTCCTCCATTTTTGCAACGGGCGCGCCCAGCAGCGATTGCGCTGGCGAACCCGAGTAAGGAGAAATCAGGATGTCGCAAGACAAAATTGAGGTTTCGTTTAAATGCGGAAAATGTGGAAGTCGTCTGAGCTGGGCGGATGACAGTGCAGATGACACTGAGGTCAAATGTAGCGGGTGCGGAGAGGTCGCTGGGACTTACGGCGAACTGCATGAAGCGGCGATGAGCGCAGCAAAGTCAAAGGTAGAGTCGATGCTCAGCGACATATTCAAGAAGCGATAGGGCTCGAACGCCTCCCTTGAGCGTCATGGGGGCCCAACTGGCGTGGCTGGCGGACTTCCGTGATTACTGCGTCAATGGTGAAACCCGCATCCGCGACGCACTCAGCCGTTACGGCGCGCGTGGGCCGGGTCGGCGACGGTCGCACTGGGCAGGTGGTTTGTGTCGCTGACAAGGGACTTGGAGTGAATGCCCCGCTCGGGGCGGGGCATTTCATTTCGGCAAGTGCGAGTTCGGGAGTCATGGCGTCCCCCCTTAATGTTCAGGGGGTAGGTAACGACGAACGACGCGGACCCTTTTCACTAGGCTCGAGCCTTGTCGACCAGTTCAATCGGGATCATGCCGCACTTGTTCAGCCGAAGGGTGTTGGCCTTGATGAGATTGTGGACCGTCCGCGCGCTCACGCCGAGCATTTCGGCCGCCTGCTTCTGGTTGACCTGCGTCGGGCGCGGATGGGACTCCGCGTAGAGCTGAACGGCGCGAACGGCGATTCGCACCACCTCTGGCTCCGCCAAGGTAGCCGCGGGCGGGTGCCGGGCATCACCGAGCGACATCTGTGCTGCTTGGCCAGCGCCGAGCGTCACGGTCCCTTCGAATTTGCACTGCATGTTGCCTCCTCTTATTCGCGCACGTGCGTATCTTGTCCCATGGCTACTCAACATTTGCAAAATCTGCTTGACGCTTTTATTAAGCGAAACTAACCTCCAATTGTCGCTGAGACAACAGCGACCGGGTTTGGCGACCCGATGTTTCTAGGCGGACGAACCGCCTCAAGGCGGTATTTTTTCGTCCGTTGTATCATCGCGCGTGCCCAGTTTACGGGTGGGCCATGATAGGGATGCGCTCGCGCGCATGCCGGTTTCCTAGAACGCCGGTTCGCCAACCTTGTCATGTGCCTGCCCACCTCATTTGGCGATGAGCGGCAGGCTCCTACACGTTCTAGGAGTCAAGCCATGTCCTCCAAGGTACCTGCTCGTTCTGAGCAAGAAGATTCGACGCCTCTCGGCGATGCCTTCCTTCCGACTTTCCCTCAGATTCCCTTGAACGGGCATCAGCCGACCAATCTCGCATCTCTGCCTCGCGAAGAGGCGCTCGGGCGGGCGCGCGTTGCGGGCCATGAAATTCTCGGCGATCCAAACGCTCTGCAGGGCGTTTCCGAACAGCTTTGGCTGAACTGGATGACCGCCAACATTCCTGTTGCTGTTGGGCAGTCCGACGAGGAGTTCGGTGATCTCGTAGATGCAATGTATGACGAGTTCCTCGAGGGCCTATCGGAAGGTGTAGAGAATTTTGCATCGAACCGGACAGCGGGGAGGTTGTGCGGTGCTGGGGAAGACCATGTCCAATAACGTTCACGCGCTCCCCGTTCAGCGCAAGCGCGGCCGCCGCCGTGTCTATCCTGTTCCCGGTGTTCCCGTTGCGACTGTTCTCGATTTCGCATCAGACAGCATTGAGGCTGAGACGGCTGAGCAACGATTGGCGAGAACTGAAAAGGCGGTCCATGAAGTGGCCTACCATCTGCTGATGGCTGCTCGCGCAATCAAGCGCATAGAGCCGCTGGCATAATCGTCTGCAACCGCGCCTAGCTCGACGGGGCGAAAACCGGGCTCCCTTACCCGGCTGGCGCGGTTCCTCATAAGGGCGCGCTAAGGGTGTGCAATGTCTGCACTGGACGAATTTGCGGAAAGGTTCGGTCGTCCGCAATCAAACTGGACAAGGGAGCAGTGGAAACAAGTGGCAATCGAGCTTGCGTCGAGGCTCGACAGCACTAACCGGGCGCCCGCCAAGCGAGGGAGGCCGCGTCACGACGACGATGCCGCATTCGTCAGGGGCAAAAGTGACAATGTCACGGTCACCGCAAAGGCGAACTATGCGGCGCTCGCATGGCAGGTAGAGCAACGCATGGACCAGGCAGACGCGGACCGCCGACCGCTCACGATGAAAGAGGCCGTGCGCGAGGAGTTGGTGGAGGCGATACGGCGGCACAATGGCGCCGAAGTAGACCGGCGAGGGAAAAGAAGCGGCGAGATCCGGGAGTCTCGCGCGGACGATATGGTTAAAACGGCCTACACCGAGGTCCGCAAACTGTTGAAGAAATGGCGCGAGGAACCGGAATCAGCTAGCGCTGGAGACCAGAAGGATTCGCAGGACATGAACATCCGCGAGGCCATCGATAACTACTCCCACCCGGCGAAGGAAAATGACAAGAATCCGCGACCCGATTGGGCGAAGGACAAGCCCGTCAATCTCAGAATGAGAAAGCGGCACTAACGGCCGAAGGACTGGGCCGAAGCGGATATTTAATCGGCCTGATTTTTCCCCGCTCGCGCCGCATCAGAGTGGAGTCATTGCAATCGACGCCTCAGGAGGCACCGCAATGGCCCGCAAAGCAGTTGACGCCAATCGGACTGGCGAAACGATCGCCACTCAACCACCGTCCCTCCTGCCCGAAGGTTACACGCGCCTGGCCGAACTGCTGCTCATCGTTCCAATGAGCGGCGAGGCGATCCGGCAACGCGAACTCAAAGGACGCTTCCCGAAACGTGTGCAGCTCGGCTCGGCTCGTTGCGTCGCGTGGAAAAACAGCGAGATTTTGAGCTGGCTGGCGGACCCCGCTGGCTATCGCGCACCGCAAGCCGCGTAAGGGGGCTCGCGATGGCCCATCAAAACAAAAAGGCGGCCCCGCAGTGTGTTGAACCCGACGCTGCGCGGCAAGCGGCGGGCTTGCCAGTCGCTGGGCCCGCTGCGATGGGTGCAATTGGTGCCATGG
This sequence comes from Paraburkholderia sp. JHI869, assembly GCF_038900775.1. NCBI lineage: Bacteria > Pseudomonadati > Pseudomonadota > Betaproteobacteria > Burkholderiales > Burkholderiaceae > Paraburkholderia > Paraburkholderia sp. JHI869. The sequence goes on from NZ_JAYMSC010000019.1 coordinate 77,967, forward strand.
CCACCATGACGCAGTTCGATTTCGCCGCGTTGACCGGGAAGCGTTCTGACCACGTGGTGCGGGTGATTCGCGGGGCCACGTCGAAGGGGGCTGTTCATCCACGAATTGAGGATGAACCCCGGACCGATTCGATGGGGCGTACCCGGACCGTCCGGGCCTACCACCTCACAGAGCGGGACAGCTATGTGGTTATGGCCCAGTTGTCTCCTGAGTTCACTGGGCGCCTCGTCGATCGTTGGCGCGAACTGGAAGCGGCGGTCTCGACATCGCCCTGGGCGGTCGAGGAAGCTGTGCTGCGGCTGACTGCACCACTCGCTGAATCGGTCGCGGAATTGACTCGCCTCGTCAACGAACAAGCCCCAAAGGCCGTGGCCTTTGACCGGCTGCAGGCATCCGAGGGGGCGATGTGCATTCGCGACTCGGCGAAGGCGATTCACATGCAGCCCTCGGCGCTGGCGGACTGGCTGATTCGTAACGCCTGGTGCTGGCGGTCCCATCGCGGGAGGATGGTTGCCTACCAGACGGCACTCGATGCCGGCGCTCTTGAGCACAAGTCCCACCTGCTGAACGGTCCCGAAGGGGACCGGCTCGTGAGCTCGATCTACGTTACGCCACGAGGGCTGGCGCGAATCGCTCAATGCATCGAGGCCGACAAACTGGCGGCGCGAGGGGGCGCGCAATGAGCGTGCACAGCTTCGAGATTGACGATGCAGTGGAGCATGGAGTCCATGCTGCAGTGTTTCTCTACAACTTGCGCTTCTGGATTCAACACAACAAGGCAAATGGGAAACACCTGTTTGACGGTCGTACGTGGACATACAACAGCGCCAAGGCTCTATCGCAACTGTTCCCGTATCTAAGTGCCGATCAGATCAAGCGCACCATCAAGAAGCTTGTCGACGGCCACGTCGTGGTCACGCGCGCTTTGTCCGAAAACTCGTGGGAACGCGTGAACTGGTATGCGTTCGTTGACGAGGCACGCATGCTGAAGATGCCGGAAAGCCCCGACGCGCCGCATTCGGCGAAATCGCCCAATGCATCCGGCGAAATCGCTCAATCAATCGAGCGAAATCGCCCAATCGATAGCGCGATTTCGCCGAATCACTGTACAGATGTAAACGCAGTTGAAAAACACATATCTGTCTTAGACGAGGTGGCGAGCCGACCAGATTGGTTCTTAGAAGAGCAGGGCGCCGGTGATCAGCTGTCACCTGTCGATCCGTCTGCTGCAACGAAGCTCGCTATCGCGCTGCGCGCCGCTGGCATCAATTGCGCCTCTGCACACCCGATGATCCAGGCGCTCACCGAGCAAGGCGTGACGGTGGAGACGGCCGTAGCTGCCGCGGAATACGCGAAGGCGGCGAAGGAAGGCGAGAAGGTCGGCCTTGGCTACATCGTGAAGGTCCTCGAATCGTGGGCAAAGAGCGCATCGACGGCAAGCGTGGCGGGCTCCAAGGCCCCGGACGCGAAAACCAAATACGGCGCGTGGTGGTTGTCTGACGCGACGGCGCTCGCGGTTGCAAATCAGGTCGGTGCTGGTAATGCGCGGGCTCATGAGTCGCGCGAGGAATGGCACGCGCGGATCCGCGCCGCGATCGACAACGGCGGTACGCCGCCGGCGTCGCGCGCGCAACCGGCCACGCCGCTTGATCAGCTTCCATCGGTCGACGCGCCGCGAACGGGTGCCTCTGAGGCCTCTCGCTCCGCCATGGCGAGCGTGAAAGACCTGCTGAAGGCCCGTATCGTCGGAGCAACCGCATGACGCCCCGGCTCTTCCTCGTCGGCCGCATGTGGCATTACCGCCTCTCGGCTGGCGGACGTCGGCAGCAGCGTTCGACGGGGGAGACGGTGCGCCGACGCGCCGAAGCCGTGGCTGCTCAGGCGGCAGAAGATGCCCGGCGCGCGGCGAGTGGCCTCGAGCCCATCCCGACCCTCCGCGAGCTGGTTCGGCAGTGGATCGCCGCGCACGAATTCGTTGTCAGCGCATCGCACCTCAAGGGCATGCGTGAGTTCGGCCGCCTGCACCTGTACGAACTGGCCGAACTGAAAATCGACGTGTTTTCGACATCTCTCGTCGAGGCGGCGCGCGCCCAGCATCTGCGCGGACACGCACCGGCGACCGCAAACCATTGGCTGCGCCTTCTGCGGCTGCTCTTCCGCTGGGCGGTGCGGCGGCGCCTGATTGCCGAAGTGAGCTGGACGGTCAAACCGATCAAGACGCAGAAGCGTCCGAGGGCGATCCTGCCGGCCGCTCGCGCGCTTGACTGGCTCGCCGCGGTCGATCAGGAAGGCGGCCCCGCAGTGTCCTGCGGCATTCGCCTGATGCTGGGCCTCGGCCTTCGCGAATCGGAGGTCAGGACGGCCCGATGGGAATGGATTGACTGGGAGCGCCGGACGTACACGCCGGGGCGCACCAAGGGACGTGAGGCCGTCCCGGTGCCGCTGCCTGACTGGTTGGCCACCTACCTCGAGCCGAGACGCTCTGCGGCCGGCCTGATCGTCGCCAATCGCCGCGGCGCCCCCCTGTATGCCGGCTTCGCCAGTCGCGTAATCAAGGCTGCCAATTCTGCCGTCGGTATCGAGGGGCTGACGCCTCACCGTCTGCGAGGGACCTTCGCAACGATGCTCAGCGAGGCCGGCGTCCCGGTGCAGACCATCCAGCAAGTCATGCGACACAAAAGCGTCCTGACAACGATTGGCTACCTCGAGGTGGATCTCGGTCGGGCCGTCGCCGGGCAGCAGCGCATTGCCAACAGGCTCGGATTCGAGCAGCAGTCGACGGAGGTTAGGAATGGCGAAGCTTGATCAGAAAGTGGCGAGCACAACCGCCGAAAGGGCCGTCAATCAAGGCCCGCCAAACAATGGAGAGTTGTCAGTGAAATTTCACACAAGCGAATTTTCAGCACCAGGGGAACTTCATAAATGAGCGCAACCGTTGTTTCTGCTCCGATGCCCATCCTGCAGTTTTTCAACAATGCGGGACAGCCGAACTCCGGCGGGACCGTGCTTACGCAGGTGAACGGCGTCAATTACGCGACCTATCAGGATGCCGCCGGCAACACGCCGCTGCCGAATCCGATTCCGCTCAACTCGCGCGGCGAGGTGTCCAACACGTCTGGGATCTCGTGCCAGTTGTTCCTCGTTGCTGGCGAGACGTACACCTTCACGCAATTCGACGCGAACGGGAACCAGATCAACCAGGCGACGGCGGTCGCGGGTTCGCCCGGCCTCGGTGTGATCACGGATGCGTATGTCGCGGCAAACGCGGCGATCAACGCGAGCAAGCTTGCATTCACGCAGCTCGGCACGGGCGCCGTGCAACGCACGGTGCTTTCGAAGCTGCAGGATTTCATCAGCTGCACGGACTTCGGCACGGCTGGCGATGGTGTGACCGATGACACGGCAGCAATGCAGGCCGCCTTCAATGCAGCGAACCTGCTGGGCAAGGAGCTGTACATCCCTGCCGGGACATACATCCTCAGCTCAGGGATCAGCATCGACAATTCTGCCCAGTCGACCTTCCCGGTGAAGCGAATTTCGATCCGCGGCGATGGTGCAGCGAGCACGAATCTATTTTTCACGAATAGCGCGAGCCTCGGCATTTCGATCAAGAATTCGAGTTCCGTGCAGACCTCCCTGCAGAAGATCCAGGGCATTGCGATCAGTTCGAGCTTGCGGGCGGGTTTTGGCCTGTACCTGCTGCAGATGGCGCACGTCGATCTGAGCGACCTGTGGGTGTCCGGCTTCAACATCGCGATCGTTTATCAGGACGTGCAGGAGTCGGTTCAGACCAATGTCGACTGTCAGTGGAACAACGGCGGCTTCTATTGCTCCGAGGGCAATTCCACGGAGCCCAACGCGCTCCTATTCCAGGACTGCACCTATGGCAATAACGCGAACTACGGCATCGACGCGCAGAACGTTGCGACGTTCGTCTACGTCGGCGGATCGATCGAATGGAACAATAGCTCGTCGTACAGCACGATCTGGGGCTGCCGACTGAACATGAACAGCAACGCGGCGCAGGGCACCGCGGCGGCTTCTTTCCTCGGTGCCTATATCGAGAGCAATGGGAGCCCGAGTGCTGGTGTTGGACAGGCTGATATCTGGTATGTGAATGATGCAGTGCCTTCCACGCTGGTAGTGCAGGGCTGCTCGTTCCAGCGGCACGCCAACTACTCCATCAACAACATCCGGATCGATACGTCGGGCGGCAACCGGCACAAGGTCGTGCTGCAGGGGAATGGCCACAAAGGCTGGCCCGACTATACGGCATCGTCCTCGCGACCCTACATTCAGGTTGTGAGCGCGACCGATCCGGTGCAGCTTGTCGACCTCTCCAACTACTACGACAACAGCGTAGAGGCGCCGAACTATTCGGGCTCTGTCGCAATGCCCGCTTCCCCGGTTGTCGCACCCGCGGTCCCGGTTGCATGGGTGAGATTTAACGGCAACACGGCCGCCATTGCCCAGTCTTTCAACGTGAGCTCGATCACGCGCAATTCTCCCGGCAACTACACGGTGAACTACGCGCGCGGCTTGCAGCAGTCGACCAACTGCTATTCGATCGCGACCAATGGTGCCGGGTTTAACAGCGTGATCAATGAGAACTCGACCGGCGTCAACATTGGCACAACAAATACAAGCAACACCGCTCAGGACTTCTCTTCAATATCCGTCGTCGTACTAGGCGGCAACCTTACGTAGCGAGGACAACATGGAAAACAACCACACCCTGCAACGCTATCGTTTCGGATTGGAAATGAAAAAACTTCTCGCGCTTCTGCTGTTCCTGCCCGCGCTCGCATGGGCGCAATGCAACCCATTTGCCGCCCAGCAAGTTCTGACGGCCTCGGGCCTGAACACTGCGCTCTCAGCGGCCTGTATCACGAGCGGGACGATCAACAGCGCGGTCATTGGGGGCACTACGGCGGCCGCCGGCAGCTTCACCACGCTCTCTGCATCGGGAGCGGTGAGCGGGACAGGCTTCAGCACGTATCTGGCGTCTCCACCGGCCATTGGCGGCACGGCTGCGGCCGCAGGATCATTCACGACGTTGTCAGCCTCGAGCACGGTGAGCGGAACCGGCTTCTCGACATACCTGGCGTCGCCGCCCGCGATCGGCACGACGGCGGCAGCGGCGGGTAAGTTCACGACCCTGCAGGGCACATCGCTCGCGCACCTGAAATACAACAACACGAGCGCGCAGAGCATCCCGAACAACGCCTATACGACCGTCACGGGTTGGACAAGCGTGTTCGATGCGAACAGCAACTTCGCTGCATCGACCGGCATCTTTACAGCGCCTGCGACGGCGAACTATCGCATTAGCTGCCAGATGAACTGGACGAGCCTTAGCGCTGGGGCGGTCGTAGCAGCAGGGCTTTTCATCGGCGCCGTCGGATCTCCGGACAGTGCGTCGTATACCCCGACAACGACCGCAACGACGAACTTCGTCCAGGTCAACGCAACGATGTCACTGACATCCGGAAACACGGTGGCGTGCAAGGCATTCCAGAACAACGGCGCGGCTGCGGCACTGTCGAGCATAGCGCCGCAGGTCCAGATTTCGATTGATCAGTTGCCCTAGATCGAAGCGCTGTGCCTTTTCGGTCATCCGAGCAATGTGGACGCTGATATGAACTCTAAAGTAGGGACAAATAGAGCTGCGAAGCCCAAGACCGGTGGCAGAAAGAAGGGCACGCCGAACAAGGCGACGCGGACTGTCAAGGACGCGATCGCGCTTGCCGCTGAGAAGCTCGGCGGCGTCGATCGTCTAGTGGCATGGGCGAAAGAAGATCCGCTTAATGAGCGAGTCTTCTGGGGGACCATTTACCCGAAGCTGCTGCCGCTGCAGGTTGCTGGCGATGGTGGTGGGCCTATCCAACTCGTTCTGAACGGTTCGGACGTGCAAGGCTGACTTACTTCCCTGAAACACACTCGATATGAGATTGCTATGAACCAAAAATCCTTTTCACTGAACACCGATCCTTACGCGCTCGTGTCGGCCGTTCTCAGTGCGATCTGCCTCGCGGTGCCAGACGAGCAAAGACACCGGATCGCGTCCGAGCTGCGGGCATACGCGGAGCGTGTAAACGAAGATGCCGAAAACGTGGACCAGCAACAATTCGCGCTCGATGTCGCTTCCCTTGCTGCGCTTGCGGAGGACGGCTCCGATGCGGCATGCAAGATCCTTGGCGCGGGACTGCCGCGCTGATTCACGTCCCCAGGAGCTAACTCATGCCCGATTTCGGAAGTCCTGTAGCTGATCAGATTCAGGCACCCAACCCCAATCAGTCCATGCAGACCCTCTCGGGTCTCATGGGGCTTCGCAATCAGCAGCAGCAATTGCAGCTCGGCCAGCAGGCGTTGCAAGTCGGAGAAGGGCAGGCGCAGCAAGCCCAGCAGCAGATGGATGAGCGTCAGTCGTTGCAACGCGCGATGATGAGCGGGAAGGATCCGGACGGCAATTCCATCAAGGGCGCCGATGGTCAGATCGATCCTGTCGCGATGGCGAACTTCGCGAACAAATACATGCCCCTTACCGGGCAGGGCGTGCAGCAGACGATCATCAAGACGCTGAGCGATCGCGTCGGCCTGAATGACGCCGTGCGAGGTCTTGGCCAGAACTTCCGCAACGATATCTCGGGAATCGTGCGTTCGGGCATCGGCACGGATGACCCAGCCGGGACCGTGAATGCCGGGCTCGATGTCTACGCGAAACAGAATCCGAACGCTGCGCCGGCCATCGCTCGCGCGAAGTCCCTGATCGCAGGCGCGGGCGCAAACATGCCGCCTGAGCAGCGCGATATGGCGCTTCAGAAGCTTGCGATGGAGTTTCAGCCGGCGAACACCACGGCCGCCGAGCAGGCACCACAGATGGGCACAACGACTGGCCCTAGTGGCGGGGTGCAGGCATTCCAGACCAATCCCTATTCGGCAGTTCCGATGGGGGCGCAAGGACCGGAAGTGGCGCAAGGCCTCGGCCCCGCACAGGCAGCCCAGCGCGTCGGGACCTTCCAGAACGGCCAGCCCGGCACGGTATCGCTCGGCTCCGTCACGCCGGGCGCGCCCGGTTACAACGCCGGAAGCCCATTCGGAAATGGGCGCTTCGCTGCACAGCCAGGCCAGAATTCGTCATTCGTGGGCAGCGGTGCGCCGATGGGCGCGGGCGCTGATGTCGACTGGATGAAGAACGACTACAACAACGGCGTTGTGAAGGACGCGTCGACCGCGCAGCAGCGCGTTGGGCTCTACAACAACGTCGAGCAGCTGTCGAAAAAGGCGCTCACTGGCCCGCGGGATCGTCTGAACTACGCGAACAGCGTGCTCGCGTTGGCCGGCGTTGGTCCGTTTACGGACATGAACGACGCACAGGTTGCGCTGAACAAGAATGCCTCGATGATCCAGCAGGCATTCGGCGGCAACACCGACGCGGCTCGCGCGGTCGTTGCGCACTTCACGCCGGGCAGTGTTATGCCGGACAAGGTGAATCAGGAGATCAGCGAGTACGGCAAGGCGAATGCCCAGATGCAGCTGTTCGCGCAGCATTATCTGGAAGGCGCATCGAACGGCAACGACGCGGCGACGTACAAGAACCGCAAATCGGATCTTGCGATGGTCAGCGACCCTCGCCTGTGGCAATTCCAGAACATGTCACCGGGTGACCGCGTGAACTATCTGCGCGACATGTCGCCCGCGCAGCAGCAGCAGTTTGGCGCGATCTACAAGCGCGCGAATGCGATGGGGGCGTTCCAGTGAGCGACGCCTTCGATCAGGCCATGGCCAGACTGGGCAGCCGCGCGGCCGGAGGCGGTTCGCCTATCCCTTCGAGCGCCCCGATATGCTATCTCCCGATCGCTCCGATGGTTGTCGCGAGCATGTGCCACGCCGATGGGGTGGTGTGGCTTTGGTGGATTGATCCGGTGACCGATGCTCTGATGAGCGCTGAGGTATCGCTTGCGGAGTTTGACCAATTCGTTGTCGCCCTGATGGAGAGGTACTCCCCCGAAACCATCCTCATGTGAAGACTCAGAATCTGTTCGGCCGCGCTGCACATACCTTCGCCAATCCATGTCCAGACATACGTCCGAAAACGATCGGTTACGTACTGGGACGCCAAGCATGTACGAAAAATAGCTTGTATACGTTTCGGACATGATCTAGTATTCGGACATGGGTTTCGTACATGTGTGAGGCGAAAATGTCGCGAGTCTTTGCTTATTGCCGGGTGTCGACCACCGACCAGACGACGGAGAATCAGCGCAGGGAAATTGAGGCCGCTGGTTTCGCCATCGAAAGTCGGCGGATCATCGAAGAGGCGATTAGCGGATCAGTGGCGGCTAAAGACCGCCCGGGTTTTAGCAAGCTGCTCGATCGGCTCGAGCCGGGAGACGTTCTCATCGTGACCAAGCTCGATCGCCTTGGGCGCAATGCGATGGACGTGCGATCTACAGTCGAACAGCTGACGGAAACAGGCGTCCGCGTGCATTGCCTGGCGCTTGGCGGCGTTGACCTCACCAGCCCCGCGGGTCGCATGACGATGCAGGTCATTTCGGCGGTAGCGGAGTTTGAGCGCGATCTGCTCATTGAGCGGACTCAGGCCGGGCTGCAGCGTGCAAAAGCTGGCGGAAAGACATTCGGGCGGCCGTCAGCCCTCTCAGTAGAGCAACGTCGCGCAGTTGCAGACAGATTGGCTGGCGGGGAAAGCGTTGCTGCGCTGGCCCGGGAATACGCGACAAGTCGGCAAACGATCATGCGTGTTCGTAGCGCTGGCTCATGACTGTCGGCAGTGTTGGTCGCACAACCAACGAGAATCTTCGGCAGATCCTTGGGTGTCCGTCATCCATTTACTATAGTGCCCCTATTATCTGGCCGCAGAGGGAACCATGGAATCCGTTCTTGCCGCTGCAACTCTGGCTGATGACTCGCCCGAACGAGTCGAAAGCGACGCGACGCGTCAGTATCTCGACGATCTTGAGGCGGCGAACAGATTCAAGACTTTTCTGCTGGGGATCGGCGTCGAGGTGCCGGCGGACGTAATCGAGGGGCTAGCGAGACTGACGGAAGCTCTGGTTGCTCCGGAGAAAATATCAAAGCAGGAAACATCACAGCAGGCGATGCCGGCGCACCAGGGCAGCGGATACCCAATGCCATGAGCGACCGCCCTTCAGCACAGGACCGTGCAGATCTTGACGAGTACATCAAGATCCTCACCCGGTTGGGCGACGGGATAAGCATCAATGACTTTCGTCGCGAGGCAATAGCAGAAGCTGGGCGCACCAATAGGCGCGTGAAGATGTTCGTGTGTTCCGGAAGCGCTGTCTTTCTGATGCTGATGGTCATCGCGTTGGCAATCCCGGTCCTAAATATTCAGGTGCACAGATTCGGGATGTTACTGGTCGTTCTGTGGTCACTCTCCCTCGGGGGACTTGGTGCCGTCGCCAATACCTTTTTGCACTTGTTGAAGATGGTCCCGCAACAGACGCTGAATACGTCCGACTTCTTCGAAGTGGTCGGCCGCACAATGCTTGGCTGCCTGTTCAGCGTAGTGCTGTCTCTAACGCTGTTCCCAGAGATCCGTCAGTTCTTGGAATCCCTCAATTCCACGGTGGAAAACCCAGGCAAGGCTGCGGGCATGATTGCATTGGCGCCTTTCCTCCTTGGCTACAGCATCCCGCTAGTCTTACGTCTGTTGGATAAAGTCATCCAGGCGATTGAACTGACCGTTGGGGCGGAGGATCGGCGCATGTCTGCGAATGCGCCTCGTACTGGCAGGCAAGCTGGCAGGCGTCGCTAGCCACGAAATCGCGAAAACGGCGCCAAGTGGCAATAACGGGTGCGGTCGCGCTGCAGGCGTTTGGTGCGCGCGCCTCGGCTCGCAAACGATCGACGAAGTCCTAAGGGGTGGCGATGTTCTGGGTTGATGCTGTCGAGACTGCGCGCGCCCTTTTTGATTCCCACTTGTTGGCTAGGGATACGCCATATCTTCGAAGCGGTTGTTCGATGAGGCGGAAATTCAACTCTGCCAGAACCAATATCAGGACAGTCGCAGTGACGATAAAACGGACAGTGAAATGTCCGTCGATCGCTGCGCCATTTCCTTCGATGCGCGACCAGATCTCACGCGTCACCAGATAGACGGGAATATGGATGAGGTAGATCGCATAGGATCGAGCGCCAATGTATACCGCTGCGCGCTTGATCAAGCCATCTGGCAATGTGTATCCCCTTGCGTAGCTGGCAATCCATATCATGGCGGCTGAAGTAATGGCTAGAAGCCCGGTATGAAACGGAATGCTCACAAAAGCCGCAGGGATTGCTGCAAGCAAGGCGCACAACAAGGCAAGTGCAATTGCCGATCTCCAGCCGTTTGATAGCCAGCGCGGTTCGATCTTCGCGAGCACCCCGCTACTTTTAGCAATGGCGATCAAGGCGCCGAGAGCGAGTGCATCGGTCCTGAAAAACCACAGGAAAGACAGAAGTGGGCGATGCAGGAAGAGTTGCGCAAGAACTGCAGCCGCTAAGGCATACACAACGATTCGGCGCCCGCAGAAGAACAGAAGCAACGGGAGCAGCATATATGACTGTTCTTCGAGAGATAGGCTCCAGTACACCACATTGCCACCGCACAGCGTTCCTGGTATCGCGAAACAGGACCAGATGCGGAAGTTAGCCACTTGTGAAATGACAGCGGCGGCATCGATCAAATTCGCAGTCGGAGTTCCGAAGTGGCCTTCCCGGCTAAATGCGATGCTCAGAACAAGCATGACGGTCGCCCACAGCCATGCCGATGGAAAAATCCGCCATACCCGCTTTATCCAAAAGGGGAACGCAAGTTCCGAGAAGCTCGACGGCCGAGACTGATCGAGAGAACGTAGGAGGTTCCCGGTGATGACGTAGCCTGAAATGCAGAAGAAAAGATCGACACCACCCCAAGGACTAAAAACGTGACTGAACGCGCTGAGTCTGTCGCTGCCCCAAAAGAGCAGGATGTCGACGTGCACGATCAGGGTGCCAAGAATGGCGACCGCACGCAGTACCTCAATGTCGAGATTTCTCTTGTTCATCTATCAATCTGAAGGGCTAAACGCTCCCGCGTGAAGATCTGGCGCGGTCGAGCAATGGCGGATTCTGCCACACATTACACTGCATCAAATGTGAGCCGCTTTTGGAGCAGTCCGAAAGGTTCGTTAACTAGTTCAGGGTGGGCTAGGTTGCAGGCAACTCGGTGGCTGGCGGCCGACCCATTAGTAGAGGTGACCCCGTCATTGGATAACGGCAAACCGATATACTGAGTCCGGCCCGCAACGGGCTGACAGCACCACAGAACCAGAACGAGGACGGGGATGACAGGGATCAGCTGGAATTGCGGTCGCACTGCCGCACGTACGTTAGCAGTATCTCGGTGTGGCAGTCTCGTGGCGCTGCTGGTGCTCGCAAGCACTGCGCACGCGTACCAGCCATCGTCCCCCGATGAATCCCAATTGCAGGAGCACGGCCACTACGTGAACCACGATGGGAATGTCGTGCATTCGCCTGCGCATACTCGAAACGGTGTCGTACCGGTCGGCGCGACCGCGAGGTGCGGTGACGGGACGTACAGTTTCAGCCAGCACCACTCGGGCACGTGTTCACGTCATCAGGGTGTAGCCGAGTGGGAACAACAATGAACCGGGAGTAGGCAATGAAACGCGCAGTGGTTGGTGTCATCGTGACGCTAGCGCTTGGTGCGTGCGCCACGGTTCACGAAAGCTATGCTCCGGACGGGCGCCCCGCCTACACGTTGAACTGCAGCGGCATCGCCCGCGGCTGGGACAAGTGCTTCGAGGCCGCTGGGGATCTCTGCAAGACGAGCGGCTTCGATGTGATCGACCGAAGCGATGAGGATGCGGCTGCGGTGGGCGCGACCCACAGCGGTCTCTTCGGCGCGAAGACGAACGAGCGATCGATGGTCATCGCCTGCAAGAAGCCGGCTGCCTGATCCGCCAAGTCTCCTCAAAGCGTCGAGGGCATTGGCGTGCGCTGTCGAAAGCATGGACTCAGCGACTGGGCCATTTCCGACGCATCAAGTCGATTGGAATATAGAGCGGGAAAAGGAAGTACAGGATGTATCGCGCCCAATGGACTTCTTCGGGAGGCGGCCGGAACCTTACTGTCTTCAGCTTTTCCTCATCGATCTCGAATGCCCTTCCACGCCGGCGTTCCGCCTGCGGTGACTCGGCGTTCGGTGCCGGCCGCTCATGAGCAGGCCGCTGCGCACGTGTCCAAGTAGTTTGCGAGGGCGGCGCAGCTCGCGCGGCTTCTTCCGATTCCAGCCACTGGTCGTAACGAATACGCGCGGCCGGGTCGGACAGGGTTGCGTAGGCAACGTTGATTGCCTGCATCATTTCCGCCGATGCCGGGTTTTGGTTCCTGTCCGGATGCCATTTCTGCGAGAGTGCCTTATATACGGCCCGGATGACCTCCGGCGGCGCATCTCGCGCGATCGAGAGCCGTTCGTAGTGACTTCGGATATTTGCCACCGCCTTCTCCGTTGAGCCCCGGTGCGCGGCGTTTAAGCGGCGCCGCCTACCGTATTGATCGGGATCACCTCGGCCCCGGCCTTAAGCCGATCGAGGTAATCCGCCCACTTCTGCATCATGGCGCGGCGTTCCTTGATGAACCGCGTGCGGTTGTACGCGCCGCCAAGGTTGTCCGGGACTGCGTGCGCAAGCTGGTGTTCAATTACCTCTGGCTTTTGCTCGAGCTCCTCGTGCAGGATCGTTCGAGCCATCGCCCGAAAGCCGTGGCCGGTAATCTCGGTGCGCGTGTCATAGCCGAGGCGGCGCAGCGCGGCGTTGACCGTGGCCTCGCTCATCGGGCGCTTGCGATCTCGTGCGCCGGGGAAGACATAGTGGCCGGCGCCCGTCAGCGCGTATAGTTCGCGCAAGATTGTGACGGCCTGCGATGCTAGCGGCACCAGATGCTCAGTTTTTGTTTTGCTGACGTGATAGCGCCACGCGCCTTTGTCCAGATCGATCTCCGACCACTCGGCTTGCCGCAGCTCACCAGGCCGCACGAACAGCATAGGCGCCAACTTGAGCGCGCACAGCACCGGGAATGTGCCTGTGAAGCCGTCAAACGCACGCAGCATTTCGCCGACCTTGGCCGGCTCGGTGATCGACGCGAAATGGGTGGTCTGGGCTGGCGGGATTGCGCCAAGCAGGTCGCGCGCAGGGTCGCTTTTGCAGAAGCCTTCTTTGATCCCGTAGCGGAACACGCGGCTAATTTCGCCGCGCAGGCGATGGGCCGTAAAGCGGGCGCCACGGCTGTCGACGCGCTTCAATGTCTCGAGGATCTCCGGCGCCTCGATCTCTGAGATGGGCCGCTTTCCTAGCCAAGGGAATGCATCGTTCTTGAAGCGCGCCAGCGTCTTGTCGTACTGCGCTGGTTCGACGTAGGGGCGGCGCTCGTCCATCCAAGCCAAGGCGACCGCCTCAAACGAATTGGTGGCCGCGAGCTTGGCTGCTCGCTTATCCGCTTTTTTGGCTTCCCCAGGATCGATGTCGGTCGCCAGCTTCTCGCGCGCGGCGTCGCGCCGCTTTCGCGCTTCGACCAGGGAGACTTCCGGGTAGGTGCCGAGCGCGAGGCTCTTTTCCTTCCCATTGAAGCGGTACTTGAGCACCCAGCGCTTGCCGCCGGCGGGGGTTACGAGCAGGAACAGGCCACCGGCATCGAACAGCTTTTGCTGTTTCGCTGCAGCCTTGGCATTGCGGATCGCGAGATCGGTGAGAGCCATGTCTGCTCCGGTTCCGCGGCCGAGTTGGGGGTTGCCGCGGGGGTTCTTTGGGGGTGTCGACCCGCCACAGAACAGAACAACCCCCGGAAAAACCCCCGCGTGGGGGTTGTATCAGTGAGTGGTAGGTTGCAGTAGTGTGCAACAAAAAACCCCGCGGAGCCAAGCCCGGCGGGGTATTTGTGCGAAACGTTGTGAACGTTTGAAGAGTATCTGGTGCCTCGGGCCGGAATCGAACCGGCACTCCTTTCGGAACCGGATTTTGAGTCCGGCGCGTCTACCAATTTCACCACCGAGGCGCTTGCAACTTCCTGGCAACTTCTTCAGGCGCCAAGCACAGGCGCGCGAAGTAGCCGTAGATTATGACGCAAATCGCCCGCCCGAGCAACCATGTGGCGGCGGCAAGCCGTTAAATCGTCCGCGAGAACCGTTCGGGCTGTTGCGCACCAAGATAGCGGTCGAACACCATCGCGATATTGCGCACCAGCATGCGCCCGGCGGGCAGTACCTCCAGGCGGTCGGCGCTGCGCGCAACGAGCCCGTCGCGCTCGAACTCACTCAGCCGTTCGAGCTCGGCCGCAAAGGCCGCCGGAAAACGCACGCCGTAGGCGGCCTCGAACTCGTCATAGCGCAGTTCGAGGTTACACATCAGCTCGGTAATGATGTCGCGGCGCAGACGGTCATCGGCGGTGAGGCGCACGCCCTTCGCGGTCGCGAGCTTGCCCGCGTCAATGGCCGCGCCATAGCCGATCAGGTCCTTCGCGTTCTGCGCGTAGACGTCGCCGACCTTGCCGATCGCCGAAGCGCCGAAGCCGATCAGGTCGCAGTCGGCGCGCGTGCTGTAACCCTGGAAATTGCGGTGCAGCGTGCGTTGCGCCTGCGCGCGCGCGAGTTCGTCGGTGGGCAGCGCGAAATGGTCCATGCCGATGTAGACGTAGCCCGCCTCGGTGAGTTGTTCGATCACGAGTCTCAACAGCGCCATGCGCTCGGCGGGCGTGGGCAACGCGGCGTCGTCCATTTGACGCTGCATCTTGAACAGATGCGGCATGTGCGCGTAGCCGAACACCGAGATGCGATCGGGCGCGAGCAGCAACATCGTCTCGAGCGTGCGGCCGAAGGTTTTGACGTTCTGGTGCGGCAGGCCATAGATCAGATCGACACTGATCGATTCGAAGCCGTTCGCGCGCGCGGCGTTCATGACGTCGACGGTCAGCTCGAGCGGCTGAATGCGGTTGACCGCCTTCTGCACGACCGGATCGAAGTCCTGCACGCCCAGGCTCAGCCGGTTGAAGCCTAGCGAACGCAAATGCGCAATGGTCTGCGCCGTGGCTTCGCGCGGGTCGATCTCGATCGAGTATTCGGCTGCGTCGTCGGGCTGCAGTGCGAAGTGTTCGCGCGTGGCGGCCATGAGCGTGCTCATTTCGTCCAGCGAGAGAAAGGTGGGCGTGCCGCCGCCCCAATGCAGCTGCGAAACGGGGCGCTTCGTGTCGAAGAGCGCGGCCTGCAGCTCCACTTCGCGGATCATCTGCGCGAGATACGGCTTCGCGCGGCCGCGGTTCTTCGTGATGACCTTGTTGCAGCCGCAATAGAAGCAGACGGTGTCGCAGAACGGAATGTGGAAGTACAGCGAGAGATCGGTTTCGCTCGCGCCCGGATCGGCAGCCGCGCGGCGGTAGTCGGCGGGATCGAAGTCGTCGCGGAACTGCAGGGCGGTGGGGTAGGACGTGTAGCGCGGGCCGTTGGCGCCGTATTTGGCAAGCAGGTCGGGGCGAAAGAGCAGGTCGGCGTCGCTCATGCAAGGCTCACTGGGAAGGGCGGCGCATGGGCGGGCAGCGTCCGGCGCGACGGAACGCCGCGCACCGGTGGCGTGTCCTACAGCGCCAGATGAACAAAGTGTACGAGCGAGCAGGAAGTAGCGATTGTGTAAAAAGGTCGCATGCGGGCAATGGCACAATGCGTCTGGTCCGCAGCAGCGCGGTGGCGCGATCGCCACTCCGTCGCGGACACAATTTGTCAGAGTTCCAGGAAGCCGAAGTGAGTACCGTTATTCCCGCCGATGTCTCAGCGCATGCCTGCCGTCCCGGTTGCGGCGCATGCTGCATCGCGCCGTCCATTACGAGCCCGGTTCCGGGCATGCCTCACGGCAAGCCGGCCGGCGTGCGTTGCGTTCAGCTCGGCGAGGATCTGCGCTGCATGATCTTCGGCTCGCCGTTGCGGCCGGCTTGCTGCTCGGGGCTGCAGCCACAGCCTGAGATGTGCGGGGCGTCGCGCGAGGAGGCCATTGTCTGGCTCACGCGTCTCGAGGCGCAGACCCAGCCGCAAACCCCGCCACCATCGCCAGCCGCGCGCTGAACCAGGCAAACTGCGTCGGCCAGCCGTTATGCGCCAGAATGACGGCGCGTCAAACGCGGCCCAACAAGGAGATTTCGCATGGCCCACACCGCAACGCGCGTTTCCCGGCGCGCCTTCCTGTTCTCAGCCTGCGCTGCGGCGGGTACGGCGATGTCGCTCGGCGCGTGCGCGACGGGGATCTTCCCGTTCATTCCCGATCACTACACGTTTTCGCAGCAACAGGTGCAGGACGCGGTGCAACGCAAGTTTCCCTACCACCGCTCGATGCAGCAGATTATCGACGTCTCGCTCACGAACCCCGTCGTAACGCTGCTGCCCGATCGCAACCGCGTGGCCGTGCGGCTCGATGCGCACCTCGAAAGCCCGTTGATGCAGCAGCCCGTGAGCGGCGCGTTCACGGTGTCGAGCGAGCTCGCGTATGACAGCGCGAGCCGCGCCGTGGTGCTGCGCTCGCCTTCGGTCGACGGCGTCGACATGGCGGGCAACGCCGCCGCCTACGCGTCGCAGGTCAGCGCGGTCGCCGCGCTCGTTGCCACCCAGTTGCTCAACAACTATCCGGTCTACACGTTCAAACCCGAGCAGCTCCAATTTGCCGGCGTCAACTACGAACCCGGTACAATCACCATCCTTACAAACGGCATACGCGTGCAGATCGTCGAGAAGTAAGCCGACGAAACGCCAGCACACGCGGCCGTCGTCGGTCGTGTGGCGCGGCGTGCGCCGTCCCGACGCTCAAAGAAGAGGGATAAAAGGGATGGACTGGATTTTGACCTGCAAGGCCTTGATTCTCGGCATCGTCGAAGGGCTGACGGAATTTCTGCCCGTTTCGAGCACGGGGCATTTGATCGTCGCCGGCAGCTTGCTCAACTTCGATGGCGAGTATGCAAAGACCTTCTTCGTAGTGATCCAGTTCGGCTCGATCCTCGCCGTGTGCTGGGAGTTCCGGCGCAAGATCGGCGAGGTCGTTGTGGGGCTGCCCTCGCGGTCCGACGCACGGCGCTTCACGCTCAACGTGATCATCGCTACCATTCCGGCAGTCGTGCTCGGTCTGATGTTCGAGAAGGCGATCAAGTCGGTGCTCTTCGCGCCGGTGCCGGTCGCGTTTGCGCTCGTCGGCGGCGGCCTCGTGATCCTGTGGGTCGAAAATCGCCTGCGCGGTCCGAAGGGACTGCCGGTCGCCGCGCAGCGCGGCGCGCGCGTGAACTCGATCGACGAGATCACGCCGCTCGACGCGTTCAAGGTGGGTTGTGCGCAGTGCTGCGCGCTGATTCCGGGCATGTCGCGCTCGGGTTCGACCATCATTGGCGCGATGTTGTTCGGTTTCGAGCGGCGTGTCGCGACGGAGTTCTCGTTCTTCCTTGCGATTCCCGTGATCTTCGGCGCGACCGTTTATGAGCTTTACAAGAGCTGGCACGAGCTTTCCGCGGACTGGCTCGGGCTCTTCGGCATCGGCTTCGTCGCCGCGTTCGTTAGCGCGTTCGCGTGCGTGCGCTGGCTGCTGCGCTTCGTGGCGTCGCACGACTTCACGGCCTTCGCGTGGTATCGGATCGCCTTCGGCCTCGTGATCCTGCTGTTCGGCTACGGCGGCGGACTAGGCTGGGACGACTAAAAACGCAACGGGCGCCGCGTGACATCACGGCGCCCGTTTTTTTTCATGGTTCCCAGTGTCAGTCCGCGCGGCGACGGAACACGAGATCCCACACGCCGTGACCGAGCCGCAGGCCGCGGCGCTCGAATTTCGTCACCGGGCGGTACTCGGGGCGCGGCGCGTAGTCGACGGCCGTATTCTCGAGCGTGGGCTCCGCGCTGAGCACTTCGAGCATCTGCTCGGCGTAGTTCTGCCAGTCGGTCGCGCAATGCAGGTACGCGCCCGGCTTCATGCGCGAGACGAGATGCGCGACGAACTTCGGCTGAATCAGGCGGCGCTTGTGATGGCGCGCCTTGTGCCACGGGTCGGGGAAGAAGATGTGCACGCCGTCGAGGCTCGCGGGCGCGATCATGTGCTCGAGCACCTCCACGGCGTCGTGCTGAATGATGCGGATGTTCTCCAGATTCTGCTCGCCGATCAGCTTCAGCAGCGCGCCCACGCCAGGCTCGTGAACCTCCACGCCGAGGAAGTCGTCCTCGGGCCGCAGTGCGGCGATCTCCGCCGTACTCGCGCCCATCCCGAAACCGATCTCCAGGATGCGCGGTGCGTGCCGCTCGAACACGGCGTCCCAGTCGCCGGCTTCGGGCGCGTAGGGCACGACGAAGCGCGGGCCGAGCTCGTCGAGCGCGCGGCGCTGGCCGGTCGAGACGCGGCCGGCGCGGGTCACGAAGCTGCGGATGCGGCGGTGGTGCAGCGCGTCGCCGGTGGGCGCCTCGGCTCGCGTGTTCGTGTCGGAGGCGGCTTGGTCTGACGGCGTGCTGTCGGGACGGGCGGCGTCGTTGGGATCGTGATTCATCTTCGCGGGTGGTGTGAGAGCGGCGGATGTCGCGGCTGTCGATAATCGGGGCAGGCTGTGCCGTTGGCTCGGTGCGGGACGTTGCGCGGGGTATCCAGCGACGCGCATTGCCGGGCGGCAGGCGGGCCGGCGTGGCCGGGCGCCTTATGGGCCGCTTTTGCGTTAGCCGGAATCGGCGGCGGCCTTTGGCCAGGCAGGGCGGGCGCGGCGCGCTCGAAGCCCAGCGGCTCCAAAGCCGTCGCGCATTATATCAGCGCGCTCGTATGCGTCTGGCGGCTGGCGCGGCGCGCCACCTCAATCGGCTGAAACGACGACCTGCATGCGTGTGGGTTGGTTCAACTTGAACGCGTTCAGACGCCCGGCGCGCACGTCGAACAGCAGGCGCGTGAGGTCGCCGGCCGCAGTGCGCAGGCGTTCGGCTTCGGCGGCTGGGCGCTCGTCGGCGTCGGCGAGAAGGGCTTTGCGCGAGCGCACGATCAGGGCGATCGCGCTCGGCCGGGACATGAAAAAATGATCCATCGGAGGACTGATGCGCCAGAGGGCGCGCAGCGAGTCGTTATGCGGTAGTCGAGCGAATTACGTATCGGCGGACCTGCTCGCGGCGCGTGCGGGAGGACCCGAGGAGCGCCAGAGTGCATTGTGCAACGGAGGAATTCAGGTCGTGCCCTGCATGGGCCGGTCGGGCGGGCATGGCGTCCCGGGAGGGGCGCTGTTCGAAAGCCCAAGCCTCGAAGAGAGGTCGGCAAACCGACGTGGAGCGGGCGATGGGAATCGAACCCACGTCATCAGCTTGGGAAGCTGAGGTAATGGCCATTATACGACGCCCGCAGAGCGCGCCATTTTACGCGGTTTTGGCCGGGTTGCGCAATGACGCGGTCAAACGACGCGGCGCGCCGAGCGCGCCGCAGGAGGTGCTAAACAGTGCGCGGATGAGTCCTCAGATCCCAAACAGCGTCAGCGAAACCGCCGCGCGCGTGACCACCATCAACAGCACCTGCACGATCACGAACAGCAGAATCGGCGAGAGGTCGAGACCGCCCAGGTTCGGCAGGATACGGCGCAGCGGGTTGAGGAACGGCGCCGTCAGCTGGAAGAGCACGGGCATCGCCGCCGAGCGCGGGTTGAGCCACGAGAGCAGCGCCATCAGGATCGTCATCCAGATCAGCAGGTTGAGCGCCCATTTCACGAGCGTGAGGACGGCCACGATGAGCAGCGTCGGCAAAAGACCCAATGGGTCGACGCCCGCGATCCATACCATCAGCAGCACGTAGGCAATGGCCGCGACCAGCGCGGCGACCACGCTTGCCCAGTCGATGCCGCGCACGCCGGGAATCACGTGCCGCAGCGGCAGCACCAGCCAGTTGGTGACCTGCTGGATCGCGTGGGTTACGGGGTTGTACGGCGGCACACGCACGTACTGGAGCCAGGCGCGCAACAGCAGGGCGGCGCCGAACAGCGTGAAGACCGTATTGAGCAGAAAGCGGGCGATATCGCCGAACATCGGTGTTGTTTCCTTCTTGTGTTGGGTGGCGGCGCGCTTGGCGTGTGGCGGCCGATAAGAGGTCTAGCCGAAGCTCTCTCGCCCCGGTAAGCCGGGCGGAGCACGTCAGACGGACACCTTGACCTCGCTGATCAGAATGGTGCCATTTCCGCCGTCGGTGTAGTTGGGAATGTCGTCGAGGAGTGTGTCGGCATTCGGCTGGAACACGGCGTAGAACGCATCCGCCGTCTCGAACAGAAAGTGTCCCGCTGCGACGTACGGCGGCGGCGTACCCGGCGGCCCCGCATTGATGCCGATGTCGACCGACCAGCCCTTGAGCGATGCGCCAAAGAGCTTCGCCGCGAGCGGCATGTGGTGCGAGCAGTAGTACTCGGTGTCGAAACGCCCGTTCTCGCGATACGGATAGAGGATGCTGACCTTGATCATTGTGCGTGCTCGTCGGTGAGTCCCTTGGGCGCGCTGGGCGTGTACGGGGTGCCGTTGCGATGCCCGCGCCGTCGCCACATTACCACGGCTCATGCCTCGCCAGTATCCGCGATCGATTCAGCCGCGCGGGTTTGGCGCGCGGTTGCTGCCGCCGTTCCTGACGGGGACGTCGCGCCAAATGGCTGCACTCACTGCAGGCTTTTCCGCGAACGGCTACAGTGTTTCTGACGGACTACGTTAGCAGGCGGCGGGTTGACCGAGTGTTGCTGCGAAAGCGCGCGCCGCGCGAAATGTTCGCTTTCGTACCGATCACGCGCCGACGGTGCGACTACAAATAACACTGACGGGCATGGAATCGCGCCCGGTAGCCTGGCGCGGCACGATTTCTGCTGATGGCTGGCGGTCGCGCCTATTGCGCAGCCCCCAAATCCAGCACGGGGAGGCCGCAACGAACAGTGCGCTGTGCATATACGGCAGTCATGAGGCTATCTCGCAACACTGCAATTTTTGTCGCGGAATCTGAGCACAATACTTTTCATCGTTTCGGTTTCGTTGTTGCAATCGTGCAATTGGGTTTGTTCCTGTCGGTAGTCCGATTCGGGGAGTTCACCATGAGCATCTTCGCTTACCGAAAGCATCTGCGGTTCCTCACGCCCTTTCAGCGCCGCCGCTGGTGGGATCAGAAGAAGCGCCTGACGCCGCGCGTTCGCATCAGCGGCGCCTACGTGCCGCCGAACGTCACGCGCGAGTTCACCTACGTGAAGGTCGGATAACGGAGAGTGCGTTGACTTGCGGCCGGCGGTTTTTGCATCGCCGGCTGATCGGATGAGATGCCCGGTCCCAAGACCGGGCATCGTCGTTTACAGCCTCGCCGCGCGCAGGCAACGGCGGCCCGAACGTAGTCCCGCTCAACCAATTTGTAATCAAACATTACCGGGCGACTTGCCGCGCGATACCCTCGCGGCGGTAACAATGACAGCGCCCCGGTTTTTGTAACCAATGGCAGCGCGACCGGGCGCGTGTGCGGCGATTTTTCGCGGCAGCCGCGCCCAGCGGGCTTGACGCGCTATTAAGCGCCCCCCAAATAAGATTGCAATTCGAAACAAATGGCTACCAATGAGGGCCGCCGTTTTCGATACATTGAATGTGTGGGCAGTGCCCGTAATATGCGCGTCGCCGCTGGCGGCCGCCAGGAGAAGAGAAGTGAAAAAGACCGTATCGTTCATCGTTGCCGCCGCGCTGGGTGTGGGGTTCGTCAGCGCGGCCCAGGCGCACGTCTCGGTGGGTATCGGCATTGGCATTCCGGTTGCCCCGGCTTATCCCGTTTATGCTGCGCCGGTCTACGCACCGCCGCCGCCCGTGGTCTATGCGCCGCCGCCGGTGGTGTACGCGCCGCCGCCTGCCGTCGTCGTTGGCGGCTACCCTGGTTACGGCTACTACGGCCATCCGCATTGGCATCACGGCTACTACGGCCACGGTTACTACGGCCGCGGCTACTACCGTCATTGAGCGTGACGGGCGGCGCACGCCGCCCGGCCGCAGGTTTCACGAACGGCGCAACGCCGGCTAATGCCGCGTTGCGCCGTTTGCTTTCCAGCGTTCGATTTCACCGCTTGCATGGCGCGCGGCTGACACGGATTACGTCGCGCCCGCGCCTTGCAGGATGAAATCGCGATAGCCGTGCACGATCACGCTATACGAGAAGTACGCGAACAGCAGCGCCGAAAGCACGTGGCAGGCGCGCAGCAGTCCGGTGCCAGCGCGTTTGCGGCCGTGGCTAGCCAGTCCGCAAAGAAAGAAGGTCCAGCCGAGTCCGCCCGCGAAAAAGCCCAGCAGAAAGAGCGAGGCTGCGCCAGCGCTCGTCGCACCCGACTTTGCGATGAGCGCGCCGCCGACAGCCGCAAACCAGAGAATCGCACTCGGCGACGAGAGTGCGAGCAGGACGCCGCGCCCGAAGCTGCGCCACGGGTTGGGCAGCGGCGCGGTGCTATCGGCTTCGCCTTCCACGGGCGGCGCGGATGCCGGATTGAGCGCCTCGCGCGCCATCTTCCATGTGAGCATGAGCAGCAGGGCGGAGCCGCCGATCCACACGATCCAGCGCACGGCTGAGAACTGCAGCAGCGCGGCCATGCCCGCAAGCGCGAGCGCGGCGTAGATGAGGTCGCCGAAGCACGAGCCGAGCCCCAGCCAGAAACCAGACCGGAAGCCGTGCGTGAGCGTGAGCGAGATGATGGCGACGTTGACGAGACCGATGTCGAGACAAAGCGAAAGCGACAGAAAAAAACCGTCGGAAAGCAGGGAAACGTGAGACATGAAAACGATTTCTTGTTGGTATGGGACTGCGCGCCGCGCCCGCCCGCCAGGAAGAATGCGGGCGTCGCCGGACAACTAATCAAACTTGGTTTAGGCGTCGTTCAGACGCCGATGCACAGATACTTCAGTTCGACATATTCGTCGATGCCGTACTTCGAACCCTCGCGCCCGAGGCCCGACTGCTTCACGCCGCCAAACGGCGCAACCTCGTTCGAGATGAGTCCGGTGTTGATCCCGACCATGCCGTACTCGAGCGCTTCCGCCACGCGCCAGACACGGCCGATATCGCGGCTGTAGAAGTACGAGGCGAGGCCGAATTCGGTGTCGTTGGCGAGGCCGATGACTTCGGCTTCGTCGCTGAAGCGGAACACCGCCGCGACCGGCCCGAAGGTTTCCTCGCGCGCGATCAGCATCTCGCGCGTGACGTCGGCGAGCACGGTGGGCTCGACGTAGCGGCCCGAGCTGACCTTGCCGCCCGCAACGACCTTCGCGCCCTGGGCGGTCGCATCGCTGATATGTTGCGCGACCTTGGCGACGGCCGCGTCGTCGATCAGCGGCCCCTGGTTCACGCCATCATCGAAGCCATTGCCCACCTTGATCTTGCGCGTGGCGGCGGCGAGCTTCTCGACGAAAGCGTCGTACACCTTGTCGTGTACATAGAAGCGGTTCGTGCAGACGCAGGTTTGGCCCGCGTTGCGGTACTTCGAGATCATCGCGCCTTCCACGGCGGCGTCGAGATCGGCGTCGTCGAACACGATAAAGGGGGCGTGGCCGCCCAGTTCGAGGGCGACTTTCTTCACAGTCGGCGCGCACTGCTCCATGAGGATGCGGCCCACCGGCGTCGATCCCGTGAACGACAGATGGCGCACGATGTCGCTCTCGCACAGCGCTTTGCCGATCTCGATGGAATTCGCGGAGTCCGCGGTGATCACGTTGAACACGCCCTTGGGCACACCCGCACGCTGCGCCAGTTCGGCGAGCGCGAGCGCGCAAAGCGGCGTTTGCTCGGCAGGCTTCACGACGATCGTGCAGCCCGCTGCGATGGCCGGCGCGACCTTGCGCGTGATCATCGCGATCGGGAAATTCCACGGCGTGATCGAGGCGCACACGCCGACAGGCTGCCTGAGCACGACGAGCTTGCGGTCGGCAGCGGGGCTTGCGAGCACATCGCCGTTCACGCGCTTTGCTTCTTCGGCAAACCACTCCAGGAAGGAGGCGCCGTATATGACTTCGCCGCGCGCTTCGGCGAGCGGCTTGCCTTGCTCGGCGGTCATGATCGCCGCTAGGTCGTCGGCGTGCTCGATCACGAGGTCGAACCAGCGCCGCAGCACAGCCGCGCGTTCCTTGCCCGTCTTCGCGCCCCACGCGGGCAGCGCGGCGTGCGCGGCGCCGATGGCGCGATACGCCTCATCGGCGCCGAAGTCGGGCACGCTCGCGATCTCGGCATTGTCGGCGGGGTCGAGCACGGCGAACGTGGCTGCACCGCCGCTCCATTCGCCGTCGATGTACGCGCGGGTCTTGAAGAGGGCGGGATCGTTCAGTTGTGTCAGGCGCTCCGATGCGGGCATCATCCTTGAGTCTCCTCAGGTTCACTGGCGCCGCGGCTCATGCCATGCACGAGGCGTGACGCGGTAAGCGCGGCGTCGCGAAAAGGCGTCGCGTATGAATCGGCCGGCGTGGCGCCCGAGGGCGCCGCGCCGGGTCGCGAGGCGCGTTAGCTGCGGCTAAAGCCGAGCTCGTCGTAGAGACGGTCGACGCGCGTCTTCACGGCCGCGTCCATCTCGATTGCGCGGCCCCATTCCCGGTCCGTTTCTCCAGGCCACTTGTTGGTGGCGTCGAGGCCCATCTTGGAGCCGAGACCGGCCACCGGCGAAGCGAAGTCGAGATAGTCGATCGGCGTGTTCTCGACCAGCACAGTGTCGCGCGCCGGATCGATACGCGTGGTGATCGCCCAGATCACCTCCTTCCAGTCGCGGATGTCCACGTCATCGTCGACCACGACGATGAACTTTGTATACATGAACTGGCGCAGGAAGCTCCATACCCCGAACATCACGCGTTTTGCGTGCCCGGGGTAGCTCTTCTTCATCTGCACGATCGCCATGCGGTAGCTGCACCCCTCGGGCGGCAGATAGAAGTCGGTAATCTCAGGAAACTGTTTCTGCAGGAGCGGCACGAAGACTTCGTTGAGCGCCACGCCGAGCACCGCGGGCTCGTCGGGCGGTTTGCCCGTGTACGTCGAATGGTAGATCGCATCGCGGCGCATGGTGATGCGCTCGACGGTGAACACGGGGAACCACTCCTGTTCGTTGTAGTAACCCGTGTGGTCGCCATAGGGGCCTTCCAGCGCATGCTCATACGTGGCGCTCGCGCCTTTGGCGGGGCGGGGCGGGGCGCCGGCGGGCGCCGGGCCGGGCTCGCCCGCCTGCGGGTAGATGAAGCCCTCGAGCACGATCTCGGCGCGTGCGGGCACCTGGAGCGTGTCGACGCCGGGCGTCAGGCACTTCGCGAGTTCGGTACGGGCGCCGCGCAACAGGCCCGCGAACTGGTATTCGGAGAGCGTGTCGGGCACTGGCGTGACGGCGCCGAGGATCGTCGCGGGGTCCGCGCCGAGCACGACCGCGACCGGGTACGGCTTGCCGGGGTTCTTCAGCGCGAACTCGCGGAAGTCGAGCGCGCCGCCGCGATGCGCGAGCCAGCGCATGATGAGCTTGTTGCGTCCAATGAGCTGCTGGCGGTAGATGCCGAGATTCTGGCGCGTCTTGTTGGGACCGCGCGTGACGGTCAAGCCCCAGGTGACGAGCGGGCCGGCGTCGCCGGGCCAGCAGGTCTGGATCGGCAGCTTCGCGAGATCGACGTCGTTGCCTTCCCAGACGATCTCCTGGCAGGGCGGCGCGCTCACGGTCTTGGGCGCCATGTCCCAGACAGCCTTGGCGAGCGTCAGAAGCTTGCCCGCGTCCTTCAGGCCGCGCGGCGGCTCGGGTTCCTTGAGCGCCGAGAGCAGGCGGCCCACGTCGCGCAGCGACTCGAGCGCGGCGCCGTCGCCGCCGCTTTCCGGCGCGTCGATGCCCATGCCGAGCGCGACGCGCCGGGGCGTGCCGAACAGATTGCCGAGCACGGGGAACGCGTGCGTCGAACGGTTCTCAAAAAGTAGGGCCGGGCCGCCGGCGCGCAGGACGCGGTCGCACAGCTCGGTCATTTCCAGCACCGGGGAAACAGCTTGCGGGACGCGGCGCAATTCGCCGAGCGTCTCCAGGCGACCAACGAAGTCGCGCAGGTCTTTGTATTTCATCAGGAACCAATCGTGGCCAACACGGGTGGCCGGCTTGGGGGCCGCATAGGGCGACGGCACGGATTCCGCGGCCGCCGTATCAGATGTATCAGACGTATCAAGACGTATCTGACATCTGGCCGGGGAAACGCGGCGTAACGATTGTCGATTTTACCTGCGTTGGCTAGCGCACGCTGGGTGCCAATCTGCATAAGCGCCCGCAGACGCGCGTGCGACGCGGATTCCGGCGGATTGAACAGTGTTTATCATTACTATTAGTTATGATTTCTGCATTCTATAGTATTGACGATCTATAAAACGCTGCTAGAATCCGTCGACATTGGTTGCAGGTTTTGAAATTTTTAACCACCTTCCCGGTCCTTCAGACGCAACGCGTCGCCGTTTAGCCGAATCCCTGCACGGCTGTCCACGGTTTAGATTGGCTTTCCTCGCTAGCGCGCCTTCGCGCTGGCTATTCGCGTGAGAACTCCGTGCGCGCACACTGCGTGCCTGGTCGTACGAAAGGAGTTCCACCCACGGCGACTTGCCGTTTTCCCGACGCCGCTGCCGCACCAGCCAGGGCGCGCGGTGTCTTGATCCTGCGATTGGTCGTCTGCCTCGTGCAGACCCCTGAGCCGGATCATGCAACATGGGAGATCTGTAGATGAATACCTGGTTATCGTGGTGGCGCGCCGACGAGCGTGGAGCTCCCGGCCTGCGCGCGTTGCTGCGTCTTGGCACGCGCCTAAGCCATCACCTGTTCAGCATTGTTGGCGGCTGTGCCGTTCTGCTCGCAGTTGCCCTCTGGCTGCTGCCCGCTTGGCGCATCACGCTGGCAGCACGCGTGATGCCCTTCGTCTCGGCGGCGGTGCAGGCCGGTCCTGCACGTCTGCTGCAAGGCAACCCGCTGCCCTCGTTCGCGCCCCACGGCGTGACGACCAACGACGACAACGCCGACGGCGCGATGCTGCCGACGGCGCTCGCGCCCGATGCCAGTGCCGCCGGCGCCACGGGCATTTCGCCCGCTGGCTCCAACGGCACGGTCGCGAAGGTCGCGACCTCGGTATCGAACGGCGGCATCGCCACGCTCGACGCCGTGACGCTCAACGGTCTCGATCCGCGTGCGCTGCCGACCAGCGTCGGCTCGCTGGCGCGCATGATTCCGCCGCAGCGCATCACGCCCGACGCACGCGACGACCGCGTGCTCGTCTCGGCGCGCGAGCAGGCGCTCGTCGCCACCTATCTGGCGCGTCGTTATCGTGTGGCGCAGGAACCGGTTGGCGAACTCGTTAAAGCGGCGTTCGACACAGGTCACGAAGTGGGGCTCGATCCGCTGCTGCTGCTCGCCGTGATGGCGATCGAATCGGGCTTCAATCCGTACGCTGAAAGCGGGGTGGGGGCGAAGGGCCTCATGCAGGTCATGTCGAAGGTGCACTCGGACAAGTTCCAGTACTTCGGCGGCCAGCGCGCGGCGCTCGATCCGCTCGCGAACATCAAGGTCGGGGCGCTGGTGCTCAAGGATTGCATCGCGCGCGGTGGTACGCTGCCGGGCGGCCTGCGCCTCTATGTCGGTTCGACCTCGCCGGACGACGGCGGCTACGGCGCCAAGGTGATGGCAGAGCGCGGGCGTCTGCGCGACGTCGCACGCGGGCGCAACGTGCCGATCAACGCGCCGCAGGCGCCCGTCACCAACACGGCCAGCACACCTGCGCCGCAGAAGGTGGCGAGCATCAATGGCGAGAAGCGCGTGCACGTGACGCTCGACAACGCCCACGCGATGGTTGAGAAGTCGTCTGCGAACGGCGCTTCCGATCAGGACGACGCCAGCACGAGCACGTCGGCTCAGAAGCACGGTTCGTCGGAGCTCGGCGCATAAGACTTGCGCGTAGCTGGAACGTCGGACGAAACGAAAAAGGCACCCTCGGGTGCCTTTTTCTATTTCACGACCACGGCGGATCAGCGTCCGAAGAACGTATGCAGCCGGTCGACCGCTTCCTCCAGGCGCTCGTACGCCGTGGCATACGAAAGCCGCACGTACCGGCGCGGCGCGGCAACGCCGAAGTCCATGCCGGGCACCATCACCGTACCCGCGTCGTGCAGCATCGCGCGGGTAAGCGCGTCGCTGTCGCCGGCGGCGGGGTGCGTGACGTTCGAGCAGTCGGCGTAGACGTAGAACGCGCCGTCGGGCATCACGGGCACCGTGAAGCCGAGCGACTCGAGCGCCGGTGCAATGAAGTCGCGGCGGCGCTTGAATTCGAGCCGGCGCGTTTCGTAGATCTTGAGCGTGTCCGCTTCGAAGCACGCGAGCGCGGCATGCTGTGCGAGTGCCGACGCGCAGATGAACAGGTTCTGCGCCAGCTTCTCGAACGCGCCTACGAGCGAGGGCGGCACCACGAGCCAGCCCAGACGCCAGCCGGTCATGTTGAAGTACTTCGAGAAGCTGTTGACGGTCACCACATCGTCGCCGAACGAAAGCGCGGAGACGGGCGGCGTGTCGTACGACAGGCCCTGATAGATCTCGTCGACGATCGTGAAGCCGCCGCGCGCGCGCACGCTCTGCACGATGCGCTTGAGTTCGTCGGGTTCGATCGAGGTGCCGGTGGGGTTCGACGGCGAAGCGAGCAGCACGCCGCGCGTGCGCGGCGACCACAGGCGCTCGACATCTGCGGCGGTGAGCTGAAAGCGCGCCTCCGGCCCGCTCGGCACGAGCACCGGCTTGCCTTCCGCCGCGGCCACGAAGTGGCGGTTGCACGGATAGCAGGGGTCGGGCATCAGCACTTCGTCGTCGCGGTCGACGAGCGCCGTGCACGCGAGCAGGAGCGCCGCCGAGGCGCCAGCCGTCACGACGATGCGCGCGGGGTCGACCGTGAGGCCGTACGCGTGCAGGTAGTGCGCGGCGATCGCCTCGCGCAGCGCGTGGATGCCGAGCGCGCTCGTGTATTGGGTGACGCCGCGGCGCAGCGCGGCGGCCGCGGCCTCGACGACGGGCTCGGGCGCCGTGAAGTCCGGCTCGCCGATCCCCATGTGGATGATGTCGCGTCCAGCGCGTTCGAGCTTCGCGGCTTCCTTCGCCAGTTCCATGACGTAGAAAGGCTGGATCTCGTCGACGCGTGCGGCTAGCCGCAGCAGCGGTTCGGCAACGGTGTTCATGCGGGTATTTCCAGTACTGACAGATCACGCGGCGCGCGGGGCGGGGCGTTCAGGCGCACCCCGTTGCCCCGGCAGCTCGCGTTCTTACGACTTGCGGGCGTTTTGCGCTTCGGTGGCGCGCAGTTGCGCCGCGAGCTTGTCGAGCACGCCGTTCACGTACTTGTAGCCGTCCGAGCCGCCGAAGGTCTTCGTGAGCTCGACCGCCTCGTTGATCACCACGCGGTACGGAATGTCGACGTGATGCTTGAACTCGTAGGTCGCGACGAGCAGCACCGCGCGTTCGACGGGCGAAAGCTGCTCGATCGGACGGTCGAGACACGGCGTGATGGAGGCGGACAGTTCGTCCGACTCGCGGATCACGCCGTGCAGGATCGCGTCCAGATGCTCGTGATCGGCCTTGTCGTAGCCCTGCGAACCGCGCAACTGCGCGTCGATCTCGCCGGCGGGCACACCCGACAGCAGCCACTGATACAACCCCTGCGTGGCCAGTTCGCGGGAGCGGCGGCGCGCGCTCTTCATTGCTGTTCCTCTTCGTCTTCCTCGTCTTCTTCATCGTCGTCGCCGCCGTCGAGCTGCTCCAACGCCACCGTCAGGTTCGCCATTTCCACGGCGACACGCGCGGCGTCACGACCCTTCTCGGTCATGCGGGCCACGGCCTGCTCGTCGTTTTCGGTGGTGAGCACGGCGTTCGCGATCGGCACGTTGAAGTCGAGCGAGACGCGCGAGATGCCCGAGCCGCTTTCGTTCGAAACGAGTTCGAAGTGGTACGTCTCGCCGCGCACGACCGCGCCGAGCGCGATCAGGGCGTCGAACTGGCCGCTTTCGGCGAGCTTTTGCAGCGCGAGCGGGATTTCGAGTGCGCCCGGCACGGTGACGAGCAGCACGTCTTCGCCCGTCACGCCGAGGCGTTCGAGTTCTTCGATGCAGGCGTCGGCGAGGCCGTTGCAGACGGGTTCGTTAAAGCGCGACTGGACGATGCCGATGCGCAGTCCGTCGCCGTCGAGGTTCGGTTGGTATTGTCCGATTTCCATGTGGTGTCCGTAAGTTCGGTTGAGCGTGGTGACGCGTGAAAAGAGCGCGATGCGACTTCAGGCGCGCGACGAGGCAGGGTCAGCGGCTTCCGGCGGGCAGGGCGCTTCCGCGTTCCCGCCCGGCATCGGCACGAAGCCGGTGACTTCGAGACCGTAGCCCGACATGCTGCCGAGGCGGCGCGGCTTCGAAAGCACCTGCATGCGGCCCACGCCGAGTTCGCGCAGGATCTGCGCGCCGATGCCGTAGGTCTTGAAGTCCACGGGCCGACGGGCGAGCGCCTCCGCGCGCTCTTTCTGGTCGAACGCCTTGAAGACGTCGATCAGATGTTCCTTGGGTTCGCCGCAGTTGAGCATGACGATCACGCCCACGTCGCGCGAGGCAATCTCGCGCATGGCGGCGTCGAGCGTCCACGAGTGCGTGGACGAGCCCGTTTCGAGCAGGTCCAGCACCGAGAGCGGCTCGTGCACGCGCACGGGCGTGTCGACGTCGGGCTTCGGCGTGCCGCGCACGAGCGCGATGTGCGGCGTGCGCGTGGGGTGATCGACGTACATGATCGCGCGGAAGGCGCCATGCGCGGTTTGCATGGTGCGCTCGGCCACGCGCTCGACGATCGATTCGGTGCGGCTGCGGTAGTGGATCAGGTCGGCGATGGTGCCGACCTTCAGGCCGTGCTCCTGAGCGAACTCCATGAGGTCGGGCAGGCGCGCCATCGTGCCGTCGTCCTTGATGACCTCGCAGATCACCGACGCGGGCGTGAGGCCCGCGAGCGCCGTGAAGTCGCAGCCCGCTTCGGTGTGGCCCGCGCGCACGAGCACGCCGCCTGGCTGCGCCATGATCGGGAACACGTGGCCGGGCTGCACGATGTGCTCCGCGCGCGCGTCGTGCGCGACGGCGGCCTGGATCGTGCGGGCGCGGTCGGCGGCGGAAATGCCGGTCGTGACGCCTTCGGCGGCCTCGATGCTGACCGTGAACGCCGTGCCGTACTGCGTGCCGTTGCGGTAGGTCATGAGCGGCAGGTTGAGCAGCTTGCAGCGCTCCTGGGTGAGCGTGAGGCAGATCAGCCCGCGGCCGTACTTCGCCATGAAGTTGATGGCTTCAGGCGTGACGAACTCCGCAGCGATGACGAGGTCGCCCTCGTTTTCCCGGTCTTCTTCGTCGACGAGGATGACCATCTTGCCGGCTTTGAGCTCGGCGATGATCTCAGGGGTGGAGGCGAGCGTCATGTTGGGATTCTGGCTGGAAAGGCCACATTTTACGCCACGCGGGCGGGCGCGTCGCCCAGAACGCGGGACGACGCAGCGCGTTTTGCCCGGTGGCCCTGTGTTCCGGTGCGCCGGGGCGGCGGCGCGCGGCTGCCCATGTTGGCCGAACGGCCGACTGGTGCGCGAATCGCACCTGTTTCACACTAGTAACGCTTGACGTTATTAACGCGAGACGTTACTATCCATGACGATTACCTCCTTTGCCTGCCGCGATACCGCGGCGCTTTTTGCCGGGCGACGCGTCGCCCGCTTCGTTGCCATTGAAACGGTCGCCATGCGCAAGCTTCAGCAGGTCCATGCGGCCGCTACGCTCGCGTTTCTGAAGGCACCGCCGGGCAACCGGCTGGAGAGCCTTTCCGGCGAACTGGATGGCTGGTACAGCATCCGCATCAATGGGCAGTGGCGAATCTGCTTTCATTTCGCGGGCGGTGAGGCATCGGACGTACGCATCGTGGACTATCACTGAGGAGCAAAACCATGGCACGTGAAGTACCGCTTGCCACACCGGGCGAGATTCTGAACGAAGAGTGGCTCAAGCCCATGGGCATCAGCCAGTACGCGCTCGCCAAGGCGATTGGCGTGCCGCCGCGCCGTATCAACGAGATCGTGCTCGGCAAGCGTGCCATCACGGCTGATACGGCGGTGCGTCTCGCGGTTTATTTCGGCACCGACGCCCGCAGCTGGATGGAGCTGCAGGCGCACTACGACACCGAAATCGCAAGCGAGGCGCTCGCCGAGGTGCTCGCGCGCATCACGCCGCACGCGCGCGCCGTTCCCGCCTGAGCCGGCTTGCGGCGCGAGGGCGCGAGCGTGAAGACGCGCCGTTTCAGCGCAGGATCACATCGTCGGCGAGTCCCTTCGTCAGTTCCAGCGCCTGGCGCTCGAACAGGCGCCGGTACAGGCCGTTTTCGCGGCGCACGAGCGCGTCGTGCGTGCCTTCCTCCGCCACGCGTCCGCGCTCGAGCACCAGCAGCCGGTCGAGCGCACGTACGGTCGAGAGCCGGTGTGCGACGACCACGGTCGTGCGGCCTTCCATGAGCCGCTCCATGGCTTGCTGGATCAGCACTTCGCTTTCGCTGTCGAGGCTCGAGGTTGCTTCGTCGAAGATGAGGATGGGCGCATTCGCGAGGAACGCGCGCGCGATCGCCACGCGCTGACGCTCGCCGCCCGAGAGTTTCACGCCGCGCTCGCCCACGAGCGTGTCGTAGCCGTGCGGCAGCGCCACGATGAAGTCGTGTGCGCTCGCTAGCTTCGCCGCTCGCTCGATTTCGGCATGCGTGGCGCCTGGCCGGGCGTAAGCGATGTTCTCGGCAAGCGAGCGGTGGAACAGCACCGGCTCCTGCTGCACGATGGCGATGTGCGAGCGCAGCGACGCTTGCTGCACCCGTGCAATGTCCTGGCCGTCGATCGTGATGCGCCCGCCGGAAACATCGTAAAGCCGTTGGATCAGCTTGATCAGCGTGGTCTTGCCGGAGCCCGAATGGCCGACGAGGCCCACGCGCTCGCCCGGCGCGATGCGCAGCGTGAGGTTCTCGTAGAGCGGCCTCGCGCCCGCGTCGTAGCGGAACGTCATGTTCTCGAAGCGGATGTCACCCTGATCGACCACGATAGGCGGCGCGTCGGGCTGGTCTTCGATGCCGAGCGGCGCCGCGTCGAGCGCGACGAGTTCTTCCATGTCGTTGACCGAGCGCTGCAGGTTGCGCACGTGCATGCCCACATCGCGCAGATAACCTTTGAGCAGGAAGAACAGTGTGAGCGCGAACGTAATGTCGCCCACGCTTGCGAGACCGCGTGCCCAGAGCAGCAGCGCCGCACCGAGAATGGCTGCCTGCATGCCCACGAGCAGCGCACCCTGCACGCCGCCGTTGAGCGTGCCGCGCTGCCACGTGCGCCGCGTGCGGCTGCTCCATTTCGTGACGACGCGCGCGAGCCGCGCTTCTTCGCGCGTTTCCGCGCCGAACGCCTTGACGACCGCGTTGCACGAAATGGCGTCGGCGAGTGCGCCGCCCATCTTCGTATCCCACTGGTTCGCGAGCCGGGCCGAGGGCGCGACATAAAACAGCGAAAGCGAGATTGTGATCGCCAGATATACCGCCGAGCCGAGGCCGACCACGAGGCCCATCACATGCCACTGCACCGCAAGCAGAATGGTCGAGCCGACCAGCATGACGAGCGACGGGAAGAGGGCGACGAGCAGCGTGTCGTTGAGCAGGTCGAGCGCCCACATGCCGCGTGTGACCTTGCGTACCGTGGAACCCGCGAAACTGTTCGCATGCCAGTCCGTCGAGAAGCGCTGTACGCGGTGAAATGCCTGTGTGGCGATCTCGCTCATCATGCGCAGCGTCAGCGTGATGATGTTGCGATACGCCGCCTGGCGCATGATCGTGCCGGCGAGCCCGAGCGCCGTGAGCGCCCAGAACGCCACGACGGCCGCATGCCACGCGGTGGCGCTGCTGGCTGCGCCGTCGTGGGTGAGGGCATCGACAAGCTGGCCTGCGTAGTGCGGCGTGAGCACGTCGGCGAGCGCTCCGAGGAGCGAGGCGAGCGCCACGGCCGTGACGCGCACCGGCTGGCGCGCCCAGTGCCGGAAGGTGAAGCCGAGGACCTTGCGGAACGTTTGTCCACCCGAATCGGGTTTGTTGTTTAGCTCTGTCATGGACAGCATGCTCCGGACGTGACGCCCGAAGACTCTCCTGAAGGAAGCGTGAAGCGTTAAGACGGAAAACGGGATTCGCACGCCCTGGCATGCATTGCCGGACGGCCTGACATCGAATTCGCTGAATACGGCGCGGCTTTTGAAGACATGCCGCGCGGGACGCGCTATGGCTGCGCTGGAAGCGGGAAGGTTGCGTGACGAGACGCAACTTGCAGCATCACCCGGACCATCGGCATGGCGGCGCTCGTTTCAATCGTTGCCAACTGTGCCTCCTTGTTCGATTCGGGTGATGGGTACGCGGCGCGCCGTGCGGCGAGCGCGTAGGGAAAGGCTAGATTCTATCAGCGCCCCGGCGCGCGTGCTTGCGCGCATACGGGGCGGGCCTTGCGCTGGCTAAGCGGCTTTTAGTCTTGTGCGGCCGAACCGGCTGCCTTCTCGGCCGAGAGCATACGCTCCACGTAGCGCGCGATCAGATCGATCTCGAGATTCACCTTCGTGCCAGCCTGAAGATGCTTGAGCGTGGTGACTTCCACCGTGTGGGGAATCAGATTGATCGAGAATTCGCAGCCGTCCGCGCGATCGTCCACCGAGTTGACCGTGAGGCTCACGCCGTTCACGGTGATCGAGCCCTTGTAGGCGAGATAGCGGCCGATTTCCGCCGGCGCGAGAATGCGCAGCTCGTGCGACTCGCCCACGGGCGCAAAGCGCGTGACGGTGCCAAGTCCGTCCACGTGGCCCGAGACGATGTGGCCGCCCAGGCGGTCGTTCGCGCGCAGCGCTTTTTCGAGGTTCACTTCGCCCGTCGCGGCGAGGCCCATGGTGCGGTTCAGGCTTTCGCGCGAAACATCGACGTCGAAGCCCGTTGCCGACTTCTCGATGACGGTCATGCACGCGCCCTGGATCGCGATGCTGTCGCCGAGCTGCACGTCGTCGAGGCCGAGGCTGCCTGCGTTGACGCTCAGGCGCACGCCTGCGTCGGCTTCCGTGCCGAGCGGTTTGATCGATTCGATGCGGCCCACTGCCGCCACGATTCCGGTAAACATCGTACTGTTCCTTGTGTTCAATGCATCAGTGAGGGTCAGGCGTCTTGCGTCGTGACGACGCGCGCAAGAATGCGCAGGTCGTTGCCGAGGCGATCGACGGAATGAAATGCGAGGCGCGTGCGCGCATCGAGCGTCGCGGGCGCGGCGATATCGATCATGCCGAGCGAGTTCGTGCCGAGCAGCGACGGCGCCACGTACACGAGCAGTTCGTCCACGCAGCCTTCGCGCAGGAGCGAGCCGTTGAGCTTGTAGCCGGCTTCCACGTGCAGCTCGTTCACGCCGCGTGCGGCCAGCTCGCTGAGCATGGCGGGCAAATCGACCTTGCCGTGTTCGTTGCCAAGCGCAACGATTTCGGCGCCGCGCACGCGCAGCGCTTCGGCGCGTTCTTCGTTGGTCGCGTCGAGCGCCGCGCAGAACACGAGCGTAGGCGCGCCTACGAAAATTTGCGCGAGCGGCGAGGCGTCAAGGCGGCTGTCGATCAGCACGCGTTTGGGCTGGCGCGGCGTATCGACGGCGCGCACAGTCATGCGCGGATCGTCTTCCTTTACCGTGCCGATACCCGTGAGGATGGCCGAGGCGCGCGCGCGCCAGGCGTGGCCGTCGGCGCGCGCGGCTTCGCCCGTGATCCATTGGCTTTCGCCCGAGGGCAGGCCCGTGCGGCCGTCGAGCGATGCGGCCACCTTCATGCGCACCCACGGACGCTTGCGTGTCATGCGCGAAACGAAGCCGATGTTCAGCTCGCGCGCCTCGTTGGCCAGCAGCCCGCAGCGCACGTCGATACCCGCGTCGCGCAGGATCGAAAGGCCGCGACCGGAAACGAGCGGGTTCGGGTCTTCCATCGCCGCAATCACGCGCGCGACCTTCGCTTCGATCAGCGCGTTCGCACAGGGCGGCGTGCGGCCGAAGTGGCTGCACGGCTCGAGCGTCACATACGCCGTCGCGCCGCGCAGGTCGTGACCACGTGCGCGGGCGTCCTTCATCGCCTGGATTTCGGCGTGGTCCTGGCCGGCCGGCTGCGTGAAGCCCTCGCCGATCACCACGCCGTCCTTGACGAGCACGCAGCCCACGCGCGGGTTCGGGTCGGTCGTGTACAGGCCGCGCTGCGCGAGCGCGAGCGCACGCTCCATGTGGACGAAATCGGATTGCGAAAACATCGTCGGGCTTTCTCTCGGGCGGCGGTCAGGTGGGGCCGGCGAGGCGTGAGCCCCGCCTTCCGATAATGGCGCTATGCCTTACTGCGTCACGTTTTCAGCCGCGGCTTCCGCTGCGAACGCGCTGCGCGCCGCGGCGATCGTCTCGTCGAGGATCGCGTCGTCGTGTGCGCTCGACACGAAGCCTGCCTCGTAGGCCGAAGGCGCGAAGTAGACGCCCGCGTCCAGCATGCGATGGAAGAAGCGGTTGAAGCGCACGATGTCGCTCTTCGTGACTTCGGCGAAGCTGCCCGGCACCTTGTCCGCGAAATAGAGGCCGAACATGCCGCCCACCGAATCCGCGACGAACGGCACCTTCGTTTCGCGCGCGGCCGCCGTCAACCCCTTCGCGAGACGTTCGGTTTTCGCGGTGAGCTGCTCGTAGAAGCCGGGCGCCTGGATGAGCTGCAGCGTCTTCAGGCCCGCCGCGACCGCGATCGGGTTGCCCGAGAGCGTACCCGCCTGGTACACCGTGCCGTTGGGCGCGAGATGATCCATGATTTCGCGACGGCCACCGAACGCTGCCGCCGGCATGCCGCCGCCAATCACTTTGCCGAGACACACCATATCCGCCTCGACGCCGTAGAGCGCCTGCGCGCCGCGCAGGCCGACGCGGAAACCGCACATCACCTCGTCGAAAATCAGCACGCTGCCGTGCTTCGCCGTCAGCGCGCGCAGCGTGTGGATGAATTCAGGCGTGGCCTTCACGAGGTTCATGTTGCCCGCGACCGGCTCGATGATCACGGCGGCGATCTCGTCGCCGAACGCCTTGAACGCCTCTTCGAGCGCCGCGACGTTGTTGTATTCGAGCACCGTGGTGTGCTTCGCGATGTCCACCGGCACACCCGCCGAGGTCGGGTTGCCGAACGTAAGCAGGCCCGAGCCCGCTTTCACGAGCAGGCTGTCGGCATGGCCGTGGTAGCAGCCTTCGAACTTCACGATGCGGTCGCGCTTCGTGAAGCCTCGCGCGAGGCGCAGCGCGCTCATGGTCGCCTCGGTGCCGCTCGACACCATACGCACTTGCTCCATCGACGGGACGATCTTGCAGATTTCCTCGGCGATCTCGATCTCGGCCTCAGTGGGCGCGCCAAACGAGAAGCCGTTCGCGAGCACGCGCTGCACGGCTTCGAGCACTTCCGGATGCACGTGGCCGACGATCATCGGGCCCCACGAGCCGATGTAGTCGATATAGCGCTTGCCTTCGGCGTCCCAGAAGTACGGCCCTTGCGCGCGCTCGATGAAGCGCGGCGTGCCGCCGACCGAGCGGAACGCGCGCACGGGCGAATTCACGCCGCCCGGGATGGTGCGCTGGGCGCGTTCGAAGAGGGCTTCGTTGCGGTTCTGAGTGCTGGACATGAGTGCTGGACCTGCGAAAGTGGTGTGGCGCGCGGCGCTAACGGAACGCTCCGGCGTACGGACCCACGCGGCGCCGCGTGGGCGCGGGCGATGGGGCTGTTCTCTCGAAATTGTACCGGAGTCGCGCGGATCGGGCCGGAGCCCCGGGTTGGCCTGGGCGTTCCCCGCGTGGGGGGATTCAGCGTGTTTGCTGCCTGTGTTTGCGCGCTGGCGGCGCGAAGTGCGGCGCCGTGTCGCGCAATGCGTGCATGGCCGCGAGCGCCGCGACGGCCGGGGCCGGCATCGGCCGCCGCCCCGTCAACTCCGCCCAGCGCTTTTCCAGCGCGCCTTCGGCAACCGGCTTGATGACGGTGCCTGAACTCTGTGCGTCCCAGGTCTGCACGGAAAACGGATGGACGCGCAAATCGTCGCGCGCGATGACCGCTTCCTCGCCCGCGTCGACGAGCCAGTCGTAGACGAAGTCGATGCACAGCCGGTATCCGCGCTTGTACGCGGCGTCCGGCACCTCGTAGGGCGCGCGCGTGACGTAGCCGGAACCGAAGAGCCCGCGCGGCTCGGCGGCGACGCGGTGCAGGAACACCCGGTCGCCCGGCAGGATGCCGCGCGCGAAGCCGCATCCCCAGGTGTCGGCGACGGCTTCCCCGGCGCGCACGCGGCGCGCGAAGTCGGGCAGTTCGGGCCAGGGCCACTTCTTGGGGCTCCAGATGAGCAGGAAGGCGGTCATGTCGGCAACGGGGCGAATTGAGCGAAAGCGGGCAGCTTAGCGCAAAGCCGCGGCAATGCCGCGTGTCGGGCGGCGGATGGCGGGGAAGGGGCGTCAGGTACAATTCGGCGGCACCGCGTTGCTGTTTTTGGCGGCTTTTGTCCGCTTCAGCGGCGACGCTTGAATCGGCCCATGACACCGAAACCGCGCGAGCCACGCGCGCTTCGCCGCCACATACACCATGTCCCATTCCCCGCGCCGCCGGCCCGATGGCCGGCTGATCCTGTTGCTGGGCGCGCTCGCCGCCTGTGGCCCGCTTGCCACCGACATGTATCTGCCGAGCCTGCCCGCCATCGCGCAGTCCTTCGGCGTGAGCGCTGCCGCCGCGGCCTCTACGCTCACGAGCTTCATGGCCGGCTTCTCGATCGGCATGCTCCTGTACGGTCCGGTTTCCGACGCCTATGGGCGCCGCCCCGTGCTGCTCGGCGGCATTGCGCTCTTCACGCTGGCGAGCATTGCCTGCTGGCTCTCGTTCTCGGTGGGCGAACTCGTGGTCGTGCGCTTTCTGCAGGCGCTCGGCGCGGGCGCGGCCTCGGTGCTTTCGCGGGCCATCGCGCGCGACGCCCACGAGCCATCGGATGCCGCCAAAGTCCTTTCGATGGTCGCGATCGTCACGGCGATCGGGCCGCTGCTCGCACCGTTGATCGGCGGACAGTTGCTATTGATCGGCGGCTGGCGAGTGGTGTTCGTCGTGCTCACGCTGTTTGGCCTTGCGTGCGCTGTGGCCGCCTACCTGCGCGTACCGGAAACCTGGCCGCCGGAAAAGCGCGAAAGCGCGGCCGTGCTGCGCTCGTTCGCGGCGTATGGACGCCTGCTGCGCGATCCGCTCGTCTGGGGGCACATGCTCTGCGGCGGCATGGCGTTCGCCGCGATGTTTACGTATATCTCGGCAACGCCGTTCGTCTATATCGAGTACTTCCACGTTTCGCCGCAGCACTACGGGTTCTTCTTCGGCGCGAACGTGTTCGGCATCATGCTCGGCAACTTTCTCAACACGCGCTTCATCGGGCGTCTCGGCTCGCTGCGCATGGTGTCGATCGCGTCGGGCGTGAGCATCGTCGCGTCGCTCTTCGTCGCGCTCATGTGCGTGACGGGCTGGGGCGGCCTGTGGTCGATCGTATTCGGCCTGTTCTTCGTGGTGAGCGTGGTGGGTCTGCTCGGTGCGAACTGCGCGACCGATCTCATGTACCGCTATCCGAAGAACGCGGGCGCGGCAGCAGCCGTCTTCGGCGCGACGCAGCTCGCTCTCGGCGCGCTCGCGAGCGCCGTGGTCGGCTGGTTCCCCGGTATCTCGCCGTTCGGCATGGGCGTGACGATCGGCGTATGCGGGCTGCTCACGTGGGTCGGGCGCGCGCTCGTCGTGAAGTGGCACGGCACGCCCGCGCCGGATGCGGTGCCAACGGCAGCGCCGTGAGAACGACGCAGCGCAAAACGAAAATGGGACGCCGAGGCGTCCCATTTTTTTCATCGCTCGAATGAGCCGACGAAAGAGCAGACTTCAGTCGCGCGCCGTGGGCGACGCACCGTGGCTCAGCCAGTCGAGCACGGCCGATGCGTCGTCGTCGGCATGCTCGCGCGCCTTTTCTACGGCGTTGCCCAGATCCGCATCGGGCGAAGCGCGGCGAATCGCGACGCCGACCGCGAGGATGTCGATCATGAGCAGATGCAAAATGCGCGAGATCATCGAAAGCTGCGACTCGCGCATCTCGATGTGATCGGTTTCGAGCGCTACGGTCGCGCGCTTGGCGAGCGGCGTGTTGCTCGACGTGATCGCGATCACCTTCGCACCGGCCTGCATCGCGACGTCGAGCACTCGCAGCAGTTCCGGCGCGCGGCCCGACTTCGAGACGGCCACGATCACGTCGCCCTTGCCGAGCAGCGCGGCGGAGGCGGCCTGCATATACAGGTCGCCATAGGCGATGGTCGGGATGCCGAAGCGGAAGAACTTGTAGTGCGCGTCCTGCGCGACGATGTGCGAGTTGCCGAGGCCATAGAACTCGATGCGGCGCGCGCCGTTGAGCAGCGTGATCGCATTTTCGACTTGCTCGAAGTTCAGGTGCTCGCGCAACTGCAGGATGGCCGAGACGGTGTTGTCGAGCACCTTCGCGCCGAAATCCGTCGCGGTGTCGCCCAGATGCACCTGGCTGTGGCTCACCGGAATCGTGCCGGTGAGGCCCGTGGCGAGCTTGAGCTTGAAGTCCGAGAGGCCCTGGCAGCCAAGCGAGCGGCAGAAGCGGATGACCGTGGGCTGGCTCACGTCGGCCTTGCGCGCGATATCGACGATCGGATCATTGATGATCGAGCGCGGATGGTTGAGCGCGAGGTCGGCCACGCGGCGCTCGGCGGGCGTGAGCGCGTCGCGCATCTGGCGAATGCGTTCGAACACGGCCGACGATCCGCCGCCCGCGCGATTCGACAGCTGCTCCGCGAGAATGGCCGAAACGCCGAGGAACGCCGGATACTCCGCCGTGATGACGTAAGTGGGCACGTTCGAGAGATAGGTGTCGAAACGGCCCTTCGCCTCGAAACGCTGGCGGAACGACGAGCGCAAGAACAGATCGCCCAGACGCGGCACCACGCCGCCGCCGATATAGATGCCGCCGAGCGAACCGAGCGTCATCGCGATGTTGCCCGCGAAGCTGCCGAGAATGCCGCAGAAGCATTCGACGGTCTCGACCGCGAGCGCTTCGCCATCATGTGCGCGCTGCACGACTTCGGCCGGGTTGATATCCGCGGGCACCTTCTTCTTGTCGCGTCCGGCGAGCGCGCGATAGATGAGTTCGACGCCGGGCCCCGCGCACACGCGCTCGAACGACACATGCGGCCACTTCTTGCGCGCGAACTGCAGCACGATGTCTTCGCGCTCGTCCTGCGGCGAGAAGCTGGCGTGGCCGCCTTCGCTGCCGAGCGCGATCCAGCGGTCGTCGGCAGGAATGAGGCCCGAGACGCCGAGACCCGTGCCCGGCCCAAGCAGGCCGATCACGCTGTTCTGGCGGCGCTGGCCGCCGCCCACCTGGACGCGCTGCGCGTCGGTCAAACCGGGCAGCGCCATCGCGAGCGCAGTGAAATCGTTTACGACCAGCAGCGTGTCGAAGCCGAGTGCGCGGCGCGTCGCTTCGATCGAGAAGGTCCAGTCGTGATTGGTCATGCGCACCTGGTCGCCGTCGACCGGATTCGCAATCGCGATGGCCGCATGATTCACGCGGCCAATCTTGTTGTCCTTCAGGTATTGCTGGATCACTTCCGCGACGCCGGGATACTGCGCGCACGGATACACGCGCACCTGGCCGATCTCGCCCGGACCCGTTTCCAGCGCGAAGCGCGCGTTGGTTCCGCCGATGTCGGCGAGCAGCCTCGGACCGTCGGCGTGCTGGCCTGCGCCAGGGGCGTTTTTATTAGGCGCACCAGTAGACATCGAGTCTCACTCCCTTGTCGTTCGCCAGCTTCGAGATGGCGTTGTTTTGTTCGGCCGCGGCGGCCTGTTGCAGCACTTCGAGCTTGCGCTGCCCCGCGATCAGCAGGAACAGCCGATCGACCTGGCGCAGCGCCTGCATCGACCACGAGACGCGCGCGTGGGGCGCTGCCTGCGGATGCACGGCCACGAACGGGCGCGGCGTAGTGATCGCTTCGTGCCACTCGGGGGCGTCGGCGAAAATCGAGGCCGTGTGACCGTCCTCGCCCATGCCGAGCACGGCGACGTTCGGCAGCTTGCGGGCCGGGTCGGCGTTGAGCGCGGCGACATGTGCGTCAAGATCCTGCGCGACATCGACGAGCGGCAGGAAATGCGCGTGGGCCGCTTCGTGCGTGAGCAGCGTTTCGCGCGCGAGGCGCGCGTTGCTCGCGGAGTCGGTGTCGGGCACCCAGCGGTCGTCGACGAGCGTCACGTCGATGTGCGCCCAGTCGAAACGGTGGGTAGACAAGGCCTCGAGGAAGGGGCGCGGGCTCGTGCCGCCGGAGACGGCAAGCGTTGCACGGCGCACGGCAGTACCGGGCGCCGCTTGCTGAGCGGCGAGCGACGCATGTAGCGCGTCGCCCACGGCTCGCGCCAGCGCGTCGGATTGGACGCGCGGGTCGTCGAATACGTGAAGCTCGATCACTTCTCCTCCATGCTGCTTTTTTGTAGGTCTACAGGTTCGTTCATCTGTCCGGTCCGGCGTCGCGCGGGCTGTGCGCGACGCCATGCAATCTCATCAGTTCTCTTCTTCGAGCCAGCAGGTGCCGTGCTGCGCGAGCATCGCGCTTGCCGCCGCCGGTCCCCACGTGCCGGCCGCGTACGGCTTGGGCGCTCGGGGCGAAGCCGCCCACTCGTTCAGGATCGGTTCGACCCACGTCCACGCCGCTTCCTGCTCGTCGCGGCGCACGAAGAGCGCGAGGCGCCCGTTGATCACGTCGAGCAGCAGGCGCTGGTAGGCCTCCATCTGGCCTTCGCGGAAGAACTGGTCGAACGCGAGATCCAGATGCACGCTCGCGAGATTCATCCCTTCGCCGGGCTGCTTCGCGAGGCAGTAGAGGCGGATGTTCTCGTTCGGCTGCAGGCGGATCACGAGGCGGTTCGCGCCCGGACGCAGCGCCGGCGCGCCGAGCGCCGAATGCGGCACCGGACGGAAGTTCACGACGATCTCGGCCACGCGGTCGGCAAGGCGCTTGCCGGTGCGCAGGAAGAAGGGCACGCCCGCCCAGCGCCAGTTCTCGATCTCCACCTTCAGCGCGACGAAGGTCTCGGTGTGGCTCTCGGGCTTCACACCGTGCTCGGTCGCATAGCCCGGCACCGCCTGGCCGCGGATCACGCCCGCGTGGTACTGGCCGCGCACCGCAACCTTGCTGATGTCGAGCGGGTTGATCGGTTTGAGCGCGCGCAGCACGCGAAGTTTTTCGTCGCGCACCGAATCCGAATCCATCGAATGCGGCGGCTCCATGGCGACGATCGAGAGCAACTGCAACAGGTGATTTTGCACCATGTCGCGCAGCGCGCCAGTGTTGTCATAAAAATCGCCGCGTGCCTCGACGCCCAGTTCTTCGGCAATCGTGATCTGGATGCTCTCGACCCATTCGCGGCGCCACAGCGGCTCGAAGAGCGCATTGCCAAAACGCAGCGCGAGCAGGTTCTGCACCGGCTCCTTGCCGAGATAGTGGTCGATCCGGTAGATCTGGCCTTCCGCGAAGATCTCGCCCACGGCGTCGTTGATCGCGTTGGACGACTTGAGGTCGTAGCCGAGCGGCTTTTCCAGCACGATGCGCGAGTTCTCGTTCAGACCGACGGCGGCGAGCGCGCGGCAGATCGGCACGAACAGCGACGGGCCCGTAGCCAGATAGAACACACGAATGCCGGGCAGCGACGCGATGCCGTCGCGCAGATGCGTGAAGTCTTCGGCGCGTGAGAGATCGAGCTTCACATAGACGATGCGCTCGAGGAAGCTGGCCCACGCGGTGTCGTTGAAGCCGCCGTTCTTCGTCACGTGCGGCTTGACGTGTTCGTCGACCCACTGAATGTACGCCGCGCGATCTTCCTCGTGGCGCGCGACGCCCACGATCTTGCCGGACTCCGCGAGCATGCCTGAACGGTGCGCTTCATACAGGGCCGGGAGAATCTTGCGCATCGACAGGTCGCCGGTGGCGCCGAAGAGCACGAACGTGAAACCTGAATC
Organism: Paraburkholderia sp. JHI869; assembly: GCF_038900775.1. Classification (NCBI taxonomy): domain Bacteria; kingdom Pseudomonadati; phylum Pseudomonadota; class Betaproteobacteria; order Burkholderiales; family Burkholderiaceae; genus Paraburkholderia; species Paraburkholderia sp. JHI869. The sequence goes on from NZ_JAYMSC010000019.1 coordinate 122,148, forward strand.
GGTCTGGTTTTGCATGAGTCTCCGTCACTGTCCTGGGTGGCCGCAGCAGGGTACATCTGTCGCCCTTCGATGTGGGCGCGATGCGGTCGATCGGGCGGCCGTAGTCCGATAAAATTTTTTTTGACACTGAATTGTAGTTTAACTACAATCCAAATCAAGAGGTAACGTTCATTCGATGAAAAAAGCGTGAAACGCAGCCAGCAAGGCGGTTTGCGCGGTTTCGCGAGCGGACGGAATGCCCCCTCATGTTAACGGAGAACAACGCGGGACTCAGCCCGGCTTACCAGTGAGCCGTGCGCCCGGTTCCCCAGCGTGCGAGGGCTTCAAGGCCGCGTGACGCAAGCGGCGCCTCGGCCGGCCAGGTGGCCGGTGAAAATCAAAAGAGGAGACAGTCAAGTTGCATTCAGATCCACTCATCTCTTGAGCGTCCTGCGGCCGGTAACCGGCACGCGGCCCGCGCGCATCTAACGAAAAGCACGCGCGCGGCACTCCGGCGCCCGTCCGTCCAGTGTTTTGCCTGTTTTGCCTGTTTGACCAACCACCGCACCCTGGCGATCAGGGGCCAATCGTTTTTTGTTCAGGTGTCTGGAGGAGATAAGAAATGAAATTCCGCGCGATCATGGGCGCCCTGTGCGCAGCAGGTCTGTTGGGTGGCGTCGCCACGGCGCAAGCGGCCGAGTCCCTTGAAGTGCTGCACTGGTGGACTTCGGGCGGCGAGTCGAAGGCCGTCGGCGTGCTCAAGGACGACATGACGAAGCAGGGCTATGTGTGGAAGGACTTCGCGGTCGCCGGTGGCGCGGGCGCGGCGGCCATGACCGCACTGAAGACCCAGGTGATCTCGGGCAATGCGCCTTCGGCTGCACAGATCAAGGGTCCGCTGATTCAGGAGTGGGCCGAGCAAGGCGTGCTGGTGAACGTCGACTCCGTCGCCGGCGACTGGAAGGCCAACCTCCCGCCGCAAATCGACAAGATCATCCATGCAGACGGTCACTACGTCGCCGCGCCGTTCTCGGTGCACCGCGTGAACTGGGTGTGGATCAACAAGGCTGCGCTCGACAAGGTGGGCGGCAAGGCGCCGACCACGTGGCCGGAATTCTTCGCGCTGGCTGACAAGTTCAAGGCCGCAGGCATCCAGCCGGTCGCCGCTGGCGGCCAGCCGTGGCAGGACCTGACGCTGTGGGAAGACGTGGTCCTCTCGCAAGGCGCGGACTTCTACAAGAAGGCCCTCGTCGACCTCGACCAGAAGACCCTCACGTCGCAACAGATGGTCGGCGTGTTCGACACGGTCCGCAAGATCGAGTCGTACATGGATAACGGCCGCACGGGCCGTGACTGGAACCTCGCCACGGCCATGGTCATCAACGGCAAGGCCGGCATGCAGTTCATGGGCGACTGGGCCAAGGGCGAGTTCGCGAACGCGAACAAGCAGCCGGATACGGACTACGTTTGCGCGGCAGTGCCGGGCACCGCAAAGGCCTACACTTTTAACGTCGACTCGTTCGTGTTCTTCCAGCAGAAGGGCCAGAAGACCGCAACGCCTGGCCAGCTCGCGCTCGCAAAGACGATCATGAGCCCGGAATTCCAGGAGCAGTTCAGCCTGTACAAGGGCTCGATCCCGGTCCGTCTGGGCGTGGACATGAGCAAGTTCGACGCATGCGCGAAGAAGTCGTACGCGGATGAGCAGACCGCGATCAAGGCCGGCGGCTATGTGCCGTCGCTCGCGCACGGCATGGCTCAGCCGGACGCAGCAGCCGGTGCGATCACCGACGTCGTGACGAAGTTCATGAACTCGAACCAGGATTCGAAGAGCGCGGTGGAAGCGCTCGCGAAGGCTGCGAAGACGAAGTGAACGCAGTAGGTTAGTGCTGTAAGACGGGGTGCGCCACACGTGGCGCACCCCGGGCATGACGGTTCACCTTCTGAACCCCATCATCGTGCGAAAGCTGTTTTCGCACCGTACCAGGAGTTGCGCAGTGACTGCTTCTCTTAGCGGCAACGGCAAGGCGGCCACGCCTGCTACCCGCCGCGCGTCGCCCATGGCGGCGCTCGCAGACCGCTGGATCCCGAAGCTGGTGCTTTCGCCCAGCATCCTGATCAGCCTCTTTTTCGTCTACGGCTTCATTCTTGTCACCGGCTATCTGTCGCTCTCGACTTCGCGACTGATGCCACGCTATGAATTTGCGGGTCTCGACCGCTATCGCGAGCTGTTCTCCAACGACGTCTGGTGGACGTCGGCGCAGAACCTCGGATGGTTCGGCATCCCGTTCATCGCGATCTGCGTGGCGCTCGGGCTGTTCCTCGCGATCCTGCTCGACCAGCAGATTCGTCAGGAAGGCGCGCTGCGCGCGGTGTTCCTCTATCCGATGGCGCTTTCGTACATCGTGACGGGCACGGCGTGGCAGTGGATCTTCAATCCCGATCTCGGTATTCAGCAGGTGATGCACAGCATCGGCTGGACGAGCTTCCAGCTCGACTGGCTGAACAATCCGGACCGCGCCATTTTCTGTATCGTGGTCGCAGCGGTGTGGCAGTCCACGGGCTTTTGCATGGCGCTGTTCCTTGCAGGCCTGCGTGGTGTGGACAGCGAAATCTTCAAGGCGGCCCAGGTGGACGGCGCGACGCTGCCCACGATCTACCGCAAGATCGTGATTCCGAGCATGCGTCCGGTGTTCTTCTCCGTGCTGCTGATCCTGTGCCACATCACGATCAAGACGTTCGACCTCGTCGTCGCGCTGACCGCGGGCGGCCCGGGTACGTCGTCGTCGCTGCCGGCCATCTTCATGTACACGTTTTCGTTCAACCGCGGGCAGCTCGGCGTCGGCGCAGCTTCGTCGATGATGATGCTCGCCACTGTCGTGGCCGTGCTCGTGCCGCTCATGTATCTGGAATCGAGGAGCACGCGCAATGCAGCCTAAGATGACTGTGAGCCGCGTGGTCGTGTACGCGGCGCTGATCCTGTTCGCGGTGTACTTCCTGTTCCCGCTCTACGTGATGCTGTCGACGTCGTTCAAGTCGCTCGACCAGATTCACTCGGGCACCATGCTCTCGCTGCCCACGAGCCCGACCTTCGCGCCGTGGATCAAGGCATGGAGCGAAGCGTGTACCGGCGTGCGCTGTGACGGCATGCAGCCGTTCTTCATGAACTCGGTGAAGATGGTGATTCCGGCCGTGCTGATCTCGTCGATCATCGGCGCGTTCAACGGCTATGTGCTCACGCACTGGCGTTTTCGCGGCGCGGACGGGCTCTTCACGATGCTGCTGGTGGGCTGCTTCATCCCGTTCCAGGCCATCCTGCTGCCAATGGCGCGTCTCGAAGGCTTCCTCGGCCTCTCGAACACGATCGGCGGTCTGGTGCTGGTGCACGTGGTGTACGGCATTGCGTTCACCACGATGTTCTTCCGAAACTTCTACGTGAGCGTGCCCGCTGAACTCGTGAAGGCCGCGCGCATCGACGGTGCCGGTTTCTTCATGATCTTCACGCGCATCATGATGCCGATCTCGCTGCCCATCTTCATGGTGTGCCTGATCTGGCAATTCACGCAGATCTGGAATGACTTCCTGTTCGGTATCGTGTTCTCGGGCGTCGATTCGATGCCGATCACGGTGGCGCTGAACAATCTCGTGAACACGTCCACGGGCGTGAAGGAATACAACGTCGACATGGCCGGCGCGATCATCGCTGCGCTGCCTACGCTGCTCGTCTACGTCATCGCCGGCCGCTACTTCGTGCGCGGTCTCACGGCGGGCGCGGTGAAGGGCTAAAACCCGTATTCGATTAAAGGATTCATAGCATGGCAAGCCTTTCCATTCGCGACGTCTACAAGACCTACCCGAACGGGGTCCCGGTCCTCAAGGGCGTGAACATCGACATCGAAGACGGCCAGTTTCTGATTCTGGTCGGCGGCTCGGGCTGCGGCAAGTCGACGCTTCTGAACATGATCGCCGGTCTCGAGTCCGTGACCAAGGGCGAGATCATGATGGACGGCAAGGTGGTGAACAACCTCTCGCCGAAGGATCGCGACATCGCGATGGTGTTCCAGTCGTACGCGCTTTATCCGTCGATGACGGTGCGCGAGAACATCTCGTTCGGCCTGAACATCCGCAAGGTGCCGAAGGCCGAGCAGACGCAGATCGTCGATCGCGTGTCGAGCATGCTGCAGATCCAGCATCTGCTCGACCGCAAGCCCGGCCAACTCTCGGGTGGCCAGCGCCAGCGCGTGGCGATGGGCCGCGCGCTCGCACGCGACCCGATCATGTTCCTGTTCGACGAGCCGCTGTCGAACCTCGACGCGAAGCTGCGTATCGAGATGCGCTCGGAAATCAAGCTGCTGCATCAGCGCGTGGGCAAGACGATCGTCTACGTGACGCACGATCAGATCGAAGCGATGACGCTCGGCGACCGCATCGCCGTGATGAAGGACGGCATCGTGCAGCAGTTCGGCGCGCCGCAGGACATCTACGATTCGCCGTCGAACCTGTTCGTTGCGGGCTTCATCGGCGCGCCGCCGATGAACTTCATCGAAGGCAAGCTGGTGGAGCAGGGCGCGGGCATTGGCATCGAACTCGACACGGGCGTGGCGCGCAACGTGCTGAACCTGCCGTTCGAGGCGAACAAGCTGCGCAGCTACATTGGCCAGAACGTGGTGCTGGGCCTGCGCCCCGAGCGCATCACCGACGCGCGCAGTTCGCACGACGGCCACGGCCACGAACTGCAGCGCCATGCGGTGCAGGTCGACGTGATCGAGCCGACCGGCCCGGACACGCTCGTGTTCGCACAGGTCAACGGCAAGCGCATCGTGAGCCGTGTGCACCCGGGTGCGAACCCGCAGCCGCTCAACAGCATGGACCTGCTGTTCGACGTGTCGAAGGCTGTGCTGTTCGATCCGAAGACGGAAGAGCGTATTGCGTGATCGCCGCTCGCCGGTCTTTCCGGCGCGACAAAAAACCCCGTTGGCTGCGCGAGCAGCAACGGGGTTTTTTCATATCGACATGCCGATGACAGGATCGATCAGGGCGAGTGATGATGCTGCCCGTGCCCGACCGGATGCGGCTGCAGCAAGACGAGCACCGCACCCGCGCCGCCGTCGTGCGGCCGTGCCTGGCAGAACGCAATCACCTCTTCCTTCTGCACGAGCCACGTGCGCACCTTGCCCTTGAGCACCGGCTCCTTGCCGACGGAGCCGAGGCCCTTGCCGTGGATCACGCGCACACAGCGCAGCCCGCGCTTGCCCGCTTCACGGATGAAGTTCTGCAGCGCCTCGCGCGCTTCTTCGCGGCGCATGCCGTGCAAGTCGAGCTGCGCCTGCACGATCCACGTGCCGCGCCGCAGCTTCTTCACAACTTCTTCGCTGATGCCGGGGCGGTGGTAGTACAGCGAATCGTCGGTATCGAGAAGCGCTTCAGGGTCGAATTCGTCGGAGATTGCTTCGTGCAGCACGGCCTGCTCGTCGAGCCGCGTTTGCAGCGGCAGCGGCACCGGTGCTTCGCGGCGCGGCTGCGCGCGCGTGGGCTGCTTGAGCGGCGCGACCTGGCCGATCTCGCGGCGAAAGAGGTCGCTGTCGACGGCGGCTTCGACGCGCGCCGCCTGCGCGGCCACACGTTCGCGCTCGCGCTGGCGGGTTTGCACCTTGAGCGCGTCGCGCAGGCTGCCGAGGCCGGCGAAGCCAGCGGCCGTCTTGCCGGGCGCGGCTTCGTCCGCAGCGGGAGCAGGTGTGGGCGCCGGAGCAGGGCGCGCGGCGGCGGGGCGCTTGGGCTCGCCCGGGTGGGGCACGTTCTTGGGCATGGCGAAAGACGCTGGGTAAATCCGCGGGTAGATCGTTAGCTGTTCACACGAGCGCAGTGGCGGGCGACGCGCTGGCCATTCACGCGCACGCCGCCGCAAAAACAAAGGGCCGCCGGCTGGCTGGCCGCGGCCCTCGTTGCCGGCGCGCCAGAATCGCTTTAGCGATCGGCTTCTGCGCTCATCACGTGCGCCTGGCCCAGCTCGTTCACGGTCTCGAGGTAGCGCTGCGCGTCGAGTGCGGCCATACAGCCCGTACCCGCACTCGTGATCGCCTGGCGGTAGACGTGATCCTGCACGTCGCCGGCCGCGAATACGCCCGGTACGCTCGTGCCGGTGGCGTTGCCGTTCAGGCCGCCGTTCGTGATGATGTAGCCGTTCTTCATCTCCAGCTGGCCTTCGAAGATGTCCGTGTTCGGCTTGTGGCCGATCGCGACGAAGAGACCCTGCAGATCGAGGTCGGTGGTCTCGCCCGTCTTCACGTTCTTGATGCGCAGGCCGTTCACGCCGCCTTCGTTGCCCTTGACTTCGTCGAGCACGTGTTCCCACTTGATCTCGACCACGCCTTCTTTTTCCTTCTCCAGCAGGCGGTCGATCAGGATCGGTTCGGCGCGGAACTTGTCGCGGCGGTGAATGACCGTGACCTTCTTGGCGATGCCCGAGAGGTAGAGCGCCTCTTCAACGGCCGTGTTGCCGCCGCCGACTACCGCGACGTGCTGGTTGCGGTAGAAGAAGCCGTCGCAGGTTGCGCAGGCCGAGACGCCGCGGCCCATGTACAGCTCTTCGCTCGGCAGGCCGAGGTATTGCGCCGACGCGCCGGTCGCGATGACGAGCGAGTCGCAGGTGTACTCGCCCGAGTCGCCGATCAGGCGGATGGGCTTTTCGTTCAGCTTGGCCGTGTGGATGTGATCGAACACGATTTCCGTGTTGAAGCGCTCGGCGTGCTCGAGGAAACGCTGCATCAGCTCGGGGCCTTGCACGCCGTTCGGGTCTGCGGGCCAGTTTTCGACGTCGGTCGTGGTCATGAGCTGGCCGCCTTGGGCAAGGCCGGTGACGAGCAGCGGCGAAAGGTTCGCGCGCGCCGCGTAGACGGCTGCCGTGTAGCCGGCGGGGCCGGAACCGAGAATCAGGACTTTGGCGTGTTTGGTTGCAGACATGATCGAATTCCGTAGAAAGACGCTGCGTGGCGCGATTTCGGGGCGGCCGGCTTCGGGCCGCCCGGCGTTGCGGCTGGGCTCACGCATGTAGTTGGGCATCAGCCCGCAATTATAAAGGCGGGGGGAGATGCCCGCTCGATGAAGCTTACTGATCGCGGCGATAGCCTGGGTCGGCGGTAGGGCTGACTGCGGGTCAGGCAGCAGGCCGGGCAGGGCGGCCCGGCGGCCCAGGTACCGGCTCCACACCGTTGTCAGTTACCGTCATTTACAGCGAGGGGCCGCCGGGGCCGAAACAACGCGTTTACAATAGGCCGGATCGGACGACGGCGGCCGTGCCCGTCTGCCCGGGGTTTCGGGCATACGGAAGGACTGGCGGACCGCAAACGCATCAAGAATCAGCCCAGGATTCAATGGCCAAAGCTCCCTTTTCCGCGCAGGCGCAGGCATTGCCTCACCGCATGTCGCGCCTTTTCACCGAAATTCGCTGGATCCTGCAGGTCGCGCTAGGCGTGTTCCTGCTGATGGCGCTCATCAGCTACAGCCGCCACGACCCGAGCTGGACGCACGCGGCCCAGGTCGACCACATCTCGAACTGGGCGGGGCGCGTCGGCGCGCGCGTCTCGGACATCCTGCTGCTGCTGTTCGGCCTTTCCGCCTATTGGTGGATCGTGCTGCTCGGGCGCCTCATCTCGGCGAACTACCAGCGCATCACACGCCACGAGGCGATTGCCGACGATGACGACGACAAGCCGCGCGACATCAGCTGGGTCGCCGAAGCCTTGTCGTTCGTGCTCGTCATGCTGTCGAGCTGCGGCATCGAGGCGCTGCGCATGTGGTCGCTCAAGGTGCAATTGCCCCAGACGCCCGGCGGCGTGGTGGGCGGCGCGGTTGCACGCGGCGTCTCGCACGCGCTCGGTTTCACGGGCGGCACGCTCGCGCTCTTGATCGCGCTCGCTATCGGTCTTTCGCTCTATTTCCGCTTCTCGTGGCTTTCGGTCGCCGAAAGAGTCGGCGAATACATCATCAACGCCGTGACCATGGCCAGGCTGCGCCGCGAGGCGGGCCGCGACCGCAAGCTCGGCGAAGCGGCGGCCGTGAAGCGCGAAGGCAAGGTCGAGCGCGGCCGCGTGAAGATCGAGGAGCACGAACCGGTCACGATCGTGCCGCCGGTGGTCACGCCGCAGCGCTCCGAGCGCGTGGAAAAAGAGCGCCAGGTACCGCTCTTCAAGGACCTGCCGGGCGATTCGACGCTGCCGGCCATCTCGCTGCTCGACCCGGCGTCGGCCACGCAGGAAACCATCTCCGACGACACGCTCGAATTCACCTCGCGCCTGATCGAGAAGAAGCTCAAGGACTTTGGCGTGGATGTGGCCGTGGTGGCCGCGTATCCGGGCCCCGTCGTCACGCGCTACGAAATCGAACCGGCTACGGGCGTGAAGGGCAGCCAGATCGTGAACCTGGCGAAGGATTTGGCGCGTTCGCTCTCGCTCGTCTCGATCCGCGTGGTGGAAACGATTCCGGGCAAGAATTTCATGGCGCTGGAGCTGCCGAACCAGCGCCGCCAGACCGTGCGTCTTTCCGAGATTCTGGGCTCGGCGGTTTATGCCGATGCGCCTTCGGCGCTCACCATGGGTCTTGGCAAGGACATCGGCGGCAAGCCGGTTTGCGCCGATCTCGCGAAGATGCCCCACCTGCTCGTGGCCGGCACGACCGGCTCGGGCAAGTCGGTGGGGATCAACGCGATGATCCTCTCGCTGCTGTACAAGGCGAGTGCCGAGCAGGTCCGCATGATCCTGATCGACCCGAAGATGCTCGAAATGAGCGTCTACGAGGGCATTCCGCATCTGCTCTGCCCGGTCGTGACCGATATGCGCCAGGCCGGCAACGCGCTGAACTGGACCGTGGCCGAGATGGAGCGCCGCTACAAGCTCATGAGCAAGCTGGGCGTGCGCAATCTCGCGGGCTACAACAACAAGATCGAAGAGGCGAACAAGCGCGAGGAGAAGATCCCGAACCCGTTCAGCCTCACGCCGGACGATCCGGAACCGTGCCAGAAGCTGCCGCATATCGTGGTCGTGATCGACGAACTCGCCGACCTCATGATGGTCGTGGGCAAGAAGGTCGAAGAACTGATCGCGCGTATCGCGCAGAAGGCGCGCGCGGCGGGCATCCACCTGATTCTCGCTACGCAGCGGCCTTCGGTGGACGTCATCACCGGCCTCATCAAGGCCAACGTGCCCACGCGTATTGCGTTCCAGGTCTCCTCGAAGATCGACTCGCGCACGATTCTCGACCAGATGGGCGCCGAGTCGCTGCTCGGCATGGGCGACATGCTCTACCTGCCGCCAGGCACGGGCATGCCCGTGCGCGTGCACGGCGCGTACGTCGCCGACGACGAAGTCCACCGCGTGGTCGAGAAGCTCAAGGAGCAGGGCGAGCCGAACTATATCGAGGGCATTCTCGAAGGTGCCGTGGGGAGCGAGGGCGACGAGGGGTCGGCTGCGGGAACCAGCGGCACCGGCGACGAGTCCGATCCGCTGTACGATCAGGCCGTCGAAGTGGTCATCAAGAATCGCCGCGCGTCGATTTCGCTCGTGCAGCGGCACTTGCGCATTGGCTACAACCGCGCGGCGCGGCTGCTCGAACAGATGGAGCAGTCCGGGCTCGTTTCGGCGATGTCGTCGAGCGGCAACCGCGAGATCCTCGTGCCCAACCGCGGCGACGCCGAATAGGCCGCGCCGGGCGACGGCTCAGGCACGACGGCCAAAGACACACCTCTTGGAGAACAATAGATGCAGTATCCGGCTGGACTTCCGACCCGCTTTGCGCGCACCGCGCGCCGCGCGCTCTTCCTTGCGCTTGGCGCGTCGGTTCTGATGGTCTCGCAGGCGTATGCGAGCGGCACCGATCAACTGAAGCAGTTCGTCTCGCAGGTCCATGCCGCGCGCGGCAGCTTCGTGCAGCGCGAACTGAAGGCGCCGTCGGGCGCGAAGAACGCCAGCGACGCCATCGCCACGGCCACGATGAACGCCAAGACGTCGAGCGGCACGTTCGTGTTCGCGCGGCCCGGCAAGTTCATCTGGTCGTATGAGAAGCCGTATCAGCAGCTGCTGCAGTCGGACGGCGACAACCTCTACGTCTACGACAAGGACCTGAACCAGGTGACCGAGCGCAAGCTTGGCGGCGCGCTCGGCGCGAGCCCGGCGGCCATCCTGTTCGGCAGCAACGATCTCGACAAGAACTTCACGCTTTCCGATGCGGGCGTGAAGAACGGCATCGACTGGCTCGAACTGATTCCGAAGTCGAAGGACACGCAATTCAAGAGCGTGGGCATCGGCTTTCGCGATGGCAACCTACAGGCCATGGAACTGCATGACGTGTTCGGCAACGTGACGCTGCTCACGTTCTCCAACATCGAGAAGAACCCGTCGCTGCCGGCATCGACTTTCACGTTCGTGCGGCCGAAAGGCGCCGATCTGATCACGGGCGGCTCGAACTAAAGCATTTCACGCCTCGCGCCACGTAAAAACGGGCGGCTCCTTGCGGGCCGCCCGTTTTTGTTTGTGCGCGCGAACCAGTCAGGCCGTGAAGCGGATCACGCCATCCGCGCCGGTCGCGCGCGTAACCTTGCCCTCGAGCCACAGCAGATTCAGGTGCGCCAACGCCTCGCCCATCGCGAAGGTCATCTGGTGGATGTCCAGTTCGCGCTTGAACATCATCGGCACGATGTCGGCGGCGCTTTGCGGCGTGCGAGCGCATGCCTCCATCACTTCGGCGAGGCGCGCGTCATGGTGCGCGCGCAGTTGCGCGATGCGCGTGCGCACGCCCCGGAACGGCTTGCCGTGCGAGGGCAGCACGAGCGTGTTCTCGGGCAGCGTTTCGTAGCGGCCGAGCGATTCCAGGTACAGGCCGAGCGGATTGCCTTCCGGCTCCATGTCGAAGACGGAGACATTGGTCGAGATGCGCGGCAGCACCATGTCGCCGGAGATCAGCACGCCGGTTTCTTCGCAAAACAGCGCGCAATGTTCGGGCGAATGGCCGTAGCCCGTGATCACGCGCCAGCCGCGCCCGCCGATCGCCACGGTATCGGCTTCGCGCAGGCGGCGGTATTGCGTGGGCAGCGCGGGCACGAGACTGCCGTAGTAGCCGCGGCGGCTGCGCAGCTTGTCGAGCGAAGCTTCGTCCGTGAGCCCGTGCCGCGCGAAATGGCGCGCGGCGCCTTCGCCGCCCGCGTTCGAGCCGTCGCCGGCCGCCATCACGCGGGCCTGCATGTATTCGCCGAGCGTGGTCCACAGGCGCACGTCCCAGCGCGCCTTGTCGCCGCCCGCGCAGATCCAGTGCGCGAGGCCGATATGGTCGGGATGGCAGTGGGTGACGAGCACGCGCAGCACCGGCAGGCCTTCCAGCTGGTTCTCGAACACGGCTTCCCAGCGGGCCTTGATGGTGTCGTTGGTGATGCCGCAGTCCACCACGGTCCAGCCTTGCTGGCCGTCGATTTCGTCGCGCAGCAGCCACAGGTTGATATGGTCGAGCGCGAACGGCAGCGGCATGCGCAGCCATTTCACGCCGGGCGCGACATCGAAGGCGAGGCCGGGCTCCGGCAGGGTATCGGCGTAGGGATAGTCGAGCTGGTGTTCGAGGGCGTTCATTGGGGGTGTCTTCTCCTGTCCGGTCTTGCCGGTTGCGCAACCGCGTACTTGACGATAACGTAAACGTCGATTCTATCTTTCCTCGCGCCGTCGTGCAGGCGACGCCGGGCCAGCCGCCTTTCGCACACCATGACGATCCAGTACACGATTACCGAACTTGCCCGGGAATTCGACGTAACGCCGCGCGCGATCCGCTTCTACGAGGACCAGGGCCTGCTGGCGCCGAGCCGCGAAGGCGCGGGCGGCCTCAAGCGCGTTTTTTCGGGGCGCGATCGCACGCGGCTGAAGCTGACGCTGCGCGGCAAGCGGCTCGGCTTCACGCTTTCGGAGATCCGCACGCTGCTCGACCTCTACGAATCGCCGACCGACACGCTCCCGCAGCTCCAGGCGTTCCTCGACACCGTGGTGCATCACCGCGAGATACTCGAGCGCCAGCGCGCGGACCTCGACGCGACGCTCGAAGACCTGGCTCAGTACGAGGCCCAGGCGCGCGCGCTGCTCGACCGGAATGCGGCGCACGAGAGCGCGGCGCACGAAAGCGACGCCCCGGCGAAAACCTGACGCTCGCGCGTGCGAAACGGGCATGGCCGCCATGAAACACTTCCCGAAACTGCTTTCTTCGCAGATCGGCTTCGATGTCGCGCAGACCATGCTCGACGGTTTCAACCGTCACTACCACAACTTCTGCGACGCGGCTGCGAGGGCGAGGACGTTCTTCGAGGCAGCCGACTGGCGCGCGCTGCAGCAGCTTGCGCGCGAGCGCATCGCCTCCTATGACGATCGCGTGAAGGAGTGCGTGGTCGCGCTCGAAGACGAATACGGCGCGGAGAGCATCGACGACGAAGTCTGGCAGCAGATCAAGCTGCACTACATCGGCCTGCTTACGACGCACCGGCAGCCCGAATGCGCGGAGACGTTCTTCAACTCAGTGTGCTGCAAGATCCTGCACCGCTCGTACTTCAACAACGATTTCATCTTCGTGCGGCCCGCCATCTCGACCGAATACATCGAGAACGACGAACCCGCCGCGAAGCCCACCTACCGCGCGTACTATCCGGGCAAGGACGGGCTCGCCGCGACGCTCGAGCGCATCGTCACGAACTTCCAGCTGGAAACGCCGTTCGAGGACCTCGGGCGCGACGTGGACTGCATCATGCAGACGATGCTCGACACCTTCGGCGTGGTCGAGCCCAAGCCGAACTTCCAGATTCACGTGCTTTCGTCGCTGTTTTTCCGGCATAAAGGCGCGTATATCGTCGGGCGCATCATCAACGGCGATCTGCTTGCACCGTTCGTTCTTCCGATTCGTCATGTGGAAAACGGCAAGCTCGCGTTGGACACGGTGCTGCTGCGTCTCGAGCAATTGCTCATCCTCTTCAGCTTCTCGCACTCGTATTTTCTGGTGGATATGGAAGTGCCGTCCGCCTATGTGGAGTTTTTGCGCACCATCATGCCGCGCAAGGCCAAAGGCGAGATCTACACGTCGCTCGGACTGCAGAAGCAGGGCAAGAACCTGTTCTATCGCGACTTGCTGCACCATCTCAAGCACTCGAGCGACCCGTTCATCGTCGCGCCCGGCATACGCGGCATGGTGATGATCGTGTTTACGCTGCCTTCGTTTCCGTACGTTTTCAAGGTCATCAAGGACAGCTTTCCCGCGCCGAAAGAGACCACGCGCGAGCAGGTGGTGCAGAAGTACCAGCTCGTCAAGCGCCACGACCGGCTTGGGCGCCTTGCCGACACGCTCGAATATTCAAGTGTGGCGCTGCCCATCGCACGGCTCGACGAGGCGCTTGTCCGCGAACTGGAAACACTCGCGCCCTCGATGATCGAGTACGAGGGCGACAATCTTGTCATTCGTCACGTCTACATCGAGCGGCGCATGGTGCCGCTCAACCTCTACCTGCAGAACGGCAGCGACGCCGATGTCGAGCACGGCATTCGCGAATACGGCAACGCGGTGAAAGACCTGCTGCGCGCGAACATCTTTCCGGGCGACATGCTCTACAAGAATTTCGGCGTGACGCGCAACGGCCGCGTGGTGTTCTACGACTATGATGAGATCGAATACCTCACCGATTGCAACGTGCGCGCCGTGCCGCCGCCACGTAATGAGGAAGACGAACTATCGGGCGAGCCGTGGTACCCGGTCGGCCCGCGCGACATTTTTCCGGAGACATACGGCACCTTCCTGCTCGGCGATCCGCGCGTGAAGCGCGCATTTCTCGCGCATCACGCAGACTTCTTCGAGCCCGAACTCTGGCAAGAGAGCCGCGCGAGGCTCATCGAGGGCGAGGTGCCGGACTGTTTTCCCTACGACGCATCGATACGCTTTCGCGTGTGTTACCCCGAACGGTTCTCGCGTGAAGACGCGCCGGCTGTGCGTGTCGCCTGAGCGCGGCAAACAGGTTTGAACGGACTCAAGCAGACTCAAGCAGATTCATCAAGGAGCAGAAACATGAGTGAGACACAAAAGCAGGACGCCATCGTGATCGTTTCGGCGGCGCGCACGCCGATGGCGGGTTTTCAGGGCGATTTCGCGACGCTCACCGCGCCGCAGCTGGGCGCAGCCGCGATCGCGGCCGCCGTCGAGCGCGCGGGGTTGAAGCCCGAACAGGTCGACGAGGTCCTGATGGGCTGCGTGCTGCCCGCGGGGCAGGGCCAGGCGCCCGCGCGCCAGGCGGCGCTCGGCGCGGGGCTGCCGCTCGCCGCAGGAGCTACGACCGTCAACAAGATGTGCGGCTCGGGCATGCGTGCTGCGATGTTCGCGCACGACATGCTGCTGGCGGGCTCGGCCGATGTGATCGTCGCGGGCGGCATGGAGAGCATGTCGAACGCGCCTTACCTGCTGCCGAAGGCGCGCGCCGGCATGCGCATGGGCCACGGCCAGGTGCTCGATCACATGTTCCTCGACGGCCTCGAAGACGCCTATGACAAGGGCCGCCTGATGGGCACGTTCGCGGAAGAGTGCGCGGGCGAGTACGACTTCTCGCGCGAGCGCCAGGACGCGTTCGCGATCGAGTCGCTCAAGCGCGCGAAACGCGCCAACGAGGACGGTTCGTTCGCATGGGAGATCGCGCCGGTGAAGGTCCCTTCGCGCGCGGGCGAGACGACCATCGAGCGTGACGAGCAGCCGTTCAAGGCCAACCTCGACAAGATCCCGACGCTCAAGCCCGCGTTCAGCAAGACCGGCACGGTGACGGCGGCGAACTCGTCGTCGATCTCGGACGGCGCGGCGGCGCTCGTGATGATGCGCGAATCCACAGCGAAGCAGCTCGGTCTCACGCCGCTCGCGCGCGTGACGGGCCACGCCACCTTCGCGCAGCAACCTTCGAAGTTCACGACGGCGCCGGTGGGCGCGATCAGGAAGCTCTTCGAGAAGACCGGCTGGACGGCGAGCGACGTCGATCTCTACGAGATCAACGAGGCCTTCGCCGTGGTCACGATGGCCGCGATGAAGGACCACGATCTGCCGCACGAGAAGGTCAACGTGAACGGCGGCGCATGTGCGCTCGGCCACCCGATCGGCGCTTCGGGCGCGCGCATTCTCGTGACGCTGATCGGCGCGTTGCGCGCGCGCGGCGGCAAACGTGGCGTGGCGACGCTGTGCATCGGCGGCGGAGAAGCCACGGCGATGGGCGTCGAACTGCTGTAGGCTAGCGCCAGAAGAAGCGCGTCGCTTTGCAAGGCGGGCAGGCGGCGCGCTGCAGCGGTTTCAATGCACAGACAAGGTGACGAGATGAAAACAGCGTTGATCGTAGGCGCGTCGCGCGGACTGGGTCTCGAGTTCGCGCGGCAGTATGCGAAGGCCGGCTGGCGGGTGCTTGCCACGGCGCGCGGGCCCGAAGCGCTCGAAGCTTTGCGCGCAATCGGCGCGCAGACCTTCCAGCTCGACATCGCGCAGCCCGAGGAAATCGCTGCGCTTGGGGGCAAGCTCGATGGCGAGCGGCTCAACGTGGCGCTCATCGTCTCCGGCGTGTATGGTCCGCGCACCGAAGGCGTCGAATCCATCACGGCCGAAGACTTCGAATACGTGATGAACACCAACGTGCGCGGTCCGATGCAACTGATCCCGGTTCTGTTGCCGCTCGTCGACGAAGCCCACGGCGTGCTCGGCGTGCTTTCGAGCCGCATGGGCAGCATTGCAGAGACCACGGGCACGACGGGCTGGCTCTATCGCGCGAGCAAGGCCGCGCTCAACGACGTGCTGAAGATCACCTCGCTGCAAACGCGCCGCGCCACCTGCGTCGCGCTGCATCCGGGCTGGGTGCGCACCGACATGGGCGGCGCGCACGCGGCGATCGACCCGGCGGCGAGCGTCGCGGGCATGCGCGAGGTCGTGGCCGAGGCGGCTGCCGCGCGCGACGTCTTCAATGGCCGCTTCTTCCAGTACGACGGGACTGAGCTCGACTGGTAAAGCGCCGCCCGTCTGCGCTACGCTTGCGGCCTTTCGCAACGGAGCCACTCGACTCATGAACGCTAAATCTGCGCGCGCTTCCTTGCCCGCCAACCGGCCCGCCGATTGTCCCTGCGGCGGCGCCGCGCCCAACCAGAAAGCGCCCGCCAAGGCGCCGCGCTACGCGCAGTGCTGTGGCCGCTTCATCGACGACGCGGCGGTTCCCGCCACGGCGCTCGAACTGATGCGCTCGCGCTACACGGCCTATGTGCTGGGCGACGAAGTGTATTTGCGCTCGACGTGGGCGCCCGAGACCTGTCCCTCCGATCTCGACGTGGATCCCGCAGCCGAAGGCGCGCCGCGCTGGCTCGGACTGGCCGTCAAGCGCCACGAACAACGCGACGATACGCACGCGATCGTCGAATTCGTCGCGCGCTACAAAACGGACGGCCGCGCCTACCGGCTGCACGAGACGAGCCGCTTCACGCGCGGGGACGACGGCCGCTGGCGCTATGTCGACGGCGATGTTTCGCCCGGCTAACGAATGGCTGACGATTGCAGTCATTAGCCGCTGCCGATTCCTGCCCCGGTTTGCCGCCATGGCGCCGAAAATAATGCCTTTACAAACAAGCGCTTACTGAACAAATCACGCGCTGTTGCCCCCGCGCGACGCTCGTCACCCGGACCTTTTTTAAAAGCTCGCACGTTTCGCCACGCATCGAACGCCGCGGGGGCGCCGTGCCTCTTGGGCCCGCGGGCAGTTGGCATGCGTTATGCCGGGTTACCCCTGAATTGCACAACAAATATTTGTCGTGCGAGTATCTAATCACGGTGCCTCGCGCGATACGTAAGTGCATAGTGAAGAAGTCTTCTCACTTGATGCGCGTATCGACTGCAAACGGTGCTGGCGGCGGGTCTGATCGATAGAACTGCGCCGCGCAGGTGTTCCGATCGATGCAATCCCACGTCACGGGTCACACCCGCTCCTGGCTTCGCGGCCAGGCGCAACGGTGTCTCGTTGTGCCCTGAAAGGGCGCGAAGCACAGGTTACGGTCGGACGATTGGCGAGTTCATGGCAGCAGGTCTTTTGCAGGTGGTGTAGCGCATGGCGTTCAGGAAGCTCCTTACCGGATGGGTCGTAGCCGGCACCGCGTGCGTGCTTTCGGTTGCTCACGCAGCGTCGCTTTCCGATCCGGCAAGTGCGAGCGCTAACCCGCAACTCACTGCCAACACTTCCGCAACGCATTCCGCGAACGCCGGTCAAGCGAACCTGGTGGGCGGCCCCCTCGGCAGCGCCAACGTGCCGCGTATCGCGCTCGACGACGCGTATCTGCCGGTCGTGCCCGCCACGATGAACGAGCAGGTGGTCCGCGTTCCCGTGGATGCCTCCGGCGACGTCACGCTCGAAACCACGATTTACCGCCCGAACGGCCCCGGCCCGTTCCCGATGGTGATCTTCAACCACGGCAAGATTCCCGGCGACCCGCACCTCCAGGCTCGCAGCGACCCGCTTTCGTTCGCGCGCGAATTCGTGCGCCGCGGCTATGTTGTCGTCGCGCCGAACCGCCAGGGCTTCGCGGATTCGGGCGGCTCGTATCAGCAGGACGGTTGCGACGTCGCGAGCAACGGTCTTGGCCAGGCGGCCGACGTTGCATCCACCATCGCTTTCATGTCGAAGCAGCCCTATGTCGACGCGAGCCAGATCATCGTCGCGGGCACCTCGCACGGGGGCCTCGCCACCATGGCCTATGGCACCGAGGCGGCGAGCGGCGTGCGTGCGCTCATCAACTTCTCGGGCGGCCTGCGCCAGGACGCCTGCACGGGCTGGCAGAACAACCTGACCCAGGCGTTCGGCAACTACGGCGGCAAAGCCCGCGTAGCCTCGCTCTGGCTCTACGGCGACAACGACTCGGTCTGGTCGCCCGATCTCGTCACGAAGATGTTCGCTGCTTACCGCGACGCGCAAACGGGTGAGAACCACCCGGCAGCGACGGCGAAGCTCGTGGACTTCGGCGCTTACAAGAACGACGCGCATCGCCTCGTGGGCGACCGCGACGGCGTGAAGATCTGGTGGCCCACGGTCGAGGCGTTCCTCGCGAACCGTGGTCTGCCGACGGCGGTGCAGTACCGTGTGGCCACGCAGGTCGCACCGCGCGGCACCGGCTTCGCGCAAATCGACTCCGTCGGCGCGGTGCCCTTCGTCGACCAGGCGGGCCGCGACGGTTATCGCAACTTCCTCAAGCAGTACCCGAGCCGTGCATTCGCGGTGTCCGATTCCGGCGCATGGTCCTGGGCCGAAGGCGGCGACAATCCGATGGCCGTGGCGATCTCGAACTGCGAGAAGCACAGCTCCGATCCGTGCCGTCTCTACGCCGTGAACAACACGGTGGTGTGGAACAACGGCGGCACGCAGACCGCACAGAGCGGCGACAGCGACACGACGCGCGCCACGGCTGACAACAACGCCGACGAGAGCGACCACCCGCTGGCGAGCCGGTAACGATCGCTGCCCGGCTGCTGCCGGGCTCTTCATCGCTTCAGCATTGCGCGGCCCCTTAGCGGGCCGCGTTGCTTTTGGCGGCCCGCTTTGCCTGGTGTCCCCGCCAGCCCGTCTCCTCGCACGCATCCCATAGCGTCGCGCCATATCGTCTGACTTTCACGCGCCATCACGCTTGCCACGCGTCGCCAAAAATATCGGGCGCGCCATCCCACGTTCTGCAATTTCACACAGGCCCGCAGATTTTTTGCATAAGGCGGGTTCACTTTGCCGTCTTCATCTCCGCGCATTTCTGGTCTTTGTTTTCCATCGGTTCCGAGTTGTCCCGAACGGCTCGAAACGCCGCGCCGCTGCGCATTGCCGGGCGATTTTCGGGGTAGTGCATTGCGGCAGCGAACACGTTAATCTCGGTCCCGCTGTCGTATCGGGAGTCGTATTTGAATTCGCAATCTCACCTTGCCCGCGAAGATCGCGGCGCGAACGCGACCGACTGGGTCGCTCGCAGCCTGCGCGCCGTGTGGCACCCATGCACCCAGATGAAACATCACGAGCGCCTGCCGCTCGTGGCCGTCGCGCGGGGTGTCGGCCCGTGGCTGCATGACCGCGAGGGCCGCCGTTATCTGGACGCGATCAGTTCGTGGTGGGTGAACCTCTTCGGCCACGCGAATCCGTCGATCAATGCCGCGCTCAAGGCGCAGCTCGACACGCTCGAGCACGTCATGCTCGCGGGCTGTACGCACGAGCCCGCCGTGGAGCTTGCCGAGCGTCTCTCCGCGCGCACGGGCGGTGTACTCGGCCACGCGTTCTTCGCTTCCGACGGCGCGTCGGCGGTCGAAATCGCGCTGAAGATGAGCTTCCACTCGTGGCGCAACCGCGGCGAGAGCGACAAGCGCGAATTCGTCTGTCTCGCCAACAGCTATCACGGCGAAACCATCGGCGCGCTCGGCGTGACCGATGTGAAGCTCTTCAAGGATGCTTACGATCCGTTGCTGCATCACGCGCATGTGGTGGCGTCGCCCGACGCGCGCGCGGCGCAGCCCGGCGAAACGGCCGCCGATGTCGCGACCCGCGCGCTCGCCGATGTCGAGCGCCTTTTCATCGAGCGCGAAGGACGTATCGCCGCGCTGATCGTCGAGCCGCTCGTGCAGTGCGCGGCCGGTATGGCGATGCACGACCCCGCGTATCTCAAGGGCTTGCGCGCGCTGTGCGACCGCTATCGCGTGCATTTGATCGCCGACGAAATCGCCGTGGGCTGTGGGCGCACCGGCACATTCTTCGCGTGCGAGCAGGCGGGCATCTGGCCCGATCTGCTCACGCTCTCGAAGGGCATTAGCGGCGGCTATCTGCCGCTTTCGATCGTGCTGTCGCGCGACGCGATCTACGAGTCGTTCTACGACGACGACACCACGCGCGGCTTTCTCCATTCGCATTCGTACACGGGCAATCCGCTCGCGTGCCGCGCCGCGCTCGCCACGCTCGATTTGTTCGAGCGCGACGATGTGCTCGCCGCGAACGTACGCAAATCGGCTCAACTGCGCGCGCTGTTCGAACCGTTCGCTGCGCATCCGCTCGTGCGCAACCTGCGCCAGTGCGGCACGATCCTCGCGTTCGACGTGGCGCTCGCAGACCCGCAGCGCGCGGCGACGTTTTCGCGCCGCTTCTTCGAAAACGCGCTGCAGCGCGAACTGCTGCTGCGCCCGATCGGCACGACGGTCTATGTCATGCCGCCGTATATTCTGGACAACGAAATGCAGGCGTTCCTCGCAACACGCACGCGCGAGACTTTCGACGCCACCGTCGCGGAGGACCTCTGACATGTCATTGCTCGACACCCTCGAACACGGCCTGCGCGACATCGACGCGCGCGGCCTGCGCCGCCGCCGCCGCACCGCCGACACGCCGTGCGACGCGCATATGCAGGTGGACGGCCGCTCGACTATCGGCTTTGCCAGCAACGACTATCTCGGTCTCGCCGCGCATCCGCAACTGGTCGCGGCCATCGCCGAAGGCGCGCAGCGCTACGGCGCGGGTAGCGGCGGCTCGCATCTGCTGGGCGGCCACTCGCGGGCACATGCGCAGCTCGAAGACGACCTCGCGGCATTCGCGGGCACTTTCGTCGATGCGCCGCGCGCGCTGTACTTCAGCACCGGCTACATGGCGAATCTCGCCGTGCTCACGGCGCTCGCGGGCCGCGGCACGACGATCTTCTCCGACGCGCTCAACCACGCCTCGCTGATCGACGGCGCGCGGCTCTCGCGCGCCGATATCCAGATCTATCCGCATGCCGACATGGCGAAGTTGGCCGCGATGCTCGAAGCGTCCGACGCGAGCGCGAAGCTGATCGTGAGCGACACCGTGTTCAGCATGGACGGCGATGTCGCGCCGCTCGCGCGTCTCGTCGAACTCGCGGAGAAGCATGACGCGTGGCTCGTGGTCGACGACGCGCATGGCTTCGGCGTGCTTGGCCCGCAAGGCCGCGGCGCGCTCGCGCAAGCCGCGCTGCGCTCGGAACATCTCGTGATGGTCGGCACGCTCGGCAAGGCGGCAGGGGTTTCGGGCGCGTTCGTTTGCGCGCACGGCACCGTGATCGAATGGCTCGTGCAGCGCGCGCGTCCGTACATCTTCACGACGGCTTCTTCGCCGGCGGTTGCGCATGCGGTGTCCGCGAGCCTGCGTTTGATCGAAGGCGAGGAGGGCAATGCGCGCCGCGCGCACCTCAAGCATCTGATCGCTCGCACGCGTTCGCTGCTCAACGAGACTTGCTGGCAGCCCGTCGATTCGCATACGGCCGTGCAACCGCTCGTCATCGGCACGAACGAAGCGACGCTGGCGCTGCAGGCCACGCTCGAGCGCGACGGCCTTTGGGTGCCCGCCATTCGTCCGCCGACCGTGCCCGAAGGCACGTCGCGCCTGCGCATTTCGCTCTCGGCTGCGCATTCGGACGCCGACCTCGACCGCCTGAATGCATCGCTGCAACGCGCGAGCCACGAAGCCCAGGAGCTTGCGCAATGACGGTTTCGCTTTTCGTCACCGGCACCGATACCGAGATCGGCAAGACCTTCGTGAGCGCAGCGCTGCTGCGCGGCTTCACCCACGCGGGGTTGCGCGCCACGGCGCTCAAGCCGATCGCCGCGGGCGCCTACGAGCGCGACGGCGTCTGGCACAACGAGGACGCCGATCAGCTCGACGCCGCTGCGAGCGTGCTGCTGCCGCCTGAGATCCGCACGCCGTTCCTGCTCAAGGAGCCCGCCGCGCCGCACATCGCCGCCGCGCTCGAAGGCGTGTCGCTCGACATGGTGCGCATCGTGGATTGTTACGAGGCGGCGCGCGAGCGCGCGGATGCCATCGTCGTGGAAGGCGTGGGCGGCTTTCGCGTGCCCCTCACGGCGACCGTTGACACCGCCGATCTTGCTGTTGCGCTCGGTCTGCCCGTGGTGCTCGTGGTGGGCATGCGCCTCGGCTGCATCAGCCACGCGCTGCTCACGGCCGAAGCGATTGCCGCGCGCGGGTTGAAGCTCGCCGGCTGGGTCGCGAACCGCATCGACCCGGCCATGACGTTCCCCGAAGAAAACATCGACGCGCTGCGCGAGCGCCTCGCCGCCCAGTACGGCGCGCCGCTCATTGGCGTCGTGCCGCATATGCGCGGCGCGAGCGCCGACGATGCAGCCGAACATCTGAATATCGACGCGTTGCTCGCACGCTTGCGCGCAAACGCTTAATAGACCGAGACGCACAGTCACGTAAAGAAGGACCCCGACACCATGACGCAAACCCACATCGACATTACGACGCTCAAGGCCACCGCGCCGAGCGCCCAGGCCGCAGCGGAAGCCGCCGCGCGCTGGAAAGTCGCCGACGTCGCCGCGCTCTACGAACTGCCGTTCAACGATCTGATGTTTCGCGCGCAGCAGGTCCATCGCGAGCATTTCGACGCGAACGCCGTGCAGCTTTCCACGCTCCTCTCGATCAAGACCGGTGGCTGCGAGGAAGACTGCGCGTACTGCCCGCAATCCGCGCATCACGACACGGAACTGGAAGCCGGCAAGCTGATGGAAGTCGACGCCGTGCTGGACGCGGCGCGCGCGGCCAAGTCCAACGGCGCGACGCGCTTCTGCATGGGCGCGGCATGGCGCAATCCGAAGGATCGCCACCTCGAGCCGATCAAGGACATGATTCGCGGCGTGAAGGCGATGGGTCTGGAAACCTGCGTGACGCTCGGCATGCTCGAAGATCACCAGGCGAAGGCGCTCGCCGACGCGGGCCTCGACTACTACAACCACAACCTCGATACGTCGCCGGAGTTCTACGGCAAGATCATTTCGACGCGCACCTACGAGGACCGCCTCGAAACGCTCGAACGCGTGCGCGACGCGGGCATCAACGTGTGCTGCGGCGGCATCGTCGGCATGGGCGAGTCGCGCCGCGAGCGCGCGGGCCTGATCGCCCAGCTCGCGAACATGGAGCCGTACCCGGAGTCGGTGCCTATCAACAATCTCGTGCAGGTCACGGGCACGCCGCTCGAAGGCACCGAGCCGATCGATCCGTTCGAGTTCGTGCGCACGATCGCGGTTGCGCGCATCACGATGCCGAAGGCGATGGTGCGTCTCTCGGCGGGCCGCGAGCAGATGGACGACGCGCTCCAGGCGCTGTGCTTCATGGCAGGCGCAAACTCGATTTTCTACGGCGACCAGTTGCTCACCACGAGCAACCCGCAGGCGGAAGCCGACCGCAAGCTGCTGGAACGCCTGGGGATCACGGCACAGGCCGCGCAGCATCTGCCTGCCGACGACCACGCGCATCACGATCATCACGGTCATTCGCACGGCGGCTGCGGCCACTGCGAATAAGCTTTATCGCATCGCCGAAAGCAAAAACGCCACGCTGCGAAGCGTGGCGTTTTTTATTGCCCAACGGAAGTACGGAGCGTCACGCGTAGGCCGCGCGCCGGCGCCCAGCAAGCACGAGATAGCACAGCCCGCCGATCACGAGCGAAGGCAGCGTCGCGCCGAGGTTCGGCAGCCACTGGTTGAGCGCCTGATACGCGCCGAAACCGACCAGCCACGCGACGAACGCGCTCACGTGCCAGCCGCCCGAATAGCCGTATGCGCCGTTCAGGTCGGCGAGCGCCTTGGGGTCGATGCGGCGGCGGCGCACGATGAAGTGGTCGGCGAGCACCACGCCGAAGAGCGGCGCGAACACCGAGCCGATGAAGAGCAGGAAGTTCTCGTACTTCGCCATCGGCACGACAAGGCCGATCAGCGTGCACAGCGCGCCGAACGCGGCCGAGAGCCAGGGCACGCTGGCACGCGTCCAGAACGTGCTGGTCGAGACCGCGGCCGAGTGAATATCGGCGAACGCGTTGTCGATTTCGTCGATCAGCACGAGCAGCAGCGCGAGGCCGCCACCGGCCTGCGCGAGTGCCGTGGTGAGGAGCGCGTCGCCGCCGCCCGCGGCCAGTCCGTAAATCGCGCCGAGCGCGTAGAACCACAGGTTCGCAATGCCATAGCCGAACAGCGTGCCGCGGAAAGTTTCGCCGGCTTTGCGGCCGAAGCGCGTGTAGTCGGCGATGAGCGGCAGCCACGAGAGCGGCATTGCCACCACGAGGTCGATGGCGCTGCCAAACGGCATTTCGCCCGTGCCGGGGCGGCGCATCAGCGCGCCCAGGTCCTGCTTCACGAGCAGGCTCCACGTGAGCCAGGCCGCGCCCGCGAGCAAGAGCCAGATGCCCCACGTGCGCAGGAAGCGCCGCACGAACGAGAGCGGGCCGCTCACGGCCAGCAGCGTGGCGAGCACGCCGAAGATCACGGTCCAGACGAGCGGCATCGAGAGGCCGAAGGCTTGCTTGGCGAGCGCATCGGCGGAATCGCGCATCACGATGATCTCGAACGAGCCCCAGCCCACGAGCTGCACCATGTTGATGACGGCCGGCACCGACACGCCGCGAACGCCGAGCGTCGGGCGCAGCGACGACATGGCGGCGAGGCCCGTGTCCGTGCCGATCACGCCCGCGAGCGCGAGCAGCACGACGCCGATCACGCTGCCGATGACGATGGCGAGCAGCGCGTGCGGCAGCGAGAGGCCGGGCACGAGCAGCGCGCCCGCCTGCGCGACCAGCAGGCCGATGCCGAGCGAAAACCACAGCGCGAAGGCATCGCCGGTGCGGAACTGGCGGCGCGCGTCGGGGACGGGGACGTTCGGCGCGTAGGTGGAACCGGCTTCGCCGGCTTGCGAATCTTGGGTCATGTGGAACGCTTTCCTCTGTATCGTATGTTTTGTCTGTTTTGTCCGGTTCCGTCAGCCTGGGCGGCTCAGACCGGGCTTCGCGCTGCGGCACACGCTGTCATAATGCACGACTGCATCCGGTGCGGCGGGCCGTTTTGGGGTGTCGGACGCTGTGTCCCCGAATCTTCCCCGAACGAACGGCCAGCCGGAAAGCCGTCATTATCGCGAAAACGTCATGTTTGAAGAAACCCGTGCCAACGTCCCGCTCGCCGAACGGCTGCGCCCGCGCTCCATCGACGAGGTCATCGGCCAGAAGCATCTGCTCGGGCCCAACAAGCCGCTGCGCGTCGCGTTCGAGTCCGGCGAAGCGCATTCGATGATCCTCTGGGGGCCGCCGGGCGTGGGCAAGACCACCCTCGCGCGCCTCATGGCCGACGCCTTCCACGCCGAGTTCATCGCGCTCTCGGCGGTGCTTTCGGGCGTGAAGGATATCCGCGAGGCCGTGGAACAGGCGCAACTGCATCGCGCGCGTGGTCACCAGACGCTCGTATTCGTCGACGAGGTTCATCGCTTCAACAAGAGCCAGCAAGACGCCTTCCTGCCGCATGTGGAGTCGGGCCTCTTCGTCTTCATTGGCGCGACGACGGAAAACCCGTCGTTCGAGGTGAACAGTGCGTTGCTCTCGCGCGCGGCCGTGTACGTGCTCAGGAGCCTCGACGAGGAGGAGCAGGGCGAACTGCTTGCGCGCGCGAGCGAAGAACTGGGCGGCCTCACGTTCACGGACGAAGCGAAAAAGGCGTTGATCGGTTCCGCCGACGGCGACGGTCGCAAGCTCCTGAACAACCTCGAAATCGTCGCGCGCGCGGCCGCGCAGCAGAAGAAGACAGAGATCGACGGCGAACTGCTCGGCAGCGCGCTCGCCGAGAACCTGCGCCGCTTCGACAAAGGCGGCGACGCGTTCTACGACCAGATCAGCGCGCTGCACAAGTCGGTGCGCGGCAGCAACCCGGACGGCGCGCTGTACTGGTTCTGCCGCATGCTCGACGGCGGCGCTGATCCGCGTTATCTCGCGCGGCGCATCGTGCGCATGGCGTGGGAGGACATCGGTCTCGCCGATCCGCGCGCCGGGCGCATCACGCTCGACGCCGCCGAAACCTACGAGCGCCTGGGCTCGCCCGAAGGCGAACTCGCGCTCGCGCAGGCCGTGATCTACCTGGCCGTCGCGCCGAAGTCGAACGCGGGCTACAACGCGTACAACGAGGCGCGGCGCTTCGTGAGCAAGGATCAGTCGCGCGCGGTGCCCATCCATCTGCGCAATGCCCCGACCAAACTCATGAAGGAGCTGGGCTACGGCCACGAGTACCGCTACGCGCACGACGAACCCGATGCCTACGCCGCCGGCGAAACGTACTTGCCCGCCGGCATGCGCGAGCCACGCTGGTATCAGCCCACGCCGCGCGGGCTCGAAGGCAAGATCGGCGAAAAGCTCGCG
Source organism: Paraburkholderia sp. JHI869 (assembly GCF_038900775.1). NCBI lineage: Bacteria > Pseudomonadati > Pseudomonadota > Betaproteobacteria > Burkholderiales > Burkholderiaceae > Paraburkholderia > Paraburkholderia sp. JHI869. The sequence continues at coordinate 148,340 of NZ_JAYMSC010000019.1, forward strand.
CGCCTCGCCGACCTCGACGCGCAATGGCGCGAAGCGAATCGGGGCAACCCGCGCGACGAAATCCGCGAACGCAAGCGCAAAGGCTGATACCCGCCGCGCCGGGCTGCCCCGGCCGGTGCGCTAAAATCGTCCCTTCACACAACGAAACTGCGTCTCACAATCCCATGCTCGACATCCAGCTGCTGCGCAAAGACCTCGACGGCGTCGCCAAGCGCCTCGCCGACCGCGGCTACACCCTCGACGTAGCGGCCTTCTCCGCGCTCGAAGCGGAACGCCGCGCCATCCAGACCCGCACCGAAGAGCTCCAGGCACGCCGCAACAGCCTGTCGAAGCAGATCGGCGCGATGAAAGGCCGCGGCGAGGACACCTCGGCGGTCATGGCCGAAGTGGGCGGCATTGGCGACGAGATGAAGACGTCGGCCGCCAAGCTCGACGAGATCCAGTCGAAGCTCTCGGACCTGCTGCTCGGCGTGCCGAACCTGCCGCACGAGAGCGTGCCCGCGGGCAAGGACGAGGCCGACAACGTGGAAGTGCGCCGCTGGGGCGCGCCGCGCACGTTCGACTTCGAGGTGAAGGATCACGTGGACGTCGGCACGCCGCTCGGTCTCGATTTCGAGACGGGCGCGAAGCTCTCGGGCGCGCGCTTCACGATGCTGCGCGGCCAGATCGCGCGCCTGCACCGCGCGCTCGCGCAGTTCATGATCAATACGCACACGCTGGAGCACGGCTACACGGAAACGTACACCCCGTACATCGTCAACCCGGAAATTCTGTACGGCACGGGCCAGTTGCCCAAGTTCGCCGACGACATGTTCCGAGTGGAGAAGGGCGGCGGCGAGAACACGGTCACGCAGTACCTCATTTCGACCTCGGAGATCTCGCTCACGAACACCGTGCGCGAGAGCATCGTGGAAGGCAGCGCGCTGCCGATCAAGCTCACGGCGCACTCGCCGTGCTTCCGCTCGGAGGCCGGTTCGTACGGCCGCGACACGCGCGGCATGATCCGTCAGCACCAGTTCGACAAGGTCGAGATGGTGCAGATCGTTGCGCCCGAAACGTCGTACGACGCGCTCGAGCAGATGGTGGTGCACGCGGAAACCATCCTGCAGAAGCTCGGCCTGCCGTACCGCGTCATCACGCTGTGCACGGGCGACATGGGCTTCTCGGCTTCCAAGACCTATGACCTCGAGGTGTGGCTGCCGGCGCAGAACACGTATCGCGAAATTTCGAGCTGCTCGAACACGGAAGCCTTCCAGGCGCGCCGCATGCAAGCGCGCTACCGCAACGCGCAGGGCAAGCCGGAACTCGTGCACACGCTCAATGGTTCGGGCCTCGCTGTGGGCCGCACGCTCGTAGCCGTGCTGGAGAACTATCAGGAAGCGGACGGTTCGGTCACCGTGCCGGAAGTGCTGCGTCCGTATATGGGTGGCGTGGCGCGTCTCGAAGCGGGCGCCTGAAACGGCTCGCCCTCGTAATTTTTCCCCAAAGAGGGCTTGCAGATTTCAAAAAATGTTCTATAATCTTCGCTTCTCTGGTCGCCGACCAAGACTAGAGAAGCGGTAAAAAGGCAGTACACCGGAGAGGTGGCAGAGTGGTCGAATGTACCTGACTCGAAATCAGGCGTACGGTTTCCCCGTACCGTGGGTTCGAATCCCACCCTCTCCGCCAAATTCAGAAAACCCCTGCATGCTTAACCGCTGCAGGGGTTTTTGCTTTTCTGCTCATTGTCTGCCCACGCTCCGGCACGCATGCCGGGGCGTAGATTCACTTCTGCATGTGGCCGCGCATCTTCAGCGCGTGCAAGTAGGTACCCGAAATCGACGATCCGCCGTGATGCACGATCTTTTCGTCGACGAGCGCCCACACCGACTTGCCCGCCGCACGCACGCGCCGGCAGAACGACAGGTCTTCCGAGAGATACACGCCGTTTTCGCCCACGGTGTCGAAGAACGCATGGAACTTGCCGTCCGGCAGATAGCCCGCGTACTGCGCGGGCGGGCGGTACAGCTCCGTGTGCGCCACGATCGCCTCCAGCGCGTCGCGCCGCACGAGGAAGATGCCCGTGCCGATATGACTCACTTCGGCCCAGCCGTCGGACACGACGCTGTTGCCCGCGTCATCCGCGAGGATCGCCGTGTTGTAGTCCACCGTCTTTTCCTGCCATTCGCGCAGGGTGAGCCCCACGTCGGCGCTCGTGATCTGCTTTTCCCGGTCGAAAAAGCGGTAGGGGCAGGCAATGCCGGCCACAGCCTTGTCGCCGGCGATCAGTCGCAAAACGGCCTCGCGCGAGAAGTCCATGTCCGTATCGAGAAAGAGGAGATGGGTGAACTCGGGATGGCTCAAGAAATAATTCGCAAAAAAATTGCGCGCGCGGATGATGTGCGACGAAGCCGTGTGGATGTACTCGTAGCGGATGCCGCGTTCCTTGAGCGTTTCCATGAGGCGCGCCAAGGCCATGGCGAAGTCGAAATGCACCGAGTTGTCGTAGGTGGGCAAGGCGATCAGGACGTTGAGCGCCGTATTCGGAGTGGAGGAGGGGGCGGGATTACTTGAGGTCATGATCGGACTGCCTGCTCGCGATGTAAGATATTTCTCATTCTTGACGGCGGCTTGCGCTCGAACAATCGGAGATATCTGAAAATTCCGCCCCCGGCGTCATACGGATGACGCGGGATGACGCGGGTTGCAGCGCTAGCGATGCTGCAGCGCCGGTACAATCGCTCCTTTGAATTTGCGGCGCAGTGCTTCCCGGCACCGCCGCGCCCACATCGGTCCACAGATGCCTATCACCTACAAGTCTGCCGACGATCTCGCCCGCCTGCGCATTTCGGGCCGGCTCGCCGCCGACGTGCTCGCGATGATCGGCGAGCACGTGAAGCCGGGCGTCTCCACCGACGACCTCGACGCCCTCTGCAACGACTACATCGTCAACACGCTCAAGGCCGTGCCGGCCAATGTCGGCTACCTCGGCTTTCCGAAGACCATCTGCACGTCCGTCAATTCCGTGGTCTGCCACGGCATTCCGAATCGCGGCGAGGTGCTCAAGGACGGCGACATCATCAACATCGACGTGGCCGTGATCAAGGACGGCTTTTTCGGGGACACGAGCCGCATGTACTGCGTCGGCAAGCCGAGCACGGTGGGCCGCCAACTGATCGACACGACCTACGAGGCGATGCTCGCGGGCATCCGTCAGGTGAAGCCGGGCGCGACGCTCGGCGACGTCGGCAACGCCATCCAGAAGCGCGCCCAAGGCGACGGCTTCTCGATCGTGCGCGAGTATTGCGGCCACGGCATCGGCAAGGTCTACCACGAGGAACCGCAGGTGCTGCACTACGGCCAGCCGGGGCAGGGCGTGCGCCTCAAGCCGGGCATGGTCTTCACGATCGAGCCGATGGTCAACGCGGGCCGCGCCGGCACGACGGTGCAACGTGACGGCTGGACGGTGGTCACCAAGGACCGCTCGCTCTCGGCGCAATGGGAGCACATGGTTGCGGTGACCGAAGACGGCTACGAACTCCTCACGCCCTGGCCGGACGGCACAGGCGCCTACGAGGCCCCGTGAGCGCGGCTGTGCGGCCTCTGCGGCCGTCTGTCAAGGTTTCCACGCGTGGCGTGGTCTGCCGGCAATTGTCAAATAAGGATTTGACTCTCAAGCCAGTTCGGTTAAAGCTACGCGTTAGCGCTTTATTGGGGTTTACGACTGCATGAGTCCGTCACTGACCGTTCGCCGTATCGCCGCCGATCAGGGTGCCGTGCTCCGCGAGCTTCGAACAGCTTCGCTGCGCGACGCGCCTTATGCATTCGGCGACACGCTCGAAGACGCGCTATCCGCCGATGCCGCCGTTTTCGACGCCGCGGCGGCCCGGCATGCGGTTTCGCACACGGGCACGTCGTTCATTCTTTACACCGAGGGCCATCCGGCCGGTCTGATCGGCGCGAGCTTCGAGAGCGCGCCGGCGCGCCGCGCGTTCGTCTCGGCGCTGTGGGTCGCGCCTGCGGTGCGTCATCTGAGCGGCGGCGAGCTGCTCCTGAACAGCGCGATCGACTGGCTCGTGAGCGAAGGCGCCACGCAGGTCTACGCCTGGATCACCGACGCGAACACCACGGCCATGCGCTTCTACGAGCGCCTCGGCTTCGTGGCCACCGGCGACCACGCGCGCAGCCAGCAACAGCCCGAGCAGTGGGAAACGCTGCTCATGCGCACGCTCGGCGAGCACACCAAGGCCGCTTCTTCACCTGCTTCTTCGCCGTAACGCCCGCCGTTCGCGCCGCTGCGCGCGGCGGCGCTCCCGCTTCTTCACTTCGCTCCGTACGACAGACCGAACCCGATCGTTCGCGCTCGCGCTTCGCGCGCTTTTTTTGCGCCATTTTTGTTTGTGCGTGGATTGTGCGCATCCAGCAGTGAATTTGGCCGAATACACCATTAAAAATAATGGCCGTGTGCGTCCGCGCCTGTAAAATACGCAAAATTTTTAGCCGAACGCCATGTCGCCCAGGAAATCGCCATATTTTGAACTGAAGAGCGGTTCAGTCGATACGCTTCTGTTCGTGGTCAAGACGACCGAGCTCGATGCCATGCGCGCCGAGCTCACGCGGCGCTTCGAGGCGACGCCCGAATTCTTCGCAAACGACACCGTCGCGATCGACGTGCGGCGTCTCGCCGACGGCGAGCAGGTCGCGCTCGGCGATATCGCGCGTCTGCTCGAAAGCGTGCGCATGCGCCCGGTAGGCGTCGTTGCGCAGCCCGAGCAACACGGCTGGGCCGCCGCGGCCGGCCTGCCGTTGCTCGAGGCGCGCGACCGTCGCGGCGCGGGTGCGAAGGCATCGGCCGAAGAAGCGGCAAGCGAGAGCGAGGCGTCGAATGGTTCGGCCACGACTGCGGCCAGCGCTTCTGCCTCGGCCGCACCGCAAGCCACCGCGGCACAGCCCGAACTCTTCACGACCGAGACGGACCCGGCCGCCGCCGAAGCGAGCGCCGCGGCAACGGTGAGCGCCGCTGCGGCGCTCGACGCTGGCGCATCGGGCGCGCGTGCGGAACCCACACTCGTGATCGACCGGCCGCTGCGCTCGGGCCAGCGCATCTACGCGAAGGGCGACGTGGTCGTGCTCGGCCTCGTTTCCAACGGCGCGGAAGTGATCGCCGAGGGCAACATCCACATTTACGCGCCGTTGCGCGGCCGTGCGCTCGCGGGCGTGCACGGCAACCACGACGCACGCATTTTCTGCACGAGCCTCGAGGCGGAACTCATTTCGATTGCGGGCATCTACCGTACCACTGAAGTTCCACTCGCCGACGACGTGCGGGGCAAGCCGGCGCAAATCCGGCTTGAGGAAGAAAAGCTGTTGATCGAACCGTTGAGGCTCACCTGAGTCGCTGTTCGGGCGTCTGCACGAAGTGCTCGAGCAGTACGCGATGAGACCAAACTGAGAAACTGACGAACGCAAGGTAAGGGAATGGCAAAAATCATTGTGGTGACTTCGGGCAAAGGTGGTGTCGGTAAAACGACCACGAGCGCGAGTTTCGCATCGGGCCTCGCGTTGCGCGGTCACAAGACCGCGGTCATCGACTTCGACGTGGGCCTGCGCAATCTCGACCTCATCATGGGTTGCGAGCGCCGCGTCGTGTACGACCTGATCAACGTGATCCAGGGTGAGGCGAACCTCAATCAGGCGCTCATCAAGGACAAGAAGTGCGAAAACCTCTTCATCCTGCCGGCCTCGCAAACGCGCGATAAAGACGCGCTCACGAAGGAAGGCGTGGAGAAGGTGATCGAGGACCTGCGCAAGATGGACTTCGAGTACATCGTGTGCGATTCGCCCGCGGGCATCGAATCGGGCGCGCTGCTCGCGATGCACTTCGCCGACGAAGCGCTCATCGTGACGAACCCGGAAGTGTCTTCCGTGCGCGACTCGGATCGTATCCTCGGCATGCTGTCGTCGAAAACCAAGCGCGCAATCGAAGGCAAGGACCCGATCAAGGAGCACCTGCTCATCACGCGCTACAACCCGAAGCGCGTGAGCGAAGGCGAGATGCTCTCGCTTTCCGATATCTCGGAAATCCTGCGCATCGAGCTGATCGGCGTGATTCCCGAATCGGAAGCCGTGCTGCACGCATCGAACCAGGGTCTGCCGGCCGTGCATATGGACGGCACCGACGTCGCCGAATCGTACAAGGACGTCGTGTCGCGCTTTCTCGGCGAAGACAAGACGCTTCGTTTCACCGATTACCAGAAGCCGGGCCTGCTCCAGCGCCTCTTCGGTAGCAAGTAAGGGAGGCGAACGTCATGTCGTTTCTTTCGTTTTTTCTCGGCGAGAAGAAAAAGTCCGCGTCGGTTGCGAAGGAACGCCTGCAGCTCATCATTGCTCACGAGCGCGCAGGCGGCCATCCGCCCGCCGACTATCTGCCGGCCCTGCAACGCGAACTGGTCGCGGTGATCTCGAAGTACGTGAAGATCTCCGATGAAGACATTCGCGTGAGCCTCGAACGTCAGGACGATCTCGAAGTGCTCGAGGTCAAGATCGAGATTCCGCAGGCCTGAGTTTCAACGCGCGCAGCCGCAGCGCTGCGCGCGTGTCGTTCGTCGAATCGTCTCGCGTCGTATCGCTTCACTCTCCCGCGCGTTTTTCTTCTCCCGCGCTGCGCGCTTGCGCGGCCGTCCGCCTGACCGAAATATTCCGTTTCACTTCACCCTGCGCCGTTACACCGCCGCTGTCAGCGCAACGCCGTGCTCGCGCATTGATCGGGTAACGCCAATCAAGGCGTCAAAAATCAAGGGTGATCAACATGAACAACTCCATTCGCCTCTTCATCGCCAAGGCAGCGATCGTCGCCGCTGGCACGTGCGCTGTCGCGGCTCCCGCGCTTGCCGAAATCATCGTGGTCGAGCCGAGCGCAGCGCCGCCCGTAGAGCGCGTGGAAGTCGTGCCGGCTGCGCGCGTGGGCTACGTCTGGGACAAGGGCCACTGGCGCTGGGACCACGGCCAATACGTGTGGGTGAAGGGCCACTGGCAAGCTGAGCGTGTCGGCTATCACTGGGTGGCGGGCCACTGGATCGCGCACGGCCCGAACTGGCACTGGGTCGAAGGCCACTGGGCCGCCTGACCGTTCGAGCCAAAGGGAGCCCTGACATGAGTAAAAGACTGCTCGCGGCGGCCGTGCTCGCGATTACGCTGGCGGGCTGCATCGTCGTGCCGGCGCGGCCCATGTACGTGAGACCCGCACCGGTCGTCATCTACTAGCCGTTGACCGCGCTTAGCGATCCCTCGACGGGTCGTCCATACCGGGCCCGACGCGCTTTGGCGTGTCGGGCCCGGCCTCTTTTTGGCACTGCATTGTCGATGCCGCACGAAGCATCAGTAAGAAAGGGACAGATATCGTTCGCACGGGATCGACTATTCGCAGGTTGCCGCAAGCTTCGTCCGTTAAAATCTCCGGAAATCCCTTGAAGACTGGAATATCGGGCCTTGCGGTCCGCAGCACAATGAAACGAGTTTTGATTGTCAAAGTGACTTCGCTCGGCGACATCGTCGAGGCGCTTCCGGTCGTTGCCGACGTGCAGCGCGCTTTTCCTGGCGTCAAGGTCGATTGGGCCGCGGACGAGGCCTTTGCCGACATCGTGCGCTGGAACGCGGGCGTCGACCGCGTGCTCTGCGCCCCGCTGCGCCGCTTCAAGAAGGCGCGCCGCTGGAGCGACTTCAAGTCGATCTGGGCGTCGATTTCGGAACTGCGCGCGTACCGCTACGACGCGATCGTCGACATTCACGGCGTGTACAAGAGCGCGATCATCGCGTTTCTCGCGCGCGGGCGTCGCCGCTTCGGCTATCTCTCGCAGGACCTCGGCGAGCGCGGCGCAGCCTTCGCGTACAACGGCCGCTTCGGGCCGCGTCCGAAGTGCGATGCGTGGCACGGCATGCGTATCAGCGCTAGCGAAGCGCTCGGCTACACGGTCGACACGCCGCCTGAATTCCAGATGCGCATTCCGCGCGACGGCACCGCGCTGCCCGCGCCTGACGCGCCCACGGCGCTGCTCTTTCACGCAACCTCGAAAGACGAGAAGAAGTGGCCAGTCGAGCATTGGGGCGAGCTGGGCAATGCCTTGATCGCGCGTGGCCTGCGTATCGAACTGCCGTGGGGAAGCGACAACGAGCACGCCACGGCGCGCGAGATTGCGGCGCTCATCCCAGGTGCGACGGTGCTGCCGCGCCTCACGGTTTCGCAGGTCGCACAGCGCATTGAAGATTGCGCGCTCGTGGTCGGTACCGACACGGGCTTCGTGCATCTCTCGCATGCGCTCATCAAGCCGACCGTGATGGTCTTCGTTTCGACCGACGCCGAGCACAGCGGCGTGCGTGCGCCCAATCGCTCGATCTCGATCGGCGACGGCCATCACGTGCCGCCCGTGCAGGTAGCGATCGATGCCGTCGATCGCATCTACCCGGCGCGCGACGGCGGCGCATCTGCGCAGTCAGCGCGCGTGCACGCCGCTTGAGTTTTCGCGGGACGGCGCATGCTTGCCGCGTGCTTTCCCGGCGGTTTCACATTACGAGCTTGTTAAAAGTGTCGCGCTTGTATTGCATGCGCGCGGCTCGCCGCGCGTGTAAAAGGCTTTGGGCGCTCGTGCTGTTACATGGGCCATACCGCTGCTTACAAATTGCAACGCCTCACGCCTTCGCCGTCGTGTTCAATCGTAACCGTCCAGCCCGACATCGCATGGCTGGACACAGACACTGACTTGAAGGGAGAAAAACTGTGAAACGATTGACGCTTACCCTCATCGCCGGCGCATTGCTCGCGGCCTCGCTGGGCGGCTGCGTCGTGGTGCCGGCCGGCGGCTACTACGGCGGCGGCTACCATCACGGCTATTACTATCGCTGATCGCCCCTCAACTCACTGAGCGGCGCGGCGTTTGCGGCACGGCGGCCTTCAGGCAAGCAGCATTTCAATCGCGACGACCGCGGCAATTGCCGCGGCGTTCGCCGCCAGCGCTTCGAGCAGGACCGCGCGCCAACTTGCGGTGCGCAGGCGAAACGCCAGCAGAAGGGAGATGCCCAGAGCGAGGGCGATGATCAGAACAATGTCGGCGTTGCTCAGGTGCAGGTTCATTGTCGGCTCCCCCGGGAGATCGCTCCCCGCCTGTTGAATCGAGTATAGACACGCATCGCGCCTGCCCAAAGCGATCAAAAAGGCGCTACGGAAGAACACAAAAAAAGCGGAGTCCGCGAGGCGGGCTCCGCTTTTTCGTTAATGCGGCAACGCGTTACGTGAGCGACCTGTGGCGCGTCTCACGCATGCACAGGACACCGAACAGGCTCACGCAGGCCGCGATCGACACATACGCGCCGACCCACGAGAGACCGCCGCGCGCGGCCAGCACCTGAGCGATATACGGCGCGACCGAAGCGCCGAGAATGCCGCCCAGGTTGTACGCCACGCCCGCACCCGTGTAGCGCACGCTGGTCGGGAACAGCTCGGGCAACAGCGCGCCCATCGGCGCGAACGTGGCGCCCATCAGGAACAGCTGGATTACGAGGAACAGCAGCACGAGCGGCGTCGCGCCGCTGCCGAGCAGCGGCTCCATCGTGAAGCCCGAGAGAATCGCCAGAATGCAGCCGACGATCAGCACCGGCTTGCGGCCGAAGCGATCGGAAAGCCAGGCCGAGATCGGCGTGGCGATACCCATGAACACGACGGCGATGCACAGCATGCCGAGGAAGGTCGGGCGCGGAATGTGCAGCGCCGTCACGCCGTGCGAGAGCGAGAACACCGTGGCGTTGTAGAAGAGCGTGTAGCACACGACCATGGCGAGCGCGCCGAGCAGCGTCGGCCACCAGTACTGCGAGAGCAGCGTCGCGACGGGCACCTTGACGCGTTCGTCGCGCTCGACAGCGGCCTTGAAGGCGGGCGTTTCGGCGATCTTCAGGCGCACGTACAGACCGAGCGCGACGAGCACCGCCGAGACGATGAACGGCACGCGCCAGCCCCAGTCGCGGAACTGCTGGTCGGAGAGCGTCGAGGCGAGCCCGAAGAAGAGGCCATTCGAAGCGAGGAAGCCAACCGACGGCCCGAGCTGCGGGAACATGCCGAACCAGCCGCGCTTGCCTTGCGGCGCGTATTCGGTCGCGAGGAGCGCGGCGCCGCCCCATTCGCCGCCGAGGCCAATGCCCTGGCCGAAGCGCAGGATGCACAGCAGGATCGGTGCGAGGCTGCCAATCGCGTCATAGCCGGGCAAGAAGCCGATCAGCGTGGTGGAGAGGCCCATGACCAGCAGCGACGCCACCAGCGTCGATTTACGGCCGATGCGGTCGCCGAAGTGTCCGAAGATGAACGAGCCGATCGGCCGCGCGACGAACGCGATGCCGAAGGTGACGAACGCCGAGAGCGCCTGCGCCGTGGCCGAGCCGTGCGGGAAGAACACGGGGCCGATCACGAGCGCGGCGGCCGTTGCGTACACATAGAAGTCGTAAAACTCGATTGCGGTGCCGATAAAGCTGGCAAAGATCACGCGCGCAGTGCTTTGCTGCTTCGCTGCGTTTGCCTCGTCGGCGCGCGCGGGCGAAATGGGTGAAGTGGACATGCAAGGGTCTCCAGTCGTTGTGACGCGCTTACGCCTGAGCTTTGCGAGGCTCGCGCGGGCGTCTTTGTTCAGGCTCGAAGCGTGGCGGGGCGCGTGGTGGGCGTTCGACGCTCTGGCGTCCGTCAGCCGGCGACGCTTCGCCAGTATGCATTGCACAGCACGGGCTGTGCGCGTTGATTCCTGACCGGGCAGGGCGCGCGCCGATAGGCGCGAAAGGGCGGGAGCGCGGTCGGAGCCTCACGCGGCGGCGCGGATGGCGCGTGGCGAGAAGCATGGCCGGCGGGCGCCGGCTGGGGATAGCGAAAAATTATAACGACCGTGCGCGCCGTGCAGCAAGGCGGGCGTAAGCAGGCGGCCAAAACAGGCGGCCAAAGCAGGCGGGTCACTGGTAGTTCTGCGCTTGTGGCGTAGCGAGCGTGCGCAACTGGAACTTGCCGTTGTCGTTGAAGAGCCAGTCCTCGAACATATCGAGCTGGCCCGCGGAATTGAGCAGGCCGCCGGGCGGTGGCGGCAGCGGCGCGGCACGGCGCAGTGTGGCGAGGGCGGTGGCTTCGGCTTCGTCGTCGCCATTGGTCCGATAGACCGACGACTTCACGATCTGCCCATTACGATTGACCGTGAACGACACGACCACGAGCGAGCGCAGCATCGCCTGCGGCGAGCCGTGCAGAACGTAGGTGGGGTTGTGCGCGACGATATGCTTCGCGACCGTAGTGCGGTAGTCGTCGAGTGAGGCGCTGTTGATCGCCGCGGGGGGAATGACGAGGAGCGGTTTGGGCGGCGGCGTGATCGTACAGGCGCCGAGGCACCCGAGAATCGCGAACAGCAAAACCAGACCGAGGCGCCGTGCGAGGAAGGCGCGAGGTGCGGATGAACCGCAAGACAACTGGACGCGGATGAGCATGTCGAACAAGCTCGGAAGCGGAACCTGAATCGAGCTTAGACGATACGCAGCCGGAAGCAACTAGAACTCTCCCGCGTACCGCACGGGACGGGCGAAACGACGAGGGTGCTTAAGGCTGCTTATTCAACCGGGAACTGCGCGCAGGGATCGGCGGTGGTCGTTGCGCAGGCGTACGAGTACTCGCCGCTCTTCAGGAACAGCTCCTTGCCGACCTGGAAATTGTCACGCAGGTTGGGCGAGGTTTCCCACGCGATGTAGCTGGAGCACATCACGGCGAACAGGACGACAAGCGAAAACGCGAATTTTTCGAGCAGTTGGTATTGGTGCGGCATGGTGATCTTCCCATCGATGGGTAGGATTTTACCTCATGATTAGGGTTTTCACCTAGTGAATTGCGCACAGTTTGCTGAATCGTTTTGTGGGTTCGACCCCTAATGCCGTGTCGCGCCGACGAGCCGTCCGCACGGGTGCAGCCGCGACATGGCTAAGCGCGGCCTGCTATCGCGATAAATAGTTCGCCATCCTGATTATTGATGGACCGCCGATGGGCGCGCATTCTCACGTGGCGCGGGGACAGCATTGCGTTGATCAGCGGCGTTTCGGCCCGACGGCCGGCGCTTTGACGACACGCTGGCGCTGTGATGCGCCAGGTTTCACGAATTGGCGGAGGCGGTGAGATTCGAACTCACGGAAGGGTTACCCCTTCGCCGGTTTTCAAGACCGGTGCATTCAACCACTCTGCCACACCTCCGGAGCCGCGCATTGTAACCCGAAACGCAAGCGCGGCGGCACTCGCCCAGTCGATCCAGGTCGACCTCAGTGCGGGTCTTTCAGGAACAGCGCCTGCAAGTCGTTCAGGAAGCGCTGCCCCAATTCGGTCGGCGCGATCTTTTCGTAATCGCGCGTGATGAGTCCGCGCCGCTCGGCTTCCTGCAGCGCCGGTTCAATCGTCGTGATCGGCAGGCCCGTGCGCTCGATGAAGCGATGCACCGGAAAACCCTCCACGAGTCGCAGCGCGTTGAGCATGAACTCGAACGGCAAATCGCGCGCGCTCACTTCGTGCTCTTCCTGGATCGGCGTGCCCGCCCGCGCCTGCTCGATGAAGGTCGCAGGATGCTTGTAGCGCGCCTGGCGCACGATGCGGTTGGGAAACGAGAGCTTCGTATGCGCGCCCGCGCCGATGCCCAGATAGTCGCCGAAGCGCCAGTAGTTGAGGTTATGCCGGCTCTGGCGATCCGGCTGTGCGTACGCCGAAACCTCGTAACGTCCGTATCCCGCTGCGGACGTGCGCTCGTGAATCCAGTCCTGCAT